>NZ_CP011479.1:4109107-4475714 GCF_001011155.1 Hoeflea sp. IMCC20628
TCGGCTTCAGCTTCGGCATCTTCGTCCACTTCCTGCATAACCACCTCATCCTCGGTGATCCAGCCGACAGCAAGTCGGGCTGAGAGGATCATCGATTCGGCTTCAGGGCGAGTGATGTCCAGCCCCTTGAACAGGCCGTCAAACCGCTTGGTTTCACCGTCCTTGCGTTCCGACCAGCCGGTCAGATCGTCAACAGCGCAACCGGCGAAGTCTTCAACGGTCTTGATGCCGTCAGCACCCAGCGCCACCATCATCTGCGTGGTTATACCGGGAACAGTACGCAACTCATCCTCAACGCCAAGCTCCTTGCGCTTGTTGTCGAGTTCGGCTTCGAGCCTGTCGAGATATTCCTTGGCGCGGGTCTGAAGTTCGCTTGCTGTTTCTTCGTCGAACCCCTCGATCGCGGTGATTTCACCGAGATCGACATAGGCAACTTCCTCGACCTGGCTGAAGCCTTCGGAGGCGAGCACCTGACCGACCATTTCGTCGACATCAAGCGCTTCCATGAATAGCGCCGTGCGTTCGCTGAATTCCTTCTGGCGACGCTGACTTTCTTCTTCTTCGGTCAGGATGTCGATATCCCAGCCGGTCAGCTGCGAAGCAAGACGGACGTTCTGGCCGCGACGGCCGATGGCCAGCGACAACTGCTCGTCGGGCACAACGACTTCGATACGCTCGGCATCTTCGTCAAGCACAACCTTGGACACTTCTGCCGGCTGCAGTGCGTTGACGATGAAAGTGGCCGGCGATGGCGACCATGGAATGATGTCGATCTTCTCGCCCTGCAATTCACCAACGACTGCCTGAACGCGGCTACCGCGCATGCCGACGCAGGCGCCGACCGGATCGATGGAGGAATCATTGGAGATCACGGCGATCTTGGCGCGGCTGCCCGGATCACGGGCGACCGAGCGGATCTCGATGATGCCGTCATAGATTTCCGGCACTTCCATCTGGAACAGCCGAACCATGAACTGCGGATGGGTGCGCGAGAGGAAAATCTGCGGGCCGCGCTGCTCGCGGCGAACGTCATAGACATAGGCGCGAACCCGGTCGCCATAGCGGAAGGCTTCGCGCGGAATGGTCTCGTCGCGGCGGACGATACCTTCACCGCGGCCGAGGTCGACGATGACGTTGCCATATTCGACACGCTTGACTGTGCCGTTGACGATTTCGCCAATGCGATCCTTGAATTCGTCGTACTGGCGGTCGCGTTCGGCTTCGCGCACTTTCTGCACGATGACCTGCTTGGCCGACTGGGCGGCAATGCGGCCGAAATCCATCGGCGGCAGCGGATCAGCGATGAAATCGCCAAGCTGCGCATCAGGGTTGCGATCGCGGGCCAGGGCCAGCGGGATCTGCAGGGAATAGTCTTCGGCGTGCTCGACAACTTCCAGCAGACGCTGGAGACGAATTTCGCCGGTCTTGGCGTTGATGTCGGCACGAATATTGGATTCCGAGCCGTAGCGCGAGCGCGCGGCCTTCTGGATCGCATCAGCCATGGCTTCGATCACGATTTCGCGGTCAATGGACTTCTCGCGTGCGACCGCATCGGCGATCTGAAGAAGCTCAAGCCTGTTTGCACTGACTGCCATGTCTGTCTCCATGTATCGGCCTGCAATCGGCAGGCCTTGTCTGGTTTGGGTCCATCAAGCGGACCGGATCAATTGCGCCGCAACCTGGCGCCATTCAATTCGTTTCGAACCCGGCTCAGTCCGGGGTTCCTGTTTCCGAGGTTTCAGGAACGTCCGGGACTTCCCCGGTATCATTGTCTTCAACTGCGAGCGCGGCCTTGGCCAGTTTGTCGGCGCGAAGCGATTCGCGGATCAGGTCATCGGTCAGCACAAGCTTGGCTTCGGCCAGCGCCGTGAACGGGATGACCGCGAGATTGTCCTCACCATAGGCCGGCTGATCGCGCTCAATCGAAAATCCGGTCTCGGTGACATCGCGGATGAAGCCGCGAAAACGTTTGCGACCATTGATCAGCACAGAGGCGTCACAACGGGCGAGATGGCCTTCCCAGCGCACAAAATCGGACCGGCGAACCAGAGGACGGTCGATGCCTGGCGACGAGATTTCCAGATGATACGCCTTTTCCACCGGATCCTCTACATCCAGCACCGGCGAAATCGCCCGGGACACCGCTTCGCAGTCCTCGACGTTCATTGTGCCGTCCTGGCGCTCGGCCATGATCTGCAGGGTGTAACCGTTCTGACCCGACAACCGTACCCGCACCAGACGCATGTCCAGCGACTCGATCACCGGCTCGACGATCTCGGCAATGCGCGCATCAACGCCGGTCTCGGTGACCAGTCTTGGATCGTTCGGCACTGCGGTGTCTTCTGTCATAGAGTCCGGTCCTGGCTGTTTGTGCGTCTGACCGTCTGGCCCGACGAGAGCGGGGCAACAAAAAAGAGCGGGTCCTTGCGGGCCCACCCTTGCTCAGTACGATCAAGAATTTGAATGGTATATAGTCTGTTTTACAGCCACGAGCAAGGGCATTCCCCGATACAGGCCGCCTACACCGTGAAATCAGACGAAATTCAATGCATATCAGGCCGTTAAAGCCAATTGCATTTCGAGTTCATTGAAAAATGCAAATCACTTCAGGCTCGGCGCTGAAATTCGAGATAGCACGGCGTGCGACCCTCGCGGATGGCCTTGGCCTCGTAGCGGGTGCCGGGCCATTGCGGCCAGGGCTCACGCCAGTCGGCGGCAGCTTTCGCAGTCCAGACAAAATCCGGATGCGCCTCGATATGGGTCAACGTCCAATTGACATAGGTGTCGATGTCGGAGGCGAAGCAGAACCGGCCGCCTGGCTTGAGAACACGTGCGAAGCGGTCAAGATTGACCTTTGAGACGAAGCGGCGTTTCCAGTGCTTTTTCTTGTGCCAGGGATCGGGATAAAGCAGATCGATCCGGTCCAGACTGGCATCCGGCAGCCAGTCGAGCACCTGGGTGGCGTCGTCATCATGAACACGGATGTTGCTCAGACCATCGGATTCCAGCACGGCAAGCATCTTGGCCATCGAATTGATGAAGGGCTCGACCCCGATGAATCCGATACCGGGCGCCTGTCTTGCCTGGTGCAACAAGTGCTCACCGCCGCCAAAACCGATTTCGAGCCGGAGCTCGGAGACAGGCTCTGGCCAAAGTGCGGCCAGCGGATCAGGCGGTGAATTTTTCAGATCAAGCTTCAGCGGCGGCAGCACCCCCGAAAGCGCCGCAATCTGCGGCGCCTTGAGAGTCTTGCCGCTGCGGCGACCAAAAAAGGCCTCGGTGGCGCGGCTGCGCCGCGGAGCATTGATCATTTCATCCTCGGCATCATGCCTGCCAACAGCCATTCACAAACCCGAAGAATTCCGAATTCAGCCCTTGATGGCTTCCTTGAGCGGCTTGACCAGGTCAAGCTTCTCCCAGGAGAACGATCCGTCACGACCAGCCTTGCGGCCGAAGTGACCATAGGCTGCGGTGCGTGCGTAAATCGGCTTGTTGAGATCGAGATGCGTGCGGATGCCGCGCGGGGTCAGATCCATGACCTTGGGCAGCGCCTCTTCAAGGGCCTCTTCCGAGACTTTGCCGGTGTCATGAAAATTGACGTTGATCGACAGCGGCTGCGCCACGCCAATGGCGTAGGCGAGCTGGATGGTGCAACGGTCAGCGAAACCGGCAGCGACTGCGTTCTTGGCAAGGTAGCGCGCGGCATAGGCTGCAGACCGGTCAACCTTGGTGGTGTCCTTGCCGGAAAACGCTCCGCCGCCATGGGGCGCCGCACCGCCATAGGTATCAACGATGATCTTGCGGCCGGTCAGGCCGGCGTCGCCATCCGGGCCGCCGATTTCGAACTTGCCGGTTGGATTGATATACCACTTGCAATCGTCGGCAATCTTGAGACCATCGAGGGCTTCGCGGATGTAGGGTTCAACGACCTGGCGAACCTTGGCCGAATCCCAGCTGCCATCGAGATGTTGCGTGGACAGCACGATAGACACGATATCTGACGGCTTACCATCGACGTAACGCACGGTAACCTGGCTTTTCGCGTCTGGACCAAGCTTGCCGGCATCACCTTCACCCTTGTGGCGGGCCTCGGCGAGCAATTCGAGGATCTTGTGGCTGTAGTAGATCGGCGCCGGCATCAACTCAGGCGTCTCATTGCAGGCATAACCGAACATGATGCCCTGGTCGCCAGCGCCTTCAGACCCCTGTTGGTCTGACGCATTGTCGACGCCTTGCGCAATGTGAGCTGATTGAAAATGCAGCAACACATCGATCTTGGCGGTCTTCCAGTGAAAACCGTCCTGCTCGTAGCCGATGGACTTGATGGCTTTGCGCGCTGCGGATTTGAATTTGGCCGGATTGATGACTTCCTGGCCTGCCTTGTTCAATTTGATGAGCGATGGCGGCACCCGGACTTCACCGGCGATCACGACGCGGTTGGTGGTCGCCAGCGTTTCGCAGGCAACGCGCACGCTCCACGGATCAACGCCGGTTTTCTTCGCTTCGCGATAGACCAGATCGACGATTTCATCCGAAATACGGTCACACACCTTGTCGGGGTGGCCTTCGGATACGGATTCGCTGGTGAAAAGGAAAGTCGAGCGCTCCATGGCGGGCTCCATCAGATTGAAGTGTTGAAGCCTGTTTAGTGGCAACTCACAACCCTGACAAGGCCAGAATGACATAAATATATCTTGATGTGATTAATTAGAGCCAAAGCCGCCGGGTCGCCAGCCGACCATTTCAGCGCAGCGTCGCGCCTTGCACTCAAAGAGCACATGACGCGACACCGCAACACTCAGCCTTCAAACCGGTTGCGGTTTGAACAGAGGCAGATCAGTCGGATTCGGGCTCGGATGCGAGCGACTTGACCAGATCGACCAGCTTGCGCCGGACCTTGGGATCGGGAATCTTGATGAAGGCGCGATTGAGCTGCAAGCCCTCGGAAGACGACAGGAAATCGACCACGTAATTGGAGCTGTTGGCCTCGGCCATTCCAGGCTGACCGGTCGAAGGGTCGCCCGGTGCGTCTTCGAAGAAGAAGCTGACAGGCACATTGAGAACGGTAGAAATGTTCTGCAAGCGGCTTGCGCCGACACGATTGGTGCCCTTTTCGTATTTCTGGATCTGCTGAAAAGTGATTCCCAACGCTTCACCAAGCTTCTCCTGACTCATGCCGAGCATGGTGCGCCGAAGACGCACTCTGCTGCCGACATGAATGTCGATCGGATTGGGCTTTTTCTTGTTCTCAATCATTAATTCGTCCTGACAAGAGCCTCAGACTCTCTGGTTGATTTATCCCGCAGCAATTGCATTCATAAAATTCCGAGAACGACGGTTCAGTCACAGCCAATCTGGAGACGGGAAACGGGTTGACGAAACAACTATGCTATTTTAGGGGTTTTTCGTCAATCTAAGCCTTGTCTTTTGCGCCTACGCGACCACAGGGCCGTGCCCAGCATTATGACTATAATCAATCCAAAGTTAAATTGCCTATTTTTGATGTACGAAAAATCACCTGCGCCCGGTGGCAAGTCGACATCGAAGACACCCGATTCTCCGAGCCCCATGCTGGCAACAATACGTCCACCGGCGTCAACGACGGCAGAAATTCCGCTGTTGGCGGCCCGCACGAGAGGCAAGCGGACTTCAACCGCGCGCAGTTGTGCCTGCCGCAGGTGCTGGTAGGGGCCGGGTGTATTGCCGTACCAGGTGTCATTTGTAACATTGAGCAATAATGTGCCGCGACCATCGGACACATGCGACAGATCGGGGAAAATAGCCTCATAGCAGATCAGCGGAATGGCACCCAAACCGCCGGGGAGTTCCAGCAATCCACGCCGGTCAGCTGCGGAGAAGCCACCAAACGTCTCTGCGATCGGCTCGAGGCCATAACGCCGCAACAGCGTCTCGAAGGGAAGGTACTCCCCAAAAGGAACCAGGTGCGCCTTGTCGGCAGAGCCGATGATCTGGCCTTCGTCATCGATCACATAGATGGTGTTGTAGTAGCGTGGCGGCGCCCCGCCCACACCATCCTCAAACCGGACCGCCCCTGTCACCAGGGTTTGACCAACCTGCAGCATGTCGGCGATGCGCGACAATGCGCCGGGATTTTCGGTCAGCAGGAACGGCAACGCGGTTTCAGGCCAGACAACATGGGTTGGACGCGGTTTGCCCTCGCGCGGAGGCACTGCGCTCAGTTGCAGCAATTTGGCAAAGATCCTTTCGCGCTCGGCCATATCCCACTTCGCGGACTGGCCGATTGCTGGCTGGACGATCCGGACCACCGCCTTTGATGGCTGCAAATCGGTCGTATCCAACCGGTCAAGAGCGTACCAGCCATAGCCGACATGCGCCGAAAACAGCACCAGCGCCGCCAGAATTCCGGCGACCGCGCCGCGCCTTGTGCCAACCAGGGCCGGTGCGGAAAACACGAACACGGTCAATGCCGACATGCCAAAGATGCCGACGAGTTCGGCCGATTGCATCATAAGCGGCGCCGGCATTGCCGCATACCCGATGGCGTTCCAGGGAAATCCGGTAAAGAAATATCCGCGCGCCCACTCGCCCAGGCCAAAGGCGGCAGAAAGGGCTGCGATGCGGCCGAGGCCGTCAGACCACAACAGCCGCGCCAGAGCGGTCGAGACGCCATAAAACAGAGCCAGGACTGCGGGCAATCCGAGCACGGCAAAGGGCAAAGCCCAGGCAAAGCTGTCGCCTTCCACCAGCAACGCGTTGCCAAGCCACCAGAGGCCGGCCACGAAATAGCCAAAGCCGAACCACCATCCGGTGGCAAAGGCCGGGCGCAACCGGCCCAGAAAGCCGGCATCAGCCGGGCCGCTGGCGCCATCGAGAAGCCAGACCAGGACGGGAAACGAGACAAACAGTACCGCGAAGAAATTGAATGGCGGCAGCGCCATAACAAACAGCGCTCCGGCGCCAAAGGCCAGCAGGATCCGCTTGCCGCCCCAACTCAGCATGATGGCTTCAGCTATCCGTTCCAAATCCCGCCTACTCCCCGCCGACGCCAGTCGGGCTCATCTGACGCTTTGCTATCAAGCGAATCAGTTGCTGCATCTTTTCAAAAAACAACGGCATTGTCCGTTGCGGTGCACGGCTTTTTTGCAGGAACATCCAACGCGATATGCCCAACCCCGCACAACGCCGTCACCAGCTGTTCAAACCGGAACCGGTTCAGGTGGCGCTGGCGTCATCGGGCTGTTTTGGGGAAGGCTGCTCGCCGCGGACCGGCCGGCGCCTTGTTCCCTGCCGCTTCCTGACAATGCGCACGCGCTTGACACGGCGCGGATCGGCATCGGTAACGTGGAACTCAAACCCGAGCAAAGCCTGCACCACCTCGCCGCGCACGGGCACGCGACCAAGTTCGGAAAAAATCAGGCCGCCGATGGTGTCGACTTCTTCGCTTTGTGCGCGAATATCGAACTCCGGTCCGATTTCGGCGGCAAGATCATCCAGTTCAGCCTTGGCGTCGACGATCCAGACGTCTTCACCGATCCTGCTGATCAGCGTTTCATCTTCGTCGTCATGTTCATCGGCGATATCGCCGACCACCATTTCGACGATATCTTCAAGCGAAACCAGGCCGTCGGTGCCGCCATATTCATCGATCACCAGCGCCATCTGGATTCGGTTGGCCTGCATCCGCTGCATCAGATCAGACGCCAGCATGGAGGCCGGAACGAACAGCACCTTGCGGGTTATGCCCGATTCCTGAATCGTCTTGCTGAGGTCAACGCGGGAGAGTTCCAATGCATTGAGCGCGTTGCGCTTCTGAATAGCGACCGCGCTCTTGGCGACGGATCTGCGTTTGGAGCGGGCCTGCTTGGTGATCCACCCCAACAGATCCCTGATGTGGATCATGCCGCGCGGATCATCAAGATTTTCCGCATAGACCGGCATGCGTGACCGACCCGATTCCTCGAAAATCTCGAGCAACCGGCCAAGCGTGGTTGTCTGGTCGACAGCCTCGACATCGGCACGCGGCACCATGACGTCTTCGACACGGACTTCGCGCAAGCGCAGGATGTTGTTGAGCATGGCGCGTTCATCGGCTGAAAACGCTTCATGCAATTCCCCGCCCGACTGCAGCGCGTCGGTCAGATCCTCGCGGATGGATTCGCGATCGGAAGGCGGAAATAGCGCGCGGACCAACCGCTGCCAGAGCCCCATGCCATTGCGCTCGTCCGGCGCTCCAACATAGGGCACGGGAAGATAACTGGGGGCTTCTTCGGTGGAAGGTGCGCTCGAAGCGCTTTGGGCGTCTCCGGTTGTGGCCGGGGCATTGCTATCGGTCATCGTCTCTTCGGTGTAAAACCGGCTCAGTGTCGCCGTAGGGGTCAGATAGGCCAAGCGAGGCCAGAATGCGAGTCTCGATCGCTTCCATTTTCTCGGCATCGTTGTTTTCAATGTGATCATAACCGAAAAGATGCAGAAATCCATGCACAATCAGGTGGGTGATGTGCGCATCGATCGGCTTGTCCAGTTCAGCGGCTTCCTGCTCGATGGTTTCGCGGGCCAGAATGATGTCGCCGAACATCGGTCCCGGCATGCCGCCAGGCGTCAGCGGAAAGGCCGGAAATGACAAGACATTGGTCGGTTTGGGTTGATCGCGCCATTCGGCATTGATCCCGGCCATCATCGCATCATCGGCAAGAACAAGCGACACTTCCGGCGGATCTTCGGGGAAGGGCTGGGCCTCGCGCTGCGCCAGATCATTTGCGGCAGCATCAAGTGCGCTCAACGCCAGAGCCTCGAGTGCGGTAACATCGCCCCATTCGCCGGCCTCGACCGCGATCGCCAGGCTGATTTCCGGACTGCCACTCATGCAGTATCGTCAGACTGGGAAGAGGCTCGGCGTTCATAGGCTTCAACGATGCGCTGCACCAGAGGATGACGCACAACATCGGCCGCGCGGAAACGGCAGGTGACAACACCGTTGACGCCCTCAAGCAGCGACAGGGCCTCGACAAGGCCGGAAGTGACGCCGCGCGGCAGGTCGACCTGGCTCGGATCGCCGGTGACGATCATACGGGAATTCTCGCCCAGACGGGTGAGGAACATCTTCATCTGCATCTGCGTGGTGTTTTGCGCCTCGTCGAGGATCACGGCGGCATTGGCGAGTGTCCGTCCGCGCATGAACGCCAGAGGCGCGATCTCGATGACGCCAGCGGTGATGGCGCGCTCGACCTTGTCGCCGGGCATCATGTCGTAAAGCGCGTCATAAAGCGGCCGCAGATAGGGATCGACCTTCTCCTTCATGTCGCCAGGCAGGAAGCCCAGGCGTTCGCCAGCCTCCACCGCCGGGCGCGACAGGATGATGCGTTCGACCGAACCACGTTCAAGCAGCTGGGCAGCATGGGCAACAGCCAGGTAGGTCTTGCCTGTGCCTGCCGGACCGGTGCCGAAGACCAGTTCGGTGCGCTCCATGGCGCGCATATAGGTGTCCTGCATCGGGGTCCGGGCGATGACGGTCTTTTTGCGCGTCGAGATCTGCGCCAATGCAAGTTTGCCTTTGCGCTCAAGCGTCGGCAGCACCAACTGGTCGTCCGCCGCCAGCGCCATGCGGATGGCGCCCTCGACATCGGAGGTCTCGACACTGGCACCCTTGAGCAGCCGGTCATAGAGAAAGTCCAACGCCCGACGTGCCTGGTTGGTGGCGATTTCCTCACCACGCAAGGCCACCGTGTTGCCACGGGCGCGGGCGTCGATTTTCAGTTTTTTCTCGATCAACGCCAGATTCTGGTCAAATTGACCAAAAAGCTCACTGGCGAGACGGTTGTTTTCGAAGGTCAGCTCAAGGTGGGTCGGATCCGACGCGCCCGAGGCGGGCGTCGCAGCTTCTGTCCGAGACAGGTGCTCAGCGGTCAAACGATCTGGCTCCATAATTGCCCGAACACATCATTCCACTGGTTCCGCGAAAAGACTGCTCGTGCCGGGTTGTGTGATTCGCACTTTGACAATGTCACCGATTTTCCCAAGCTTTGCATCAACTATTACCGGTTGCAGCCAGGGTGAGCGGCCTACAATCTGGTCAGTGTTGCGTCCGGGTTTCTCGAGCAGCAATTCCACGGTTTTGCCGACGCATTGCTGGCCGAACTCGCGGGTCTGCTGACTGAGAAGCTCCTGCAGCCGCAATAGCCGCTCTGACTTGACCGCCTCATCGACCTGATTGTCCATGCCTGCGCCCGGCGTGCCGGGGCGGATCGAGTATTTGAAGGAGAAGGCGGCGGCGTAGGTAACGTCGCGGATCAGTTGCATGGTGTCTTCGAAATCGGCATCGGTTTCGCCCGGGAAGCCGACGATGAAATCGCCCGACAGGGCAATGTCGGGACGCGCGGCGCGGATCCGCTCGACCAGCCGGCGATAATCCTCGCCGGTATGGCGGCGGTTCATCGCCTTGAGAATGCGGTCCGATCCCGACTGCACCGGGAGATGCAGATAGGGCATCAGTTCGGGCAGGTCGCAATGGGCGGCGATCAGCGCGTCATCCATGTCGCGCGGATGGCTGGTGGTGTAGCGCAGCCGGTCGATGCCGTCGATTGTCGCCAACCGGCGAAGCAGTTCGCCCAGCCCCCATTCGCGGCCATCTGCGCCCTTGCCGTGCCAGGCATTGACGTTCTGGCCCAAAAGCGTGATTTCGCGCACGCCGGCTGCGGCCAGCCGTTCGGCTTCAAGGATGATCCGGTCGACCGGACGGGAGACTTCCGAGCCGCGGGTATAGGGCACGACACAGAAGGTGCAGAACTTGTCACAGCCTTCCTGCACCGTGAGAAAAGCCGCAACGCCGCGGGCGCGGATGGATTTTTCCGGCGCGTCGGGCAGTCCGTCGAATTTGTCTTCGGCCGGAAAATCGGTTTCGACCACGCGTTCGCCCTTGCGCGCCTTTGCCAAGGATTCAGGCAGCAAGTGATAGGTCTGCGGACCGATGACCACATCGACCACCGGAGCGCGGCGGATGATCTCGCTGCCCTCGGCCTGGGCGACACAGCCGGCAACAGCCACCATCAGGTCGCCGCCCTCGGCGTTGCGCTGTTTCTTCAGCTTGGCCAGCCGGCCCAGTTGCGAATAGACCTTCTCGGCGGCTTTCTCGCGAATGTGGCAGGTGTTGATCAGCACCAGATCAGCGGCCTCGACCGAATCGACGGTCTGGTAGCCGTCGCGGGTCAGGGCGTCGCCCATCCGCTCGCTGTCATAGACATTCATCTGGCAACCATAGGTCTTGACGAAGACTTTTTTGGGCTGTGCATCGGGTTCAGCGCCTGTCACGGCGGCCGGTTTGGCGTCTGGTGTAAGGAGTGCTTGTGTCATGGGGGGCTTTTAGCTGCAAAACAGTGGCTTGAAAATGGCGATCTACTCATTGAGTTTTCCGCGCAGCGCCGCATTGAGACCGTCGCGGACCCGAGCCTCGACAAGACGCGCGGTTTTCTTGCGATCGGTGGCGGCATCGAAGGCGATCGCTTCACCGAAAACCACATCGACATCCAGTGCTCCATTGCGGATGACGCGAAGCAAATGCGGCCCCAGCGCCACGTCACCAGGCCATCCCGCGACCGGCCGGTGATAGCGCCCCATAGCCATGCCGTGAATGCCGGTATAGGCAATCGACACCGGCTGAATATGAACCTTGCCTTCAGGCGCATGGGCAATGGCCGCGCTGGCGGCACCGAACAGAGACGAATTGAACGGCATCACCCGGTTGCCGTCAGACGTGGTGCCTTCGGCAAACAGCACCACGACTTCACCGGACAGGAGCCGCTCGGAGACCTCGGATATTTGCGCCCCTGTCTTGCGCCGTTCCGCGCGCACGACGAACACCGAGCGCTGCAGCCGCGCCAGCCAGCCGAGCACCGGCCAGCTGCGGACTTCGGATTTGGCGATAAAGACCACGTCGGCAACGGATCCCAGGACCAGAATGTCCTTCCAGGAAATGTGATTGGAGACCAGCAGCAGCGGACGATCTTGCGCCAAACGGCCATGCGGCCGCACCCTGAGCCCGATAGCCCTGCACATGATCCGGTGCCACCAGCGCGGCAAGCGCCGCATCACCGAATGGCCAAATCCAAGCGCGATCAGCTGAACCGGCAACAGCGCACAGGTCAGCAGGATGAAAGCAGCAACCACAAAGAAGACGCGCACTGCGGCGATCATGGCCGGGCAGACGAAACAGGATTGCGCGCGGGCCCCATGCTCACGGCGCGCTAGGTCTTGTCGGTCTTGAGCGGAATTCCGTAAAGTTCGAGCCGGTGATCGACCAGCCGGAAGCCATGTTCGCGGGCAATGCGTTCCTGCAACGCTTCGATTTCAGGTGAATGGAACTCGATCACGGTGCCGGTGCGCAGATCGATGAGATGATCGTGATGCTCTTCGGGCACGGTCTCGTAGCGCGAGCGACCGTCGCGAAAATCATGCCGCTCGATGATGCCTATATCTTCGAACAGTTTGACCGTGCGGTAGACGGTGGACATGGAAATGCGCGAATCAACCAGCACGGCGCGCCGGTGCAATTCCTCGACATCGGGGTGATCATCAGCGCCGTCGAGCACCCGGGCAATTATGCGCCGCTGCTCGGTCATGCGCATTCCGCGCTCGGCACATCTGTCTTCCAAGGGTTTCTGCTCGTCCATCGCCTGTCCCGCCTGCTTGTGTGCAGAGGATTTGCCGGCGCCAATGCCGCCGACGGTCACTTGGGGACTAGCGAAGATCGCGGCGCATGACAAGCGCAGTCGTGCGCGGTGCGCCTTCCTGGACATAATAGGCCCGCCGTTCGCCGACCTGAATGAATTTGAGCTTGCGATACATCAAAACAGCCGCCGCATTGGTTTCGTCGACTTCAAGGAATATTTCCTCGGCGCCGCGCCGCTTGGCTTCCTGCATGGCGCTGCGCATCAGACGCCATCCGAGCCCGGTTCGGCGCTGTTTCGGAGTGATGCCGATCGACAGAATTTCGGCTTCCCCGGCTGCTTCGCGACACAAAACGAATCCTGCCGCACCGTCGCGAGCGCGACCTTCCGGACAGGCCAGAAAACCAAAAACCGAATGCTGGGAGATCAGGCTTTCGAATTCACCGTCGCCCCAGGCGCGGGCAAAAGCTTCGCCATGAATGCGCGATGCGGTGCGTGCATCTTTCATCTCAATCTCGAGAATAAGGCATTCCGGCGTTCGGCCAAACGGATTGAAAACCATCAGAGCGAAGCCTCATGCGGTACCGCAAAGCCGGCCTGCGGCTTGGCGTCGGCGTCGCGCAGATAGCGCGGTTCAGCCGGATCGGTCTGCGGATCAAGCCTCGCTGCCAGACGCGCCACACTTTCGATTGCGGGAGCCACCAGATCCGTCAGCACATGGGGTTCGAGCGAGGGCTCGAGACCGGCCAGAAGCGGCGCACCGCTGCCACTCAACCCGCATTTGGCCTCAAGCGCCAACGAGACGGCAGCCACAGGTGTCAGTTCAGAGGCAGGGGCAGACAGGCTGCCGTCGGCAACGACCAGCAGAGCCCAGACGCAATCCCGCCTTGCATCGAGCACCGCCATGACAGGCTTGCCGCTCTCATGCGCCGCAGGGATTGCGATGGCTTCCAGGGAACCGACGCCGACAACAGGAACGTCCAGCGCCAGAGCCAGTCCACGGGCAAAGGCAACACCGACGCGGATACCGGCAAAGGAGCCGGGTCCGATGCAGACGCCGATTCGCTCGACCTGTGACAGTTCCGTACTGGCAGCATCAAGGACGGATTGAAGAACGGCAGGCAGATGCTCAGCATGGCCGCGGCCGATGTCCGGACTGGCAGATGCAAGGATCTGGCCCGTGTCATCCTGGAAAAGGGCTACGGAGCAAAACCGAGCGGAACAATCGATGGCAAGTATCAACACCGGGCATATCCGTTGGAATGGCCGCGCAAACAGCGCACGGCACTACATTACCGACGTCAATAGGGGCATTGGCCAGCGCGGTAAAGCCAGGCAGCGATCAGACGGCCTCGACTTCGCGCACTTCCGGGACAAAATGCTTGAGCAGGTTCTGGATGCCGTGCTTGAGCGTCGCCGTCGAAGACGGACACCCGGCGCAGGCGCCCTTCATGTGCAAGAACACCGTACCTTCGCGAAATCCGCGGAATGTGATGTCGCCGCCATCCTGCGCCACCGCCGGGCGGACACGGGTTTCAAGCAATTCCTTGATGGTGGCGACAATGGTCTCGTCGCCGGCCTCGAAGAATTCCTCATCGGACGCCGGCGCAGCGCTCTCGTCGCCCGACAAGATCGGCGCGCCGGACATGAAATGCTCCATGATGGTGCCGAGCACGGCAGGCTTGAGGTGCTGCCATTCGGGGCCATCCTTTGTGATGGTGATGAAATCATAGCCGTAAAACACGCCGGTGACGCCGGGAATGCCGAACAGCTTCGCCGCCAGCGGCGATGCGGTGCCGGCTTCATCAACGCTGCGGTAATCGGCGGTACCCTGATCCATGACAACCTTGCCCGGAAGAAATTTCAGGGTCGCCGGATTGGGTGTGGATTCAGTCTGGATGAACATCTGTTATCTCCCTGCCTGGTGTGTGACCGGCCAGTTTAGAACTCTTCAAAACAAGATAAGCCTCGAAGGCCTGTCAATCAAGGGCAATCGAGATCAACTCAGCGCATCGATCTCGTCATCGGAGAGTGCGTCGGGAATTACCGTGACCGGAATCGGAAACGCAGCACCACGGCCGGCGATGGATGTTACCAGCGGCCCGGGACCATCCTTGGCCGAGCCTGCGGCCAGCACCAGAATTGCAATATCCTGATCTTCCTCGATAACCGAGTGGATTTCCTCGGTCGTCTTGCCCTCGCGGATGACCACTTCGGGATCAATGCCGATGATCTGGCGCATTTTTTCGCTGGCCTTGGCGAGGGTGGCTTCCGCCTCTTCCCGCGCTTCAGCGCGCATGATTTCCTCGACACCCAGCCAATGCTGGAAGTCTGCGGGTTCGATGACATAGACCAGAACCAGACCGCCGCCGGAATTGTGGGCGCGCATGCCGGCGTAGCGCATGGCGCGCTCGCATTCCGGGGTGTCGTCTATGACGGCGAGAAATTTGCGCCGGTGTCCGGCTTCGCGTGAGAGTCGTCTTGATACCATGGGGCGGACAATGCCATCAGAGCGGGCTTTTCCGCAAGACCGTTTTTTGCACCGTCCACGAGCATGCCACAACGCCGTGCATTCAGGTGAGCGCACGGCGTTATAAGCTATTGAATTTTATTCGGTATTTACAGAAATCCGATGATTTCGCGAACGTCAGTCATGGTCTTCTCGGCCAGGACATTGGCCCGCGCGCTGCCATCCTTGAGGATCGCATCGATGTGGCTAGGGTCGTCCATCAGCCGCGTCATCTCCGAGGTGATGGGGGCGAGCACCTCGACGGCAAGCTCGACCAGCGCCGGCTTGAACTCCGAGAATTGCTGGCCGGCATATTCCTCAAGCACATCCTTGCGGGTGCGGTCGCTGAGCGCCGCGTAGATGCCGAGCAGGTTCTGCGCCTCAGGCCGGCCCTCAAGCTCTTCCAGCGTTTCGGGCAAAGGTGCCGGATCGGTCTTGGCCTTGCGGATTTTCTTGGCGATGGTGTCGGAATCATCCGTCATGTTGATACGCGACAGATCAGACGGATCTGATTTCGACATCTTCTTCGATCCATCGCGCAAGCTCATGACTCGCGGCGCCGGACCTCCGATCAGGGGCTCGATCAAGGGGAAATAGCCCGAGACCTTCTCCTCGCCAACCATCATATCGATGCCCAGACCGGCATCCGAAATGCGGGAGGAGAAATCATTGTTGAATTTCTGGGCGATGTCGCGGGCCAGTTCGAGGTGCTGCTTCTGGTCATCGCCAACCGGCACATGGGTGGCGCGGTAAAGCAGAATGTCAGCCGCCATCAGGCTCGGATAGGCGAGCAGGCCGAGCGAAGCCTTTTCGCGATCCTTGCCGGCCTTGTCCTTGAACTGGGTCATGCGATTCATCCAGCCGATGCGGGCGACGCAGTTGAAGATCCAGGCGAGTTCGGCATGGCCGGGAACGGCGGACTGGTTGAAGACGATGTGCTTGGTTGGATCTATGCCCGACGCGATGAAGGCTGCGGCAATGGAGCGGGTCTGGGTCTTGAGATCCTCATGCACCAATTGCGCGGTGATCGAGTGCATATCGACCACGCAGAACAGGCAGTCGTGCTCCTCCTGCAGCGCCACGAACTTGCGAATGGCTCCAAGATAATTGCCAAGATGAAGATTGCCGGTGGGTTGAACACCGGAGAAGACCAGCGGCTTGAAAGTGGCGGACATGATAGGCTCCCGGCAGGCTTGTGGAGGGCCTGCATTCCTCGTTGAAATCGGGCGGGGTTATGCGGCTGCGGCGGTATGAGGTCAAGCCCAATCCGCCGCCAAGCCGCCGTTTCAGCTCTTCTTGCTGCGCTTGAGCAAACGGGCGAACTCGGCCCGGTTGAGCGCGCCGGTGGCAAAGGCAAAGCCGAAATAGACCACGCAAGCTGCGGCGATCGTCATCAGAACGGTTGCCAGACGAACCAGCAGGCTGGCATCGAGCAGCCAATGCGGGAATGTGGCTTTGGTCCACCACAGCAGCCCACCCATCAGCGCCGCGCCAATGACAATGAGCCCTATACGCCTGATGGTAACGGCGGCAGGCCGGAACAGATCCCGCGAAAACAGTTGCTGGCCAAGATAAAACACCGAGATCCAGCCGGCCAGACTGGTGGCGATCGCCAGCCCCATCACGCCAAGACGCGGAAACAGAACCAAGCTGCCGACGATGTTGATGACCACAGAGACCACTGAGGCCTTCAACGGTGTACGCATGTCCTCGCGGGCGTAAAACACCGGGGTGAATATCTTGGACAGCACGAATGCCGGCAAGCCTATGGAAAAGGCTGCAAGCACGGAGGCTGTCACAAGCGTTGTTTCACGGGTAAAGGCGCCACGTTCAAACACCAGGGCGATGATCGGTTCGGGCAGCAGCGCCAGTCCTACGGCGGCGGGAACAGTGATGGCCAGACCGAATTCGAGACTGCGATTTTGCAGATATTTCGCTTCCTTCATGTCGCCAGCCTGCAGCGCTCGCGACAGTTCGGGCAGCAGCACAACGCCGATGGCAATGCCGATCACCCCGAGCGGCAACTGGTTGAGCCGGTCGGCATAATTGATGATGGCGATGGCCCCATCCTGGGCAGAGGCGATGATCTGGCCGATCAGCAGGTTGATCTGGGTGATGCCGCCGGTCACTGCGGCTGGCAGCGCCAGCCACAGCAATCGCTTGACCGCAGGTGTCAGTCTTGGCCGGACAAAGCCGAGGCCAAAGCCTTCCCGCTTGAGCGCCCAGACCAGAAGACCGAGCTGCAGCAGTCCCGAGACCGTCACAGACCAACCCAGAACCTCGCCGATGATCGGCGCCGACAGGTCCAGATATCCGGCCGCGACGAGGCTTGCGACCAGAACCACATTGAGCAGCACCGGGGCCAATGCAGCGAGGAAATAGCGCCGCAGCGAATTGAGAATGCCTGCCAGCATCGCCACCAGGCTCATCGCGGCGAGATAGGGAAACATGATCCTTGCGAGCAGCACGGTAAGCTCGAATTTTTCCGGGTCATCGGCAAATTTGGGCGCAATGACGGTGCCTACCAGGAACGGCATGAAGATCATCGCCAGGGCGCTGATTGCAAACAGCGACAGCAACAGCACCGACAGCACCTGCTCGGCGAATTTTTTCGCTGCCGCCGGGCCGCCGCCTTCGATTTCCTTGGCGAACAGCGGCACGAAAGCTGCGTTGAAGGCGCCTTCGGCAAACAGCCGTCGAAACAGGTTGGGAAAACGGAAAGCTGCATAGAATGCGTCGGCGACAGGCCCGGCGCCCAAGAACCCGGCGATCATCGCCTCGCGCACAAAGCCCAGAACCCGACTGGCCATGGTGGCGCCGCCGACGCTTGCGAATTTCCTGATCAGGCTCATGCTGGCTTATCCGTGGTTGCGAGAGCGCTTCATGGCTGGATGGCAGCCGCTAGGCCGGGGTCCGGCCGCGGCGGGTGGAGCCTTGCGGCGCGATCATACCTGCAGGCATCTTGTCGCGCACTTCGTCCTCTTCCTTGGCGAGCACCGCCTTGAGCCTTGCTGCGATGTTGATCTGACGGGTCTCGCTGGTAATTTTCATGCCGACCAGATCCCGCACATAGAAGGTGTCCACCACCTTCTCGCCAAAAGTGGTGATATGCGCCGAAGCGATGTCGAGCGAAAGGTCCGACAACACGGATGTGACTTCGGACAGCAATCCGGTGCGGTCAAGGCATTCAAATTCGATCACCGTGAACTTGTTGGACAGCGTGTTGGAAATGGTAACCTGGGGCTTGACGATGAACGGCCGCACCTTGCGCCTGGCGCTGGTCTTGCGGGCGATTACTTCCGGCATGTGGGTCTTCCCGGCCAGCACATCCTCGATCATTCGGCCAATCGAGGCGCCGCGCCTGAGTTCATCCTCGTCGTCAGGCAGTTCGCGGTTGATCAGGATGGTGTCGAGTGCGCGCCCGTCGGATGTGGTGAAGACCTGCGCATCGGCGATGTTGGCGCCGGCAGCGGCGCAGGCGCCGGTGACGATGGACAAGAGCCGCGGATGGTCCGGCGACAGCAGCGTGATCTCGGTGATGGCGTGGAACGCGTGAGTGCGAATCATGGTGGCCAGTTGCTTTCCGGCCTTGTCGGTTTCGCGGATGAACTCGGCGTGACGCACCTGTTCCTCAAGCGGCACCGCCAGCAGATAGGGCTCGTAATGCAGTTTGAGATAGGCGGCGCGCTCCCGGTCGCTCCAGTCTGACAGCGCCTCGCCAAGCGCTTCGCGGGCGTGCGCCGTGCGCTGCTTGCGCGAGACTTCCGAAAAGCCGCCTGACAGCATCAACTCGGTTTCGTAATAGAGCGTGCGCAGAAGTTGACCTTTCCAGCCGTTCCAGACACCGGGACCAACGGCGCGGATATCGCACACCGACAGCACCAGCAGCATTTTCAGACGCTCCAGTGTGCGGACCTTTTCGCCGAAATCGGTGATGGTCTTGCGGTCATTGAGGTCGCGCGTCTGCGCCACCATCGACATGGTCAGGTGTTCAGAAATCAGCCAGACCACGAGTTCGGTCTGATTGGCCGACAGACCCAGCCGCGGGCACAGCTTGCGTGCCACCTTTGCACCGGCGGTGGAGTGGTCTTCCGGCCGGCCCTTGGCAATGTCGTGCAGGAACACGGCGACGTACAATGCTTCGCGTTCTTCGATGCTCGGCAACAGCTTGTTGGCCAGCGGATGCTCGCGCTCTTCATCACCCTTGTCGATGGCTGACAGCACCGAGACAGTGCGGATCAGATGTTCGTCGACGGTATAGTGATGGTACATGTTGAACTGCATCATCGCGACAATCTTGCCGAATTCGGGGATGAAACGGCCCAGAACTCCGGCTTCATTCATCCGCCTGAGAATGATCGCCGGCTGCCGCCTCGAGGTCAGGATCGACATGAACAGCCGGTTGGCTTCCTCGTTTTCGCGCAAATCGGCATTGATCAGCCGAAACGAGCGGGTGACCCGCTTGAGCGCGTCGGGATGGAACTCGAGCCCGCGGATATCGGCAAGATGAAACAGCCGGATGATGTTGACGGGATCGTTTTTGAATACATCCGCATTGGCAATGTTGATCCGGCCCTTGTCCTCGATGAAATCGAGTGTGCCGGGGATTTTGCGCGGACGGCTGGCAAAGCGGGTGATGACGCCGGTCAGACCCGGTGCCTGCTTGGCCTGCTGGTCTTCGAGGCCGGCGCAGAAGATGCGGGTCAGGTCGCCAACGTCCTTGGCGACCAGAAAATAATGCTTCATGAAGCGCTCGACAGCGGACAGGCCGGGGTGATCCTGGTAGCCCAGGCCCGAGGCAATGTCGCGCTGAATGTCAAAAGACAGCCGCTCTTCGGATTTTCCGGTGAGAAAATGCATGTGGCAGCGCACCGCCCAGAGAAAATCCTCGGCCTTGACGAACAGGTTGAACTCCCGTTTTGACAGCACCCCGAGCCCGACAAGCTCCTTGGTGTCGCGGATATCGTAGAAATATTTGGCGATCCAGAACAAGGTGTTGAGATCGCGAAGGCCGCCCTTGCCTTCCTTGACATTGGGTTCGACCAGATAGCGCGTATCGCCGGCCTTGCGGTGACGTTCATCGCGCTCGGCAAGCTTGGCGGCGATGAATTCCGGTCCGGTGCCCTCCACCACTTCCTTGTCGAAGCGGTCGGCCAGATTGGCAAACAATGTGCGCTCGCCGCACAGGAACCGCGCTTCAAGAATGGCGGTGCGGATGGTCATGTCGGAGCGCGACAGCCGGATGCATTCATCGACATTGCGGGTGGCGTGGCCGACCTTCAGTCCCATGTCCCACAAAATGTAGAGGATCCACTCGACCACCTGTTCGGTCCAGGCGGTGTTCTTGTAGGGCAGCACGAACAACAGATCGATATCGGAGCCGGGCGCCAGGGTGCCACGGCCATAGCCGCCGACAGCGGTGACTGTCATGCGTTCGGAGGTCGAAGGATTGTCGACGCGGTAGACATGGATGCTGGCGTAATCATACAGCGCCGACGTGATGACGTCCTGCAGATGCGAGATCCGGGTGGCGCAGGCAGTGCCGCCGCCGTCTTCGAACAGCATGGTGCGGGCGGTTTCCCGACCTTCGGCATTGACGCGCTTGACTTCGGCCAGCACCGCCTGACGGGCCTCCAGGCTGGCGCCGCCGTGCTCGGCTGCAATCGCGTCGAGGGCTTGCCGCAACACCGCCGGATCGACAATCTGGTTGAGATTGAGGCTGTCTTCGGCGGTTTTCAACATGCTTCGGGGTCCTGGTCGCTGTCAGTGATCACGCTCGGCGCGCCAAGCGGGGCTGCTATAGCCTGTTTCGCGCCGAAACGACAGTCCGCGCCACGAGGCTTTGCCGGGACCGGACGGTCAGGTGGCAATCCGTTCGATGAACCAGTTGGTCAGCCGGGTCCAGACCTCGTCCTTTTCCGCCGCATCCTCGACGCCGTGCTCGAGATTGGGATTGTCGTTGACCTCGATGACAAACACGCCGTCATCGGTTTCCTTGAGATCAACGCCATAGAGCCCGTCGCCCACCGAACTGGCGGCGCGCAGGCCAGTGTCGAGAACCAAGGGCGGCACCTGCGCCAGCGAAAACGACTTGAAGCCGCCTTCCAGCGGCTTGCCGCCGGTGTCGTGCTTGACGATCTGCCAATGCTGCTTGGCCATCAGATATTGCACGGCGAACAGCGGTTTGCCGCCAAGCACGCCGATGCGCCAGTCGAAACTGGTCGGCATGTATTTTTGCGCGATCAACACCTCGGAATCATGCAGCCAGGCGCCGGCCAGCGCCTTGAGCTCCGCCATCGAGGCAACCTTCTTGACGCCTCTGGAGAAGGAGGAATCGGGCACCTTCAGGACCATTGGAAAGCCCAGAAGATCGGCGGCGCGCTGGAAATCCTCAGCCCCGATCAGCATCACCGTGTCGGGCACAGGAATGCCGTTGGCCGACATCAACTCGTCGAGATAGACCTTGTTGGTGCAGCGGATCATCGACACCGGATCATCGATCACCGGCATGCCTTCCTGCTGGGCGCGGCGGGCGAAGCGATAGGTGTGGTTGGAGATCGAGGTGGTTTCGCGGATGAACAGCGCATCGAAATTGGCCAGCCGCGGCAGGTCCTTGCGGGTGATCGGTTCCACTGACACGCCCATCCGCGCGGCGATCCGCGACCAGTGCTTGAGACTGGAGATCGAAGATGGTGGCAGCGCCTCGTTGGGATCGACCAGGGTGGCGAAGGAATAGCGCGCCGGCGCCCGGGATTTTGCGTCTTTCCACTGCCTCGCGGTGTAGCGCGCCATGGCCTGAAACAGTGCTTCGCGACCTTCTTCATCGAGCTTGCCAAAAGGCAGCAGAGCAATCTTGGAGATCGAGACCCAGTCTCCCTGCTTCAGCGTGAGCTCGAGAATGGGGGCGCGAAACCAGTCAAACAGCAGCCGGCCGAAGCGCTCGAGCCGCGGGTCGGTGCTGGTGCCGAAAAACACCCGCAGCCGCGACGGCAGCGGATCGCCGCCCTGCTCCCGCAGGCTCTTGTTGAGCGAATCCTCGAGTTCAGGAACCGCATTCTCGTAAAGCTTGCGCGCCGACAGATCGATGATGGTCTCGACCGACGGAATCACCCGCTGGCCGCGGGCAGCCGCCAGCAGCGAGGCGTAGTAACCGCGGCTCTGATAGGCATAGGAGCGCGACAGGTTGATGATATTGGGCCGCGCGCCACGAAACATTTCCGGCTTGGCCAGATAATCGCGGGTGGCGAGCACCTTGTGCTTGGTCGCGGTGTGGTCAAAGCCCGCCAGGGCGGTCGACAGAATGATCCAGTCAGACATGGAGCAGATTTCCCTTGATAAGGACTGCGGCGCGCAAGCCGGTACGGCCGAATCGGGCGATCCGGTCAAACACGGCATAGGGCACCGGGATATTGGCGGCGTCATCGGTGGTCTCGCCGACCTCGTCCTCGACCCAGGGATCATGAACGAAGATATGGCGACCGTCATCGCCATGGGCAAGCACCCAGTGCGGAACCTTCTTGCCCATCATCAGATAGCCGCTGACCAGGATGATGGCGACATGGCCCTCGGCCAGCCGGGCGCGCAACCAGTCAAGCGTGAACGCCTCGGAGTGCACCGGCGTGCCGGCCTCGGCAACGCGGGCGCGAAAATCGGTCTGCGCCAATTCCATGACCCGGCGTTTTTCCGGATCGCGCACGGTTTCGAGAAACAGCATGTCTTCGGTCGAGCACCAGACTTCCGGATTGAGCCCGTGTTCGCGCGCCACCATGGCCAGGCCGAAGGGTTCGCAGCCGCCCGGGCCTGCCAGCATGAACACGGTGGTGGCCTCGCGCCAGAGGCGGATTTCCCAGACCGGATCGAGAAAATTGGGCGAACGGTACCGGGCCAGCGCCATCAGCAGGCAGGCCGAGCCACAGGTGAAATCCGCAGTCTGTTCATAAAACGGGGTCAGCACATCCGGCGCTTCGGGCCCGCGCAACAATTTTTCGAACCGGAGCGCCGCCATGCCATCGGCATAATACTCCGCCACGCGGCCGATCCGGCGGTAAGCGGCATTCTTGTAAAGCGCAATCGCAGTTTCGTTGTCCTCGCGCACCTCGAGCCGCAGGAGAATACGGTCGTGATCCATGGCCGCGGCTTCCGCCGCCGCCAGCAAGGCCCTGCCATACCCCTTGCCGACATGGCCGGGGGCGACGGCCAGCGAATAGAGCCGGGCGAGTGCCGCACCGGCACGAAACAGGATCATGGCGTAACCGCAGACCTGACCATCGGTCTCGATGACAATGGTTTCGGCGGTTGGTCGGTCAATCAGCGTGCGGAAAGAGCGGCGGGAAATCCGGTCAGCGGAAAACACTGCGGTCTCGATGGCATCGAGCGCATCAATGTCAGAAATGGTGGCTGGGCGTATCCGCGGTGCGGACATGGAAGTTTCCGAAAAAACGAGTGATCACAGCCATTGGCGGCAAGCCTCTCAGGCGCGTGAATCATGGCTGATTTGTGTCGTTCTGTCACCGGGTCGAGATGAGATTTCCCGGCGGGATGCCAGACCCGATAGTGGACCAAAAAGTTGACGCGGATGACTTCCATCCCCACATGCCAACCCCCCGCCCGTGCAGACAAGGAAAAGCCAGCGATGATCATTGAAGCCGCAAGACTGAGTGGATCCAACCTGCTCTCATCCGCCTCGCGGTCGGTTCTGTTCAAGTCGCTCGGCCTGACCATCCTGCTGCTGATCGGGCTGTGGTTCGGGCTTGGCGAATTGTTCGCGATGACGGCGATGCCCTGGCTCGAAGCGTTGCTGCCCGGCCTGCCCGACTGGGCCGGATGGGCCGGCACCCTTGCCGCGATCATCGCCGGCATCGGGCTGGCGCTGGTGCTGGCCTTGTTCATAGCGCCGGTAACGGCGGCAATGGCGGGGCTTTATCTCGACGAAATCGCCGAGGTGATCGAGGCCCGGGATTATCCCGCTGACCAACCCGGTCGCCCAATGCCTCTCGGCCAGTCGATCCGGCAATCGCTGGGATTTTTGCTGGTGGTGGGACTGGGCAATCTGTTTGCGCTGGTGCTGCTGATCGTGCCCGGCATCAATCTGGTGGCGTTCTTCGTGGTCAACGGTTACCTGCTGGGCCGGGAATTCTTCGAATTTGCCGCGATGCGGTTCATGAGCCCGGCGGATGCAAAACGGCTCAGAGCCCGCAATAGCACCACAGTGTTCTTCGCCGGCCTGATCATCGCCGGCTTTCTCTCGGTGCCGCTCTTGAACCTGCTGACCCCGATGTTCGCGGCAGGCATGATGGTGCATCTCAACAAGATGATTGCGGCGAAGACGGGGGGATCTCCGGTCAGTGCCAGGCGCTAACGTCAGAGTCGATTAGGAAAAGTTAACGTTTGACCGTTTTGGGCGGGAAGCGTGAATTCGCCGCAACCGCGCAGAGGTTGTTTGAATTTGCAAAAAGCGGACATCCATCCAATGGGTATTCCTTCCGTGATGCTGCCTCGCCGCATGACCGCTCCGAGCCCTTCCGCGGCAAGGACGTCCATGCGGCCTTAGATGCAACGAGCCTCAGATACTAGTTTTACCCGGTATGACTAACCCGGATTACCGGATAGACTGATGTCAGCAAGGAGAGCGACATTAGCGTCCGAATTGGTATCCCAGTAGCTGTCGCAATCGCCTGCTCCGTCGCGGCCGGGAACGCAGAGGTTCTGTCTTGCGACGGTATTCCCGTAACCGTCAGCGCGCCGGACCTTGCGCTTGCAGAGCAAACCTGTCGGGCTGCAGCACACGCGGTGCCTCTCATTGCAGACTGCGGAGTGGTTATCTCTCAGTCGTTAGACATTGATGTTGCGGATGCAATTGCGGAAGCACCCGATTGCATGGGGATCTATCATTGCGGAGCAGGTAGAATTGAGATCCTTACGCCAGCATCCGTAGAGAGCCTTCGGCGCGACGATAGCGCCTTTAGCTCAATTCCCACGGAAACCTTTTTCGACAGCATCGTTGCACATGAACTCGCTCACGCTGCATATGATGCCGTGCCCTGTCCCTATTCCGACTGCCTGGTGACAAGCGAATACGTAGCCTACGCAATGCAGGTGTATTCATTACCGCCGCCGGACCAGAAGGCGTTTGCAGAGAATTTTGCCTTGGAAGACCGGGTAAGTCGATACAAGATCAGCGCTATCAGTCTCATGATGGCCCCTGACCAATTCGCGCGCAACGTCTGGGCTCACTTCTCTCAAAGAGAGGATGGCTGTGCTTATGTCGCGGATATGATGCGAGCTAACTTCTATCTCGACACCGAGCGGCCCTGACTATGGCTCACATTCGGCAGATCAGCCAAGTAGCACGTCTTCCAAGGGCCAGTAGCAGCGATCAGCAGCCAAGGCCACTGGAAATTGGCCGCCCCGCCGAACGGTGACTTCTTTCGCCGTGCCGAATTTGGTCCACCAAAAATGCTGCGTGATTGACGGATGTCAGCAATGCTGAAGCTGCAGCGCAGCATCTGAGAAGGTGACAGAGGTCCGCAACGGGCCGAAAACGACAACTCCACCAAGGGCGCCGGAACATTCACAGTCTTTTCGCGTGACTTAACGATGTCGGCGATGCCCTAGCTCTGATGCTGGCGCAGATCATTGCATCGGTGACGGCTGCGATGACCACTGCAAACCGGTCATTCGGATATGCCGCTTGAATCCATTCGGCGGAGCTCCGGATTCCCATTCTTGCTGGGTTTCATGCATGATTATTGCTTGCTTGGCTCTTTTTCCGTTCATCTCGCCACCAAAACCCTTCCATATTGCGCGTTCTGCGCATGTGTTTTCAGCTATCAAAGAGGAGATCGCGACAGGGGAGAATACCGATGAGCAATACAATGCATTTCCATCAATCCGTTGCCCGAGCGGCCTCTGACCACGGGGTCGATACGATGTTCGGGCTGATGGGTGACGCCAATCTGTTCATGGTCGACAGTTTCGTGCGCGACTGCGGCGGGCGGTTTGTGCCGGCTGCGCATGAGGGCAGTTCGGTGCTGATGGCGCTGGCCTACGCCCATGTCGCCGGGAAAATCGGCGTTGCGACAGTGACCCATGGCCCGGCGCTGACCAATTGCATGACTGCACTGACTGAAGGCGTGCGGGGCCATATCCCGATGGTGCTGCTTGCCGGCGATACGCCCGTGGCCAGCCCGCGCCACCTGCAAAGTATTGACCAGCGCGAACTGGTCAAGGCGACCGGTGCGGGATTTGAGCAGGTGCGGGCGCCTGAAACTGTGAGCAAGGATGTTGCACGGGCCTTCTACCGGGCCCAGGTCGAACGCCGTCCCATCGTGCTCAACATGCCTGCCGACTTCATGTGGGAAGAGGTGGAGCATCAGGTCGAGGTGCTCGACGTTTTCACCGCACCGGGTGGCGTGGCCGAAGGAGGAATTCTGGACGAGGCCATCGGCATGATCGCCTCGGCCCGCCGCCCGTTGATCCTGGCCGGTGGCGGAGCGGTTGCGGCGCGCGATCAGTTGATCGCGCTCGCCGACCGGCTGGAAGCGCCGCTTGCCACAACTTTGAAAGCCAAAGGGCTGTTTGGCGGCCATCCCTACAACATCGACATATTCGGCACGCTTTCCACGCCGGCCGCCTATGAGCTGATCGCCCAATCCGATTGCATCGTCTGTTTCGGTACCGGACTGCACGAGTTTACCACCGACCGCGGCAAGCTGATGAAGGGCAAACGGATCGTGCAGGTGGATATCGAACCGACCGCCATCGGTGGCGGGCTGCATCCTGACGCAGCCCTTGTCGCCGACGCGGGCCTCACCGCCGAGACCATTGTGTACTGGCTGGACCAGGCGGAGATCCCGGCGAGCGGCTTTACCCGCGAACTGGACATCAGGATGCTCACCGCGCATCCGGCGGGGACGGGCAAGGCCGCGGATGGTTTTGTGAACTTTGTTCACGCGCTGGAACGGCTCGAACAGGCTTTGCCGGGTGATCGTGTGCTGGTCACCGACGGCGGGCGCTTCATGACCGAAGTCTGGTGCCGCATCTCTGTTCCCGATCCGCAAAGCTTTATCTGTACCGTGAATTTCGGCTCCATCGGGCTCGGCCTGCAGGAAGCTGTCGGTGCGGGTCTCTCCGCGCCGGGCCGGCCGGTGGTGCTGTTTAGCGGTGACGGCGGTTTCATGATGGGCGGGATCAACGAGTTCAACACCGCCGTGCGGCTTGGGCTGGATCTCATCGTTATCGTCGCCAATGATTCTGCCTATGGCGCAGAGCATATTCAGTTTCTTGACCGGAAGATGGACCCGAGCCTGACGGAGTTCCACTGGCCTTCATTTGCCGGGATCGCCAGGTCACTTGGCGGTCAGGGGATCGAAGTGCGCTCAAACGCGGAACTGGAAACCGCGCTTGCAGCTCTCGAGACCCGCGAAGGTCCGGTCCTGATCGAACTGCGGCTCGACCCGCACGATGTGCCGCGCATGCGGACCTGACACGCGGACACGCTGGCCTCCCCCCGCACAACCTAAACCGGCAATTCCACCAGTGGCGCCGGGATATCGACGGTCTTTTCGGGTGACTTGCAGATGTCGGCGATGACGCAGCGTTCGCATTCGGGCTTGCGCGCCTTGCAGCAATAGCGGCCGTGCAGGATCAGCCAGTGGTGGGCCTGGAACAGATATTCGTCCGGGATGATTTTCAGGAACGCGGCCTCGACCTCGTCCGGGGTCTTGCCCGGTGCGATCTTCAGACGGTTGCCTATGCGGAAGACATGGGTGTCGACGGCCAGCGTGGGGATGCCGAACGCCATCGACATCACCACATTGGCGGTCTTGCGGCCGACGCCGGGCAGCGTCACCAGTTCCTCACGGGTGCGCGGCACCTCGCCGCCATAGTCATCAATTAGCTTCTGGCTCAGCGCGATGACGTTCTTGGCCTTGTTGCGATAGAGCCCGATGGTCTTGATGTAGTCACGCACCCGGTCTTCGCCGAGCGCCAGCATTTTCTCGGGCGTATCGGCAATGGCAAACAGCGCCCGTGTCGCCTTGTTGACGCCGACATCGGTGGCCTGCGCCGAAAGTGCTACGGCGACCACCAGCGTGAACGGATTGACGTGCTCGAGTTCACCCTTGGGTTCGGGCCGCTGGATTGAAAAGCGCCGGAATATCTCGTGGATTTCTTCCGAACTGTAGGGAATTTTCTTGCGGCGCGCAGCCGGCTTGCGCGGGGTGGCCGGCTTGGCACGCGCTGGCTTTTCTGCCGCCGTGGCAGACACAAGCGACACTTTGGCAGGTTTTGGGCTCTTGGGCTTTTGCATTCCATCCCTATAATCATTGTCAGGGGGCAATGGCAAACAAAGCAGGATGGAGGCCGGCGCGCATGAATGACGAACCCTTGTTCGAAGCTGTGCTGAAACCGTACCGGTCGCTGGGCCGCACCGGTTTCGTGATCCTGATGAGCATCGCGACAGTGATCACGGCTGTGCATATGGTCATATTCGCCAAGGTCGGCGCCTGGCCGGTGTTTGCGTTTTTCGGGCTCGACCTGGCGCTGTTGTTCGGCGCCTTCTGGCTCAGCTATCGCTCCGGACGGACGCGCGAATTGATCCGCCTGTCGCGCACCGATCTGGAGGTGCGCAAGGTCGCGCCTTCGGGACGGACTGTCGATCATCAGTTCAACCCGTTCTGGACCCGCTTCAACATCGCCCGCCACGACGAGATCGGCATCACCGACATGTGGATCAGCGGTCAGGGCCGACAGACCGATGTTGGCTCGTTTCTCAACCCCGACGACAAGGAGAGCTTTGCCAGCGCTTTCCAGCGGGCGCTGGCGACAGTGAAGAAACGCTAGACGGATTTTTGCGCGTTGGCGCGTTTCGGGTGGCGGGGCACGGCGGCGCGTGGTTGAGTGCGATCATGACATGCAGCAGCGGAGATTTGGGTGTTTGATGAAACGCCCGGCGCTGCAGGGAGCCAGACCATGAATGTGACCGCACAGCTTGACCGCGACATCACCCCGCAAGGCGACGACTATGATCTCGTCCGCAAAACCATCGAGCGGATTTCTCTGGATTACCGGGCGCAGCCATCACTGGAGGACATTGCGTCCGATATCGGCGTGGCGCCGGGACGCCTGCAAAAGACCTTCAGCCGCTGGGCCGGACTGACGCCGAAAGCGTTTTTGCAGGCCGTCACGCTGGATCACGCCCGCCGGTTGCTCGGCGCCGAGGGTCTGCCGCTGCTCGACGCGAGCTATGAGCTGGGCCTGTCAGGCCCGGGGCGGCTGCATGATCTGTTCGTCACCCATGAAGCCATGAGCCCGGGCGACTTCAAGACCGGTGGCGCGGGACTTGAGATCTCTTACGGCTTTCACCCCTCGCCGTTTGGCACGGCTGTGGTGCTGGCGACCGAGCGCGGCTTGTGCGGGCTGGCATTCGCCGATCCGGGCGAGGAAGCTGCATCGCTTGTGGACATGAGCCAACGCTGGCCCGGTGCAAAATTGACGCAGAACCAGGACGCCACCGCACCCTATGTGGGCAGGGTGTTTTCGCCCGACCAATGGCGCGCCGACAAGCCCCTGCGGATTGTCATGATCGGCACGGATTTTCAGGTGCGGGTCTGGGAAGCGCTGTTGCGGATTCCGCTCGGGCAGGCCTCGACCTATCAGGATGTGGCGCGCGCCATCGGCAAGCCGTCCGCCTCACGCGCGGTGGGCGCCGCAGTTGGACGCAACCCGATTTCCTTCGTGGTGCCGTGTCACCGGGCGCTGGGCAAATCCGGCGCGCTGACCGGTTATCACTGGGGGATCACCCGCAAGCGGGCGATGCTCGGCTGGGAGACCGGCTGCGCGCAGTCGGGTTCGGCATAACGGTCGGTGCTAGGGGCACTTACCCCCCTCTGTCACCTACGATGACATCTCCCCAGCAAGGGGGAGATTGGAGGCATTAGCACCTAAGTTGAGGCTCAGTGCGCCTTGGACATATCGCCCAGAACTTCCTTGGACGCGACAGTGGAATCGGCGTTGAGCTTGTAGACCATCGGCACGCCGGTGGCGAGATTGAGCTTGACGATCTCTTCGCGTGACAACCGGTCGAGAATCATCGCCAGCGAGCGCAGCGAATTGCCATGGGCTGCGACAAGCACGGTCTCGCCGCGCAGCACGCGGGGCAGGATCTCGGTCATGTAATAGGGCCAGACGCGGGCGCCGGTGTCCCTGAGGCTTTCGCCGCCCGGAGGCGGCACGTCGTAGGAACGGCGCCAGATGTGAACCTGCTCCTCACCCCATTTCTTGCGAGCGTCATCCTTGTTGAGACCAGCCAGATCGCCGTAATCACGTTCATTCAGCGCCTCGTCGCGGATCACCGGCAGATCGGTCTGGCCAATGCCTTCCATGATCAGGTCGAGCGTATGCTGGGCGCGGATCAGAACCGAGGTGAAAGCGACGTCGAATTTAAGGCCTGTGTCCTTGATGGCTTGCGCGCCAGTCTTGGCTTCTTCAATACCGAGTTCGGTGAGATCGGGATCCTTCCAGCCTGTGAACAGGTTTTTCAGGTTCCATTCGCTTTGGCCGTGGCGGACAAGCACGAGTGTTCCGGACATGATGATTTCCTTTGTTCAGGCGGTTTGGATTAGTGGTCAGTCAGACCAAGCACGTCGAGCATGGAGTAATAACCCGGCTTCTGATGCCGTGCCCAGAGGGCTGCGCGAACGGCGCCGCGGGCAAAGATCGAGCGGTCGGTAGCCTTGTGGCTGAGTTCGATGGTTTCGCCTTCGCCGGCCAGAATCACCGAGTGCTCGCCGATGACAGATCCGCCGCGCAAGGTGGCAAAGCCGATTGTGCCTGCCTCACGTGCACCGGCGTGGCCGTCGCGGACCCTGACCGAATGGTCTGCGAGCGCAATGCCGCGCCCTTCAGCGGCGGCCTCGCCCAGCAATAATGCCGTGCCCGACGGCGCGTCGACCTTGTGGCGGTGATGCATTTCCAGCACCTCGATATCCCAGTCGGCAGCCTCCAGAGCCTTGGCAGCCTGGCGCACCAGCACCGAGAGCAGATTGACGCCGAGGCTCATATTGCCCGACTTGACGATGCGGGCGTGACGGGAAACGGCCTCAAGCCGGGGCTCGTGGCTCTCATCCATGCCGGTGGTTCCGATGACGTGGACAATGCGGGCCTGGGCGGCAAGATCGGCAAATTCCAGCGTCGCGGCGGGTGCGGTAAAATCAAGCACGCCTTCGGCCTGGGCAAAGACCGGCAGCGCATCATCGGTGATCAGAACTCCGTTGGGGCCGAGACCGGCCAATTCGCCAGCATCGCGGCCAAGCGCCTCTGAGCCGGGCCGTTCGACGGCGCCGACCAGATGCACGCCGTCAATTTCGGCGATGGTGCGAATCAGCGACTGGCCCATGCGGCCGGCAGCGCCCACCACGATAAGTCCCATGCTGTCGGATGCTGCGGTCATGGCTTGCTTCCTTCTGCTTCCGTGTCGGCTGCAACGGGTGTGCTCGGCCGAGCCATCTCGCTAAAGGCCTGAAGCCGCGCGTAGAGCCCGTCCTTGGTGGCGCTGAGATCGGCATGGTTGCCGACTTCCACCACCCGGCCGCCCTGCATGACGACAATGCGGTCGGCCTTGGCGATGGTCGACAGCCGATGAGCGATGACCAGCACCGTGCGGTTTTTCATGGCGCTTTCCAGCGCGCTTTGCACCGCAGCCTCGGATTCATTGTCCAGCGCCGATGTCGCTTCATCGAGCAGCAGGATCGGCGCATCGCGCACCAGAGCGCGGGCGATGGAAATCCGCTGCCGCTGGCCGCCGGACAGATTGACACCATTCTCACCGAGCAGCGTGTCGTAGCCCTGAGGCTGCGTCAGAATGAATTCATGGGCATTGGCCAGCCGTGCGGCGTCCTCGATTTCGGCGTCGGTGGCATCAGGCCGCGCATAGCGCAGATTGTCGCGTATCGAGCCCTCGAACAGCCAAGCCTGCTGCGAGACATAGGCGATCTGGTGACGCAACGATTTCTTGGTGACTGTGGCGATGTCGACACCGTCGATCAGCACCTGTCCCGAGGCGGGATCATAAAACCGCGGCACCAGCGAAATCAGCGTCGACTTGCCAGCGCCCGATGGACCAACGACCGCCGTCGTCTTGCCGGCTTCGGCGGTAAAACTCACGTCTTGGAGAACATTTTCACCCTTGCCATAGCCAAATCCGACGTTGCGGAACTCGATCTTGCCGCGCGGGACCGCTATGTCGGTTGCCTCTGGCCGGTCACCTTGGGTGGGTTCCTGATCCAGAATCTCGTAAATCATCCTGGCGTTGACGACCGCGCGTTCGAGGCTGATCTGCAGCCGCGCCAGCCGCCGCGCCGGATCATAGGCCAGAAGCAGCGCGGTGATGAAGGAGAAGAAAGCGCCGGGCAAAACATCGCCATAGATCGAGCGGAACGCCGCATAGGCGATGACGCCGGAGATCGCCAGACCGGCCACTGTTTCGGTAAGTGGCGACGTGCGCTCGGTCAGACGGGCGATGCGATTGGAGCGGCCCTCGGCAGCCTTGATCAGTTCCGCCGTGCGGGCGCTGATCTGCTCTTCCATCGTAAACGCCTTGACGATGGTGATGCCCTGCACCGTTTCCTGCATGGCGGAAAGCACGCGGCTGTTGAGATCGATCGATTCGCGCGTCGCGCTGCGAAGCCGCTTGGAGATGTAGCGAAGCGCAATCAGCACCGGCGGCGCACCGATAAAGACAATGATCGAAAGGATCGGATCCTTGGTCACCATCACCGCCAGCAGCGCGATCAGTGTCAACAGATCGCGGGCAAACGATGTGATCGTCAGGTTCATCACGTCGCGGATACCGGCGACATTCTGGGAGATCTGGGCAGCGATCTGGGCCGAGCGGGTATCGCCGAAATAGCCGACGCCGAGGCTCATCAGATGGTCGAGCAGGCGCTGCTGATAGCGGGCGACAAGATTGTTGCCGACCTGCGCCAGCGCCACGGCCTGTCCGTAGGATGCACCCCCCCGGATCACGAAGGCGGCCAGCACCGAGCCGCAGATCAGCCAGATCGCATCGGCATTCTTCTTGGCAAAGGCCTCATTGATGACCGCTTCCATGATCCAGGCCATGAACGCCGTGGACGCAGCGACCAGAACCAGACAGAAAGCGGCAAACAGGTAGGTCTTGACGTAGTCACGGCCGTTCTCACGGATGATCCTGCGGATCATCGCTGTCAGCGACTCTACATCCTGCTTGATGTTTCTGCTGCGCGCCACGTTTCGTCATCCTGTCAAGCGATCCGCAATGGCCGCCATGTCTCGATCATGCAGGAGAACCCTGCCCTGTTCATCGCGGCTCTATAGCCGGTTGAAACCGCTTTGCCTATGCTTTCCAGCGGCGGCCTTCGGTCGAAACCCCAAAGCGCACGGGCGTGCGGGCATAGGCCGCAAGGCCCGACAATGCCGCCAGTGGATGGGTGATCACGAATGTCGGAATCATCCGGAGTATGGCTGAATGCGGCGCCTTGTCCTCGAATGCCTGGCGGAATCGCGGCTGCTTGAGCGCCGGGATGATTTTTTGGGCGATGCCGCCGGCCAGAAACACGCCGCCACGCGCCATGAAGATCAGCGCCATATCGCCAGCCACCCGGCCGAGATAAGTGACAAACAGCTCTATCGTCTCCACCGCAGCGGTGTCCGATCCGGCGGCCCAGCGTGAAGTCACCTCCGAGGGGGTGGCTGCTGCCGGCTTGACGCCATTGGCCTGGCACACGGCGCGGTAGATGTTCATCATTCCACGGCCGCACAGCAATTGCTCGGCGGAAATGCGGCCCTCGATCGGTTCGTAATGCGGAAACAGCTCGAAATCCCGGGCCGAACGCGGACCAATATCGACATGACCGCCTTCGCCGGGCACCGGAAACCAGGTGTGACGCGCATGAACGAGGCCTGCGACACCGAGGCCGGTGCCGGGCCCAACCACGACGCGCGACGAGGAGTCGCGGATTTCGCCGCCGCCGATCTGTTCGAGATATTCCGGTCCCAACGATGCCGCAGCCAGGGCCTGGGCTTCGAAATCATTGATCACCACCACGTCTTCAAAGCCCAGGTCGCGGATCATCTCCCTGGGCCGGATCACCCAGTCGCAATTGGTCAGGTCGATCTCGTTGCCCTTGACCGGACCAGCCACCGCGAGAATGGCCGAGCGCGGCTGCAGCGAAGTCTTGTCGAGCACACCGGACTGGATCGCCAGGTCAATCGTCACAAAATCAGCGGTGGCGATGATCGGAAATTCCTTTGGCTCCGCATTGGCATCCACCAGAATGGCGAAACGCGCATTGGTGCCGCCGATATCACCGATCAGAATCGGAAATGCGATGGTGTGGTCGGTGTCAGTGGACATGGGTCGGATCCCTGTTTGGCGGCGGGCCCCAAGGGCCCTGGCAGAATGAATGTTGCCGTCTACCTGAGTGCTTTGAGCAAGGTTTCGGCAGTGGCGCGGTTGAGCGACATGGGAATATCGTAGACGATTGCCAGCCGCATCAACGCCTTCACATCGACATCATGCGGCATGGCGGTCAGCGGATCGACAAAAAAGATGACAAGGCCCACCTCGCCGGTGGCAATCATCGCGCCAATCTGCTGATCACCGCCCAATGGACCGCTCTTGAGCCGCTTGATTTCAAGGTCGGGGCAGGCCTCGGCGATGCGGCTGCCGGTGGTTCCGGTCGCGACAATCGGAAACCGCGACAGGGCCTGCTGATGCGATCTGGCGAATGCGGCCAGATCGTCTTTCTTCTGGTCATGCGCAATCAACGCAACGGCTTTGTGAATGGTCATGGCGGCCCGGGATTTGGCGAAATCAGGCATTGGCAGCCAATTCCGTCGTTTCAATCGATTTGAAGGTCCATTCTATAGCCGTTCCGCTTTGCAAGCGAAAGATGCGGAAGGTGAATTTTGGATGACAGCCGACTGTTGGAGCTTCAGTTTGTGGGCCGGGGCACCGGCACTGGAATTTGGCCTGGCGATGGCAGTGGTGCAAATCCGGAAGCCATGATGGCGGCAGCCGCGTTGGCCCTGGCGATGTTGCCGATCGGGTCGGCGGTTCCGAAGGTGACCTGGGCTTCCGACGCGGGCCCGGGCGCCGAGGCGACCATGGCGCAGGCCGACGGCAGATCGGAGATCTGGATCTCACGCTTTTTCGGCGTGGGCTTGTCGTCCTTTTTCGGCTTGGCCGGCGCCCAGGGCTCATCGGTAAACCACCAGGCCAGCGACTTGTCGCATCCCGAGCTTTGCGACGGCGGGTTTTGACTGCGACACCCACTGGCGCCGGGCGGGCATTTCATGCGGATGTGAAAATGATAGTGGTGGCCGTAATAGGGTCTGAGTTTGCCCATCGCCGAACGATCGCCTTTCCAGGTGTCGCAGAGCTTTTTCTTAATCCCGGGATGGATGAAAATGCGCTCTACTTCGGGGTAGCTCGCCGCCCGCATCAGCAAACGTGCATGTGCCGGGGTCCAGATCTTGTCATCGACATAGAGCGTGTTGGTCTTCAGCATCGACGTGGCCGACAGGTTTTCGCGTTCCGTCACCGACAGGGTGCGGCCCGGCATCGGTGTCAGCCAGACATCGGCATCGAGCCCAACCTGGTGCGACGCATGGCCCGACAGCATCGGACCGCCGCGCGGCTGGGAAAAATCGCCGAACAGAAGTCCGGGCCAGCCATCCTTGGCCGCAGCCTCTCGCGACAAGCGCTCGACAAGAGCGATCAGATCCGGGTGACCCCAGCGGCGGTTGCGCGACGGCCGCATCGCCTGCCATGTCGGACCGTCGTTGGGAATTGCCATGCCGCCGGCCAGACAGCCCTTGGAATAGAACCCGATCGGGCTGGCGGGAAGCAGGGCGGGGAGTTTCGCCGCTCCGAAAATCTGCTTGGCGGGCTGGTCTGCCTGAGCAGTGGTCAAGGTAGCGGCGCTTCCGGTGGCCACAATCAATACCGCACCGATCATCCGGCGTGCAAGCTTGCCATAGTGGCTGATGCTGTTCATCTGGCTCCGACTCCCGGTCCTGCTCGCCTGCCGTCCGGCGCAAATCACCTCGGGCGAGTTTAGTGCTTTTCGGGACGCGAGGGAATCGATTTGAAACGGACCGGCGCCATGCCCGCAACCTGTTGCAGGCTCAGGGTCAGGCTTAAGGACTGATGCGGTAAAGCTGCAGCGGCGAGTTTTCTGTCCCGGCAACAGGTGCTAGCCAGTCCGGTACAATGCCCTTGTCCAACTGCGCATACAGTCCGTCCGGCGCCACGGCCGCAACATTCGATATCTCGCCATCGCTCTTGCAAAAGGCGAGCACGGTAACGCCGGCGCCGCGCAGAAACTTGACCGCATCCGCCGGTGTTGCCATTCCGGCATGCAGTTCCGTGAGCATGCCGCCCTGATTGCGGTGGTAGGGTGCGGCTATGGCACGATGCGAGGTAAAGCGCAGGATATGCGCGCCCAGATTGGACGGCCCGGCGACAACGCCAACAGGCTCACGCGCCAGAGGTGCCATGGCAGCGGCGTCGGTGCAGAGATTTTCCTGCTGCGTCGGCAAACTCCCGACTTCCTCGCCGTTCACCTTGTTGACCCCCATAGACAGCAGCGCACCGGACAAGGCCCAGACGAAGGGTACGGCGGCAAAGGCGGAGCCTGCAAAGACCAACCCCTTGCGCAGGTTTTTCGGGTCGGCGTTGGATCGCTGCCGCAACTCGGCCACCAGCGCGGCAAACGGGATAGCCGAAAGCATGTTGGAAAACACCGCGCCACGGACCTGAACAAGGGCAATGGCCCAGGAGACGGCCAGCAGCGCCAGCAACACACCATGAGCATGAACATTGCGACCCTGGCGAATGCGGTGCGCGCACAGCACCATGGCCAGCACAGGAACCGTATAGAAACCGCCGGCCGTCCACGGTTCGGCGCGCAGTTGCGAGACTATCGACTGGGCTTCGGTGACATTGTTGAGCCACATGCTGACCAGCAGCGGGTCAAGCGTCGCCAGAGGATTGCCCAGGCATTGCGGCGCAATCAGCAGCGTGAAGCCGATGGTGGCGGCGCCAACACCGCCCAGGGCAGCAAGGCGTGTCACAAAACTGCGCCCGGACACTGCCGAAACCACGAGAAAGAACGCCCCGGCGCCGACAACGCCCAGCGAATAGAACCCTGTCGACAAGGCATCGCAGGCCACCAGTCCATACTGTGCCGGTGGAACGGTAAGGAAGAACACGGCCGTCAATGCAGCAGCCATGGCAAGCGCGAATGCTGCAGCAGCGGCTTTCATGTCTTCGCCGAGCCAGAGCCATTGCACCGCCACGATGGCTGCGACAATGGCTATATGCGGCGTGGTTTCGGCCCCGATGGCAATTGCCAGCGCAGCGGCCACGCCAGCCAGCGCATGGGCAAACGGTGGGCGTCCCGGCAGAATCAGGCAAGCGGCGATGGTGGCAATCAGCCCTAGTTGAACATTGTGATGGTCAATCGATCCGGGCTGAAACCGGTTGATCCCGAGCACGAACAGAAACGCCAGCACGAGGCCGATGAGGCGGCCGGAGGGCCCGCCCAGAATGGCGCCACCCAAAGCCAACGCGTACAACACCGGCAGTGTGGTCAAAAGCGGCCAGACAAATAGCGCCGTTGCCTCTGCCATGACCGGGCTCATAAACAGGGAGAAAAACATGATCAGATTGGCAATCGGAAGATCGATCAGCCGCGACCAGTGCATCAAGGTGCCGCTCTCGAGACCGAGCCGGTATTGCATAAGGTCAAACCAGCCCTGGCCGCCGAGCAGGTCGCGCACCTCGACCAGACGCATCACATCGTCATTGTCGGCGCCGACATAATCGACGTAGGAACTGAAATGCATAACCACGGTCAGGGCGACCAGCAGCACAAAAGCCAGCAGAACCGGGCGATGCAGCGGAGCCAGCGGGCTGAGGCTACCGGAGCGGGGCGCAGCGGCGGCAGATGTGGGGCCGATTTGGCCGGCGACCGGGTTACTCTTGAACAACAGGAACTCCAACGCACACTTTCTTGGGTGAACTCAACTTAGCCTTAACCTTCTCAAGAAATAGTAAAGCCACGGGCGAAGGCCGCCCGCAGGCAACGGTGATTTCCATGACAGACGGTTTGTTCGAAGGCCTCGACATCGCGGTGCTTTTGCCCTGCTACAATGAAGCGGCGACCATCGGCGATGTCGTCGCCGGTTTCCGCGCGGCAATTCCCTCGGCCAAAATCTATGTCTACGACAACAATTCAACGGATCAGACCGCTCTGCGCGCGGCCCTTGCCGGGGCCATCGTGGTGCGCGAGCCGCGCCAGGGCAAAGGCCATGTGGTGCGCCGGATGTTCTCCGACATCGAGGCCGACATCTATCTGATGGCTGACGGCGATGGCACCTATGCGCCGGCCGATGGCCCCGAACTGATCCGCACCATGCTGACCGAGCGTTGCGACATGGTTGTCGGCACCCGGCGCGGCGTCACCGATGATGCCGGCCGCCGTGGCCACGCCTTCGGCAATTCGATCTTCAATGGTCTCTACAAGTCCATCTTCGGCAATGATTTCTCCGACATCTTTTCGGGCTACCGGGCATTTTCCCGCCGTTTCGCCAAGAGCTTTCCGGCCGTCTCCGACGGGTTTGAAATCGAAACGGAAATGAGCGTGCATGCTTCGGTGCTGAAACTGCCGGTGACCGAACTGGCGCTGGATTACGGACGCCGGCCGGAAGGATCGCATTCCAAGCTCTCCACCTTCGGCGACGGCGCCAAGATCCTGTGGATGTTCGCCATGCTGATGAAGGAAACACGACCATTCACATTTTTCAGCTATCTCAGCGTCATCACGCTCGGGGTGTCGATGATGTTCATGGTACCTGTGCTCAACGAGTATTTCCTCACCGGCCTGGTCACCCGGATGCCGTCGTGGATGCTGGCCATGGCGCTGATGATGATGGCACTGATGATCTTTGCAGGCGGCGTCATACTCGATTCGGTGGCACGCGGACGGGCAGAACAGAAGCGCTTTCACTACATGTCGATTGCGCCGATACGGCTTGATCTTACCAATGCTGTGGCGCAAGACGTGCGAGCAAATGCACAAACCGGTTCCCTGACAGCCGAAACCGAAAGCCGAAAACGCGCTACATGAGAAAAATTGCTTTCTTCCTGTTCGCAGGTGCCGTGGGATTCACCGTGGACATGGGCGTGCTTTGGATGTTCCTGGATTCGGGACTTCTGGACCCGTTCAGCGCACGCATTCTGGCAATCGGGTCGGCCATGCTGAGCACCTACGGGATCAACAGGACTTTTACCTTCGGCGCATCACACCGCAAGGTGGCCGCCGAAGGCGCGCGCTATGGCAGCGTCGGCATCGCATCGGCGCTGCTCAATTACTCCGTCTATTCGGTAGCGCTGATCTCCCTGCCCGGCATCTCGCCTTACCTGGCTCTGATACTGGGCTCCGCTTCGGCGACGGTGTTTTCCTATCTGGGCTATTCGCACTTTGTTTTCGGGGCAAAAAAGTAGTCGGGCTACACCGTTTCCCAGCTATCATGCTTGGCGGCGCGATAGACCGCATCGATGAGTTTCTGGTTGAGCACTGACTGCTCCAGAGTGAACACCTCATCATCGCTGCCACCAACCTTGCGGACAAAGGCTTCGGCCTGAAGCCGGTACTGCCGCACGCCGCCAAAGCGGAAAGTGGTGGCCTCGTCATGGCCGCGCCGTTCCAGCACCACCCTCGGATGGCCGTAATCGCCGGAATTGAACGGCGCGGTGACTTCGATGTAGCCATCCTCGCCGTGGAAAACCATCAGTTGGCGCGCCGCCATCTGGGTGGAGCAGTAGAAGCTCATGGCGAAATCGCCGAAATCGGCATTGATGTTGGCATAGCGGTCGGTTCCGAAATCCGGATCGAACTCGACGCTGGCCTGCACCCGCAGCGGCTCCTTGCCAGTCGAAAACCGGGTCACAACCGTAGGGTAGACGCCGATATCGGGCAGTCCGCCGCCGCCGAGCGCAGCATTGTTGCGCATGTTGGACGGATCGGTGTTGAAATAGGAGAACGCACCCTGGACATGGCGCAGGCGTCCGATGGCGCCCTCGGCAATCAATGCGCGGACCTTGTGCCATTGCGGGTGGTAGGTGACCATGAAGGCCTCGCTGACCAGTACATTGGCCGCGTCGCGGGCGGCAATCAGCGGCGCTATCTCGTCGGCATTGAGAGATATCGGCTTTTCGACCAGCACATGCTTGCCGGCCTTTGTCGTCTTGATCGCCCATTCAATGTGCTGCGAAGTCGGCAGCGGAATGTAGACGCCGTCGACATCGGGTGAGGCCAGCAGTTCCTCGTAGGAGCCGAAGGCCAGCGGCACGCCAAAGCGGTCGCAGACAGCACGGGCGCGGTCATGATCGCGGCTGGCAATGGCGCTGACCACGGAATTCTCGGCATCCTGGAATTGCGGGATGACGTGATCGCGGCCGATCTTGGCGGTCGACAAAATTCCCCATCGAAACATGATTTTCTCCCACTATTTCGCTCTGTGCTGACTGCAGCGCTGCGGCTGTTGTGTTTTTACATCCGGATCTGCACTTCACCAGATCGAGACGAGATCGCCGGACTATCGGTTGGACGCTGCCCGCTCGCGAATCTCCGCCAGGGTCCAGTCGACCAGCAGTTCGCCATCCTGCCAGACCGGCTGCAGCAGGTTTTGGCGCTCGCCGATATCCTTGAGCGCTACGGCCAGCGGCCGTCCACCCTCCATCACCACCGCCTGGCGAAAACGCTTGGAGGCCTTGCCGGGATCGGTCTTGGGGTTCTTGTTGATGCCGTGCCAGGCATCATCCTTGTCCTGCCGGGCATTGGCCTTCATGGCGAAGCGCAGCGTGTCGCGATTGACCTTCTGCAGCAGGCCCGCCCCCATGCCGAAAGCGATGTTTTCCGCCGACCAGCCCTTGTCCTCGAGACGGCCGAGAATGATCTTGATCGTCTCAGGGGTGACACCGTCGCCCTGGATCACCCGAACTGCCGGATTGAGCACCTTGTAGCCCTTGGCGTTGACTGAGAAACCGAAGATCTCGCCCAACATTTGCACCGTGTCGACCGGCACCCGGGTGGCGTCGCCGGAATCGGGCCGCACCACCAGCGTGCCACCAGATGCCTCGACCTCGGCCTTGAGTTCTTCGCCCCAGATGTTCTTGACGGCGCGATACAGATCGTAGGAATCGGAGACCACGGCGACGAGCTTGCCGGGCCCGGCGAATTGCTTGAGCATGTTGCGATAGGCCTCGGTCTCGCGGTCCTCGCCCCAGCTGGTCATGGTCGAATGCTCGGCGGCGGGAATGGAGAAACCCGCCATCTGCTCGTGATAGAAGCGCCGCGCGGTGACCAGCGCGCTGACCGTGTCGGTGCCAAGGAAATTGACCAGATGGGCGACGCCGCCGATACCTGCCTGTTCAAGTGATGTGGTGCCGCGGGCGCCAAAATCATGCAGCCGGAACGGCAGCACCTCATCGGGCGTATCGCAGGTACGTTCGAGCGAGGCGGCGATGATCTGGCGAGCGCCGTGCGAGACCGTGGCGACGGTGGACGGATACCAGACAGCGCGCAAGAGTGCTGTCTCGATGAAGGTCGGCAGCCAGAAGAAATCCGGATCGGTGTTTCTGACCTGCACCAGCGGGGTGCCGGTAGGCGCCACCATGCCTTCAGGCAGCGCCTCGATCAGCAGCGGGAAATAGCCGTTGTGGCGGGTGACGATCTTCTCGAAACCCTCGCGGTGAAACGGCAGACCGTGGGCGGTGATCATCTCCTCGGCCTCGTCGACATTGGCCATGGTGATCTTGCGGGAGAGATAATCCTTGAGAAACATCTGCAGGCCGAAGAACAGCACATGGTCGTGCTTGCCGCCGGGACGCGCCTCGATATAGGCCGAAATCGCCGCGGTTTCGGGCGGATACTGGGCGAAATGCGAGTATTTGTAGCTGTCGGAATTGAGAATGGGGTTCATGATACGCATTACGCTCCGGCGCTTGATCTCATCGGCGCGCAGCATGCAATTGCAGAGACCACTTCGGCAAGAGCGCCGGAGCAATTGATCTGCCAAGACCCGGATTTTGTCGGAATCGTGACCTGATCGATTTCAACCGGTCGGAGCGGCCGGCTGATGGCCGCCCCGTTTGAACATCAACCTCGCAGCACGCCGCCCGAGGATTTTTCGACATTGGCGATGACCGCCTTGGCCAGCTTGTCGAGATCTTCATCCGTCAGCGTGCGGTCACGCGGCTGGATGGTGATCTCGATGGCCAGCGACTTCTTGCCTTCGCCCAGCGACGGGCCTTCGAACAGGTCGAAGACATTGACGCCGGTGACCAGCACCTTGTCGGCACCCTGGGCTGCGCGGACCAGCGTCGCAGCGGGCACATCGCTATCGACCACGAAGGCGAAGTCGCGGCGCACGGCCTGGAAGGTCGAGAGCGACAGAACCGGCTTGGTGCGGGCGGCCTTGCGCTTGGCTTCCGGAATGGCGTCGAGGAACACCTCGAAGCCGCACAGCGGACCGGAGACATCCAGTGCCGAAAGCGTATTGGGGTGGAATTCGCCGAAATGGCCAAGCACGGTTTTCGGACCGAGCTTGATCAGGCCCGAGCGGCCGGGGTGATACCAGTCCGGAGCACCCAGTTCGAAGGACAGCCGGTCGACCGGCGCGCCGCAGGCTTCAAGCACTGCAATCGCATCGGCCTTGGCATCAAACACGCCTACCGGCTTGGCCGCGCCATCCCAGTGACGGCCCGAACCGGTCATGCCTGCGGTGCCGCGGCGGATGCCGCCGGCAACACGGCGCTGGCCTTCGGGCGTGTCGTTTTCATAGGTGCCGGAGACTTCGAACAGCGCCACATCACCAAAACCGCGGTCGGCATTGCGCTGGGCCGCCAGCAGCAGGCCCGGCAGCAGCGACGGCCGCATGTCGGACATGTCGGCGGCAATCGGGTTGACTAGCTTCAGTGCCCGCGATCCGCCGCCAAACAGCTTGGCTTGCTCTGCCGAGATGAACGACCAGGTGACGGCCTCGAGCATGCCGCGCGACGCAAGCGCGCGCTTGGCCGACCGGGTGCGGATCTGGATCGTGGTCAGGATCTTGCCATTGACCGAGCCAGTCGGCGCCAGCGGCTCGGGGGCAATCTTGTCGACGCCGAAGACGCGCATCACCTCTTCGACCAGATCGGCCTTGCCGTCGATATCCGGACGCCAGGACGGAACAGCGACCTTGACCGTTTCGCCGCTGCCTGTGACCTCGAAGCCGAGACCGGTGAGAATCGCCCGAGATTCTTCATCGGAGACGGTCAGGCCGGTCAGCCGCTTGACTTCGGCGAAGGGGAAATCGACGATTTTCTTCTCGTGGCCGGCATAGCCGGTCACCCGGGCTTCTGCAGCGGTGCCACCGCACATGTCGAGCACCAGTTCGGTGGTGCGTTCAAGACCCGGCACCATGTACTCAGGATCAACACCGCGCTCGAAGCGGTAGCGGGCATCGGTGATGATGCCGTGGCTGCGGCCGGTCTTGGCGATGTTGATCGGATCCCAGAGCGCGGATTCGATCAGCACATTAGTGGTGTTGTCGTCGCAGCCGGAATGTTCGCCACCCATGATGCCGCCGATCGATTCGGGACCATTGTCATCGGCAATCACCACATTGGCCGGATTGAGCTTGTAGGTACGAGCGTCGAGCGCGAGGATCTCCTCGCCTTCCTGGGCGCGACGCACCACCAGTTCGCCCTTGACCTTGTCAGCATCGAAGACATGCATCGGCCGGCCCTGGTCAAAGGTCATGTAGTTGGTGACATCGACCAGCGCTGAGATCGGGCGAAGTCCGATGGCCAGCAGCCGGGCCTGCATCCATTTCGGGCTCGGGCCGTTCTTGACGCCGCGCACCAGCCGCCAGGAAAACCCGGGGCACAGGGACTCATCGTCGAGGATGATCCGCACATTCTGGGCCGTCTCGCCGTCCACCGCAAAGCTCGGGGCCTGCGGCTGCTTCAGCGTGCCAAGACCGGAAGCGGCCAGATCGCGGGCGATGCCGTAGATCGAGGTGCAATCGGGACGGTTCGGCGTCAGGTTGATCTCGATGACCGGATCATCAAGGCCGGCATACGATGCGAACGGCGTGCCGATCGGTGCATCTTCGGGCAGGTCGATAATGCCGTCATGGCTGTCGGACATGTCGAGCTCTTTTTCCGAGCACATCATGCCGTGGCTTTCGACGCCGCGGATATTGCCGACGGACAAGGTCACGTCGATGCCCGGGACATAGGTGCCCGGCTCGGCCAGCGCGCCGATCAGGCCGGCGCGGGCATTGGGCGCACCGCAGACGATCTGCACCGGCTTGCCGTCGCCCTTGTCGACCATCAGCACGCGCAGCTTGTCGGCGTTCGGATGCGGCTCGGCAGAGACGACTTTCGCGATGGTGAAGGGCCTGTAGGCCGCCTTGTCGTCGACGTCCTCGACTTCGAGACCGATGGCCGTCAGCCGCTCGACAATGGCATCCAGCGAAGCGTCGGTTTCAAGGTGATCCTTGAGCCAGGAGAGTGTGAATTTCATAGATCTGTTCTCCTTACGCGCTCAGGCCGCCGAACAAGGTCGGCATGTCGAGGGGGCGGAAACCGTAATGGCTGGTCCAGCGGACATCTGCGTTGAAAAAGTCACGCAGGTCGGGCATGCCGTATTTCAGCATGGCGATGCGGTCGAGCCCCATGCCCCAGGCAAAGCCCTGATACTCGTCGGGATCGAGCCCGCCGGCACGGAGCACATTGGGGTGCACCATGCCGCAGCCCAGAATTTCCATCCAGTCGGAGCCCTCGCCGAACTTGACGATCGGACCCGAGGTGCGGTCGCACTGGATATCGACCTCGAAAGAGGGCTCGGTGAACGGGAAGAACGACGGGCGGAAGCGCATCACCACATTGTCGACTTCGAAGAAGGTCTTGCAGAATTCTTCCAGCACCCAGCGCAGATGACCTACATTGGCGGTCTTGTCGATCACCAGCCCCTCGACCTGATGAAACATCGGCGAATGGGTGGCGTCGGAATCCTGCCGGTAGGTCTTGCCCGGAATGACGATGCGGATCGGCGGCTTTTGCGCCTCCATGGTGCGGATCTGCACCGGCGAAGTGTGGGTGCGCAGAACCTTGCGTTCGCCATTGTCATCGGGCTCAAGGAAGAACGTGTCATGCATTTCCCGGGCCGGATGGCCGTCGGGGAAATTCAGCGCGGTGAAATTGTAGTGGTCGGTCTCGATGTCCGGACCTTCGGCAATGGCAAAGCCCATGTCGGCGAAGATCGCGGTGATCTCGTCGGTGATCTGGCTGATGGGATGGATGCGGCCGCGCTCGGCAGGTGAGGACCGAACCGGCAAGCTGACATCAACTGTTTCGCGCGCCAGACGCTCGGTGATGGCTGCGTCGCGGAGCTCGCTCTTGCGGGCCGCAATGGCGTCAGCGACGCGGGCCTTGAGACCGTTGATCGCCGGACCTGCTTCCTGGCGTTCCTCGGCGGACATCTTTCCCAGACCCTTGAGCAGTTCGGAGACAGAGCCCTTCTTGCCGAGGGCCGACACCCGCACGGCCTCAATGGTCGCCTCATCGGCGCTTGCGGCGATCTCGGCCATGATGGAGGTTTCAAGTGTCTGGTACTGGCTCATGATCTTTGACTGTCCGTATCTGGCTGGGCGGTTGCCCGTGCTTAAACGAATTGGCACTTTCACGAAACAGGGGAATGCCTGATCCTGAAACGAAAAATCCCGCGCCAGCCGTGCCAGCGCGGGATCCCAAAATTCAAATTCTGCTTCGGGAAAACGCTGGCTTAGGCGACAGCGCTTTCAAATTCGTTCGGCGTGGAATCCTTGAGGTACACAAGCGCTTCCTTGGAAGCGGCGATGAGTACGCCAAAGGCTTCCGCATCATGGATCGCCATGTCGGAAAGAACCTTGCGGTCAACCTCGATGCCCGACTTGGTCAGACCATCGATGAAGCGGCCATAGGTCAGGCCGTGCTCGCGGACAGCGGCGTTGATGCGCTGGATCCAGAGAGCGCGGAAATTCCGCTTGCGGACCTTGCGGTCGCGATAGGCGTACTGCATCGACTTGTCGACGGCGGCCTTCGCTGCGCGGATGGTATTTTTGCGGCGTCCGTAAAAGCCCTTGGCTTTCTTCAGGACTTTCTTGTGCTTTGCATGGGCGGGTACGCCCCGTTTTACGCGTGCCATTTCATGATCTCCTTAAATTCGGTGGTCCCGGCGCTTATGAAAGGCCGTTGGGAAGAAACTTCTTGACGATCTTGGCGTCAGGATCCGAGAGGACCATTGTGCCGCGCGCGTCGCGAATGAACTTGTTGGACCGTTTGATCATGCCATGACGTTTGCCAGCGGCGGCAGCCATAACCTTGCCGGTTGCCGTGATCTTGAACCGCTTCTTGGCAGACGATTTCGTCTTCATCTTGGGCATTTCGCTACTCCTTATGAGGCTTTTGCGCACCGTGTCGGCGCCACGCAGCCATCTTCTTGTTGGGTGAGATGCAAAGGGAGAAGTCCCCATTTGCATCAAGCGTTGACAACCGCCTCGGCATGCCCTGCCGGCCGGTTTGAACGCGCGCTTTATAGCCATAGCCTGACAAAAGCGCAACGGGCGTTCGAGTGATTCCGTCTGATAAAAACAAAAACCGGCCCTGACAGTCACCGGGCCGGCTTCAACAGTCGGAATTTGGCGTTATTTCGGCGCCAGAACCATCATCATCTGACGGCCTTCAAGCTTCGGCTCGGCTTCAACCTTGGCAATCAAGAACGTGTCGTCCTTGACCTTCTGGAGCAATTTCATGCCGAGTTCCATATGGGCCATTTCACGGCCACGGAACCTGAGCGTGACCTTGACCTTGTCGCCTTCGTCAAAAAAGCGATTCATGGCGCGCATCTTCACATCATAATCATGTGTGTCGATGTTGGGGCGCATCTTGATTTCCTTGACCTCAACGGTCTTCTGCTTCTTGCGCGCTTCCGAGGCTTTCTTCTGCGATGCGTATTTCAGCTTGCCCAGATCAACGATCTTGCAAACGGGCACGTCACCTGCGGAATTGATCTCGACAAGATCGAGGCCAACTTCTTCAGCCATGCCCAACGCCTGTTCGGTTGGCACGACTCCGTGGTTGTGGCCTTCGGAATCAATGAGCTGGACCGTCGGGGTCCGGATATTCTGGTTTGCGCGGGGGCCTTCGTTGGCGGTTGGCGGCGCTCTGAATGGTCTGCGAATGGTTTTGGTCTCCTGATTAACTCGTCGGTTCTGCCTGTGGCGACGTGCGAGCAAACTTGTTTACGCGCAATGTCGTCATCGGCAGGCCGGTGTCAATAGCATGGCTTTGCGAAAAAATCACCACGGGTACGGTCGAACGCCCGCGAATCTTGTAAAAGGGGTCCGAACTCAGCAAACGGAGCGTGACGAACATGATGCAACCAGAGGCCACTACGCTCGATGTAGGCACCGGCAGCGAGGCACGTTCGATCGCTGCGCTGACCCGCAAGGCGACCGAGGCCGGGGCGGGTTTGCCAGGCTTCGTCTGGCTTGGCGGGTACCGCTCCGACATGACCGGTTCCAAGGCCGAAGCGCTGTGCCAACTGGCCGGAACACAGGGGCGAGCCTCGCTGCGCTTCGATTACTCGGGACATGGGGCGTCGGGCGGCAGCTTTCGCGACGGCACGATATCGCGGTGGCTGGAGGAGAGCCTTGCGGCGTTCGAGCAATGCACGTCCGGGCCGCAGATCCTTGTCGGGTCTTCGATGGGCGGATGGATTGCGCTGCGCATGGTGCAGGAACTCAGGGCCCGTGGAGAGGGTGACCGGGTGGCGGGTCTGGTGCTGATTGCGCCGGCGCCGGACTTCACGCTGGAACTGATGGAGCCGGAACTGACGGACGCGCAGCGCCAGGCGCTTGAGCGGGACGGCTTCTACGAGGAGCCGACGCCTTACGGACCTGATCCGAACATCTTTACCCGGGCGCTGTTCGATGATGGCCGCAAGAACCGGGTTCTGCAGGGCCTGATCGACACCGGCGCCCCGGTCCACATCATTCAGGGCATGGCCGATCCGGATGTGCCCTGGCGCCACGCACTCAGGCTTATCGAGCACTTGCCGTCGGAAAACGTCACATTGACGTTGATCCGTGATGGCGACCACCGGCTTTCGCGCGACGAAGACATCGCCCGCATTCTTGCGGCGGCGGACGGGATCGCAGCGCGCGCCTGACTCTACAGCAGTGTGGTTGACCAGCCGGCACCCAGGCGAAGCTTTGGGTGTGGCGCGAAAGCCGCGGCTGGTAACCATGTCGCCAGAAGAACCTGGCCTCGCAATTGACTCTTCACGCTATCGGCTCTTAACTCTTTGTTAACGAACTTTGGATGGCGTGGAGTAGACCGGCAATGTTTTTCGGCCCGGGACAAAAGAGACTGACGTTGATCGCGCTGATGGCGTTGATCGCGGTACCTGCCGGGGGCATGGCCGCGGGCCGGTCCATGGAGACTGGCAGAGTGACGTCGCAGCCCATCGGACACTATGAATTCTGCAAAAAGTTCTCATCCGAGTGCAAGCCGGTCAAGGGCTCGACCGCAGCACCCAAGGTCACCGATTACGGCTGGGATGTGGTCAATGAAATCAACAAGGCCGTCAACTTCTCGGTGATGCCGAAAACTGATTTCGAAATGTTTGGCAAGGAAGAAGTCTGGGCCTATCCGGACGTCGCCGGCGATTGCGAAGATTATGTGCTGCTCAAGCGGCATATGCTGATCGAACGCGGGTTTTCCGCCGCCGACACGCTGATTACCGTTGTGCGCAAGCCGGATGGCGAAGGTCATGCCGTGCTGACGCTGAGAACAGCCGAGGGCGATTTCGTGCTCGACAATCTGGTTGACGACGTCAAGAACTGGCGTGACACTCCGTACAGCTATCTCAAGCGTCAGGCCTCGAACAATGCAGGCCGCTGGGTCACCATCGAGAATGGCTCGGATGTGCTGGTCGGGGCGCTGAAGTAAACCTGACAAAGTCCGCACGAAACATTGCTCAGTCGGCGCTGGCACCGCCCATAAGGTCGGCCTGTGCCGCGGCCGCCCTTTTTTCAATGATCTGAAGCCCGCAAGCGGCCAGAACCCCGATGACTGCCATCAGCCCGAACAGCGTGAATGTCGCGCCGATTCCTGCATGGGTGATGGCAAGCGCGGAGCAGATGGGTGCGCCGGCCATGGCGAAAAGCCGGATCGTAGCAAGATTGCCGGTCAGCGCCCCATAGCCCACTGTGCCGAACAGACGCGCCGGCAGGATCGCCCGGGCGATGAAGTTCAAGCCCTGGCCGATTCCGAAACTGACCGCAAACACGATCACGATGAGATCTCCGTCAAACCAGAGCGCCGCCGCCAGGAAGGCAACACCCAGAAGCAGCGCAGCACTGGAGATCACACCGACGACCGATGATGAAACACGCTCCCCGGTCAACATTTCGATCATTCGGGCGGCAACCTGCATCGGACCGATGACTGCACCAGCCAGCGCCGCAAGCGCGGCCTCGCGCCCCATTTCCTGCAGGATCAGGAAGAAGGACGTGTGCACTGCGGACATCAGAAAGCTGCTGCCGGAAAAGGCAACGGCCATCAAGACGAACCCAGCGGTGCGGCCGCCGGGACGCAACAGACCGGGATCTGCTAGCACCGGCTCGGACGGAGCCAGATCAATTCCGCGGCCCGGCCGGCGTGGAATCATGGCGTGGATCGGCAAGGCGACGAGCAGATTGATCGCAGCCAGAATCAGGCAGACCCCACGCCAGTCCATGAAGCCGAGCAACCAGTGGATCAGCGGCCAGAACACGGTGGACGCAAACCCGGCAATCAAGGTGACATGGGCGATCGGCCGCCGTGCTTTCCGCCCGTGCAGGGCGGTGAGTGCGGCAAATCCAGTTTCGTATTGAACCATGCGGGCAGAAAATTCGATCAACAGCATGGCAATTGCGAAACCTGCCATCGACTGGACATGCGACAGATTGAAAAGCGTCAGCGCCGCCAGACAGGAACCGACAACCATCACCGGACGGGCACCGAACCGGTCCATCGCCCGTCCGACCAGAGACGCCGTGACGGCACTCGTCAGCAAGGCTGCGGAAAACACGCCGAAAACGAAACTGTTGCTCCATCCCTCGGCCCGGGCAATTTCCGGCCCAAGAATGGCAAAAGGATAGTACAGCGTGCCATACCCGATGGTCATCGAAATGCCGATGAGCAACGTCAGCGGCTCAACCCGGCGGGCGCGAAGGCTCACTGATCCCGCCAGCAGTCGAACACAGCCTCAGATGCCACTGTGATTTTTTGATCATGGGTTACTGGCAATCCGGTGGTCCCGAGCAAGTGAAACCAGTGACGTGTATCAGCAATTTCCTCAGTCTGTCGTGATCCTGCAAGGCGATGATCTCCTCGAGCTCATCGTACAATTGACCAAAGTCCAGACCTTCCGGATGGGGTTCGTCGGCGACGGAAATCTTTGGGTGCTGGGTCGGACTGGCCATCTCAATGGAAATCCGCAAGACCTCGTGAAGCTTTTCGCCTTTCCGCAAGCCGGTCACCTTAATGGCAATGTCGCCATCCGGATTGTCCTGATCGCTGACCGTCAGATTGGAGAGCTGGATCATTTTCAAAGCCAGGTCCTTGATCCGAACCGGCTTGCCCATATCCAGAATGAAAATGCTCCCGCGCTGCGCTTCCTGCCTGTTGCCAAAGCGCGCCATGCTGCCTGCCTGAATGACCAGTTGCGAGGCTTCAACGATCGACATGAAGTAGCGGGTGACTTCCGGGTCGGTCAGGGTAATCGGCCCCCCGCTCTTGATCTGTTGGCTGAACAAGGGAACCACCGATCCGCTGGAGCCGATGACATTACCGAAACGGACGGCGCAGAATGTTTTTTCCGGCTTGTGCTCCCTGGCCCTTGCGGCGAAATCCTGGATGACAAGTTCAGTAATCCGTTTCGAGGCGCCCATTACGCTTGACGGCCAAACCGCTTTGTCAGTGGAGATAAGCACCAGCACTTCAACGTCCGTCTCATAGGCCGCCGAGGCCACACACAGCGTGCCCAAAGCGTTGTTCCTGACGCCTTCGAATTCGTTCGCCTCGACCAGCGGAACATGTTTATAGGCTGCGGTGTGGTAGACGGTCCTGACATCGTGCTCGCGGATGACGCGCCGCACAAGATCGCGGTCGCAGACCGAACCGAGAACCGCTACTATTTCCAGATTGGACTGGCGTTCCAGTTGATTGACGATCTGATACAGCGCAAATTCGCTGGTATCGATCAAGACCAGCTTGGCGGCGCCCAACGTGGCAGTCTGGCGGCACAGTTCAGATCCGATGGATCCGCCTGCACCGGTCACCATCACCACCTTGCCGCGAATATTTGCCTCCATCAACTGCTTGTCCGGGCTGACCATCTCGCGGCCCAGAAGATCGCCGATCTCGACTTCACGCACCATATTGACGATGTGCTTGCCATCGGCGATGTCGGCAAAAGCCGGCAATATGCGAACCTTGATACCTTGCTTGCGCAGGGATTCAACCACGCTCATCCGTGCGTTGCCGCTGGCGGTGCGCAATGTGACAATTGCATCCTTGATGCCATACCGCTCGATAATACCCGGCACTTCGCGGGGAAGATGGATCGGGTTGCCGTCCATCAGCCGACCTTGCAGATTGGCATCATCGGATATGTGGAATATCGACAAGCGCGAATTGTCACTTTGCAGCGAAGCCGCAATCTGTCGCGCGGCTTCGCCGGCGCCGTAGATGAGGATATGGCGTTTCGGCGCGGGAACACTGCTCAACGACAACAGAACCGACCGGGCCAGAAATCGCAAGCTGATGAGCATCGTCAACGCAAGCAGCCAGGATATGACAAGAACGGTGCGGGGAACACCTTCGGCTCCATAGGCCCGGGTCATGAATGCAAGCAGGCTCCAGACGAGTCCGGCCAGCCCGACCGCCTTGACTGCCGACCAGATTGCGTCTTCTCCAACATAACGGATCAGTGAACGGTATAGTCCGAACCCGTAGAGAAGCGGAATCGCAATCACCGGGGCCACCAAGATCAGCAGCAACTGCGCATTGTTAGGGGTGTAGAATTCGTTGAAACGGACGCTGTAGGCAAACCAAACGGAAAAAACGACAATTGCCGTATCACAAACCATCAGGAAAAGTTGCTTTACCCTCCGGTTGCGAGCCAACATCCAACCAAGTGAATTCCGCAACATCGTCAATATTATACTTCCCACCAGTTCCGGCTGCGATGAACTCCATCGCCCGCGTCACCGCGATCATATCATTCACAATGCATCAATAAGCAAGGGTGCGCGACCGGTTTGATCGTCGAGGTTTCAATGCCGCGACGCGCGGTCACCAACGGCATGGATCTATGCTCAGAGGAAAAGCCCCTGGTGACGCTCCGACCCTGCCGGTTCAGAGCGCTCGCCGAGCTGAAACCGTGTCAGGCGTTGCCGATCAGGAGTCCTGCCGCAAACACCAATGCGCCACCCAGGACCACCTGAAAAATCGCCCTGCTCCAGGGTGTGTTCATCCAATGGTTCTGAATCCATGCGATGACCCAAAGCTCGACAAACACCACACCTATGGCGACGCTGGTGGCGACAGTGAAGTCGGGGATCAGATAGGGAAGCGCGTGACCGAGGCCGCCGATCGCGGTCATGATCCCAGAGGCCAGGCCTCGCTTGACCGGTGAACCACGGCCGGAGATGACCCCGTCATCATGCGCGGCTTCGGTGAAGCCCATCGATATGCCTGCACCGACAGACGCCGACAATCCGACCAGGAAGGTTGTCCAGGTGTCGCCGGTGGCGAAAGCCGTTGCGAAGATCGGCGCCAAGGTGGAAACCGAGCCATCCATCAAGCCCGCCAGTCCCGGCTGCACATAGGTCAGGATGAATTTGCGGCGGTCGGTTTCCGCCTCCTCTGCCTTCACGTCTTCCGGCGTGTGTTCATGACCGAGCCGGCGCGCCAGCGACTCATGACTCTTCTCCGCCAGAGCCAGGTCCCCGAGCAATTTTCGTGTGTCGGCGTCTGACGTGCGCCGCGCCGCAGCGAGATAGAAATTATGGGCCTGGGCTTCCATGTCTTCTGCGGTCTGGCGAATCTGCTCGACCGGCTGGTTCTTGACCAACCAGTCCGGTTTGCGCTCGTAATATCCGCGCACATGCTCGCGCCGTATCAGCGGAATGCGATCGCCGAAACGCTGCTTGTGGCGATCAATCAACCGGGCCCGGTGCTCGCCTTCCTCAGCAGCCATTTCCTCAAACACCTTGGCTGACTGCGGATAATCCTCCCGCAAATGATCCGCATAGGCGAGATAGATGCGCGCATCGTCCTCTTCCGAGGAGATGGCGAGCGCCAGCACCTCCTGTTCGCTCAGCGAATCAAAAGATCTGCGGTTGAAGCCTATGACGCGAGACAGCATGGGGCACCCTCGGTTAGAATAGTTCTAAACTACTCAACGGCGATTTCGTTTTCAAGTCCCGTAACCGGAAAGTTACAGACTGACGGGTTGATCCCGAAGGATGTCCGGGCCAAGTGTTACGCATGACCGAAGCACGGGAAATGACAGACACCTTACTGGATCGGCTGGGACGCTTTCTGGCGCAGCGGTTGCATTCGCCCAATCCGGGGTACGAGCCCTACACACCATCGGACCCGGAAACGCTTTCCCGCGTGCTTCGACCCGGCGACATTTTGCTGGTCGAAGGAAACCAGAAAATTTCGGCGGCAATCAAGTATCTCACACAATCCACCTGGTCCCATGCCGCACTTTATATCGGCGATGCTCTCAAGCCGGAAGATGCAGGCTCCGAGCCCTCTCCGCAGCTCATTGAAGTCAATCTCGGAGAAGGCTGTGTCGCAGTGCCGTTGTCCAAGTATCGCCGCTTCAACACCCGTATCTGCCGGCCGGTGGGACTGACGCCCGAAGACCGGGACGCAATCGTCGCCTACATGATCGAAAGGCTCGGCGTTCGTTACGATCTGAAGAACATCTTCGACATGCTGCGCTATTTCTTTCCCACGCCTCCGGTCCCGGTGCGATGGCGCCGCCGCATGATCGCGTTCGGATCGGGAGATCCGACACGCGCCATCTGTTCGTCGATGATCGCCCAGTCGTTTCAGTCTGTTCAATATCCGATACTGCCCGAAGTGACGCTCGCGCCCGGTCGTCAACACGCCGACTCGGACTATTCCCGCCGCGAAATCCTGCACATCCGGCATCATTCACTGTTCGCGCCGCGGGATTTTGATCTTTCACCCTATTTCCGCGTGGTCAAGCCGACGCTCGAGCATGGATTTGACTACAAGCGGCTTGAATGGGGGCCGAAGAAACCAGCCCAGGCTGACCCGCCGACAGAAAACCCCTTGCCGACTGATTGACTTGTGCCGTTTGCAGACCGGGAAGTATTTCCCACCTCACCTGTTCCATTCAAATGAGCCGGCATGCGAGGCTGACACGCATCGAATTGTCGGGTTCGCATCGACGCTGGATTGACGCGATGCGGCTCAAAATGCCGAAGCCCGAGCCAAAGACCCAGGCTGCAACAACATTCGAAGATAAGCGCAGCCCCGCCTTTGGCTGCTCCCCGCATCACATCCAGAAATCAGATGTGAAGGAAGCCGTCGTCAAAGCCGAGGAACTCGATATTGGTGAGCGTGTCGGTACCATCACCGCTGCCGGGGCCGATCCATTCGACCGTGGTCACACCGCCGGCAGAGGTGGAAATATTATACTGGTTCTGATTTCCCGAGTAGAACGCGTAATCATTCGGGTCGCTGCCGCCGTCGATGCGGTCATTGCCGCGTCCGCCAGTGATCAGGTCACGCCCCAGATCGCCCTTGATGTTGTCATCGCCGGAGCCGCCATTGATCCAGTCGGCGCCGGAACGGCCGACGATGGTGTTGTTGCCGGCTGTGCCGGTGATGTCGTCATCTTCAGAGGTGGCGAAGATGTTTTCGATGCCGGTAAATGTCGTCACCTGGGTGCCGTCACCAAGTCGTGCATAGCCGGCCGTGCCCCTTATGGTCAGGCCTTCCCCATAATTGCCAAACGAGACCGTATCGCTGCCATTGCCGCCATGGAATTCGTCAACGCCGCCACGGGCGTAGAAGATGTCGGCGAAGTAGCTGCCGGTGGCTTTTTCATTGCCGCTGGTGCCGATAAAGGTCATGGAGTTGCGCGGACCGATCACCGACTCGATACCCTCGAAATCGGATGAGTGGACGTTGCCGGTGGCTGTCGTCAGTTCCGCCGTGCCGGCGCCCAGATCGACCCGCCATTTGGAGTTCCCCCCCGACAGATCGACCGTGTCAAAGCCGGCGCCGCCATAATAATCGTCGATACCGCCACCGCCGATCAACATGTCATCGCCGCCGCCGCCATCAAGATCATTGCGGTAAGCCGTGCCGGTGAGCGTGTCATTGCCGTTCGAACCGATGACGTTTTCGATAGAGGTGAGTCTCTCGGTGGTGCCGCCGGTCAGTGTAACGGCGGTTCCGGCAGCGAGATCTATGTTCCAACCGGCTGCTCCAGCGAAGCTGACGGTATCTGACCCTGCCCCGCCATCATAGCTGTCGATCCCGGAGCCGCCAACCAGCGTATCGTTGCCGGAGCCGCCAATCAGGCGGTCATTTCCGCCATTGCCCCTGATCGTATCGCTGCCCCCCAATCCGTCGAGGACTTCGCTGTCATTCGTGCCGTTCAGAATGTCGGCACTCGCAGTCCCCTTTGCGAAATAGGTGAAGTCGGGGCCTGTCGCGGAGTCGCCAGCCGTTCCGGTTCCATCATTGTCACGAATAAGCACGGTTGCGTCCATCGTCATCTGCCCGTTCGCGAAAGTCGCACCAGACAGGTTAGACAAACGCAAAGCAAAGGACTCATCACCCTCGATGGCGGTGTCGCCTCTTACCGAAATACTGAACCAGGAACTTTCGGTGCCAGCAGGGAAAGTGGCGGTTCCGCTCTTCGAATAGTAGTCTTCACCCGACGTCGCAGTACCGCCAACCGTTTCATAATGCACAGTTACGGGAGCCGTGAGCGGCTGCGAGAAAAGCACGTAAACATATACAGAATTATAGCTGCTGTTTCCCTCCGCTATGCTCACATCGACGACATCCATAACCACACCTGATGTGGCCAGCGGCGCAGCAATCTGGCGGCCCGGGTCGCCGACCCCGCCGGCACCGGAAATTGGTCCTGAATCATTGTCTATAATCGTAGCCGTCGCCTCTAGGGCCGGAGCGCCGCCTTCAAACACCGCGTTCTCAATGTCGGCCAGAACAATCGTAAACTGTTCGTCGCCTTCGATCGCTGTGTCACCGTAGACCTCCGTCGAGATCCATGTGCTACTTGTTCCAGCGGCGATCGTTACCTGGCGAGAATCCTGATCGAAGTCACCCAAAGCGTCCGACGCGGTGCCATCATTGATGGAATACCAGAAACTCACAGTAGCGGTAGCAGGTCGGTCGAGGGTTACCAGAAAACGGGCATATTCGTAACTGCTGTTTCCCTCAACGACACTCACATCGTGAATGCGCAGTGTCGGAAGCGAACCGGATTCCGCTGATGCCGGCAGAACGGGCTCCGAATAGTCGCCGATACCACCCGGCGTTGGCGTTCCACCGCCATCGTCGTCAGCAATGGTCGCAGTGGCGACCAGTGCCGCGCCCTCACCTGCGAAGACCGCGTTGGACAGGCCGGTAAGCACAAGGTCGAAAGTCTCATCACCTTCATTGCCGATGTCGCCATAGACTTCGGTGGCAATCCAGGTCGTTTGTTGACCAGCAGCAAAGGAAAAGCTGCCTGAATCCGCATCGTAGTCACCCAGGGCGCTGCTCGCATTCCCATCCTGGAAATAGTAACTGCCGCTGACAGCTGCAGTTGCCGGCCGATCCAGCACGAGAAGAAAACGCGCGTATTCGTAGCTGCTGTTCCCTTCGATGACGGTGACGTCCCTTACATCGAGTGTGGGCAGTGAACCCGACTCGGAGGATGGCGCGGCAACGGCGACCGCTTCAGCACCTATGCCGGCCGTCGTGGACAAGGCGCCGCCATCGTCATCAAGTATGGTGGCGGTGGCAGTCAGGGCCGCGGCGTTGCCGCTGAAAACAGCGTTGGTTGCACTCCATAAAACGAGTTGAAAAGTCTCGTCAGCCTCAATAGCGCTGTCGCCATAAATTTCTGTCGAGATCCAGGTCGACTGCTGGCCTGCCGCAATTGTGAAACTTCCGGAATCGGAATCGTAATCGCCGCGCCTGGCCGACGCAGAGCCATCCTGAAAATAGTAGTTTATTGTCACCGTCGCCGTCGCCGGTTCATCGAGCATCACCAGAAACCGGGCATACTCGTAACTGCTGTTCCCTTCCGCCTGTACCACCCCGTAAGCGGTAATCGTAGGCAGTGACAGCGAAGCCGAGTCCGGCCCCATGATCCGGTCGGCCAGTCCGCCGACACCAGGTGCGGGATCGCCTATGCCGTCATCATTGTCATAAATCGTCGCTGTGGCGACCAAAGCTGCGGCACCATCGGGCAGAGTTGCATTTGTGCTGGCGAGAACGATCAGATCAAAGGTTTCATTTCCTTCGATTGATACATCGCCGTAGACTTCGGTTTGTATTGTGACGGACGATTGTCCCGTCGGAATTGTAATGGAACGAGCGTCAGAATCATAATCGCCAAATGTCGCGGTTGCCGATCGATCCTGACAGGCGCAGGAACAACAGACCAAGCACTGGTCGGGCATATTCAGCCGGAAGGATGCCGGAGTTGGCTCGAAGCTTCTCAGCCGTAGACCAGAGCTTGTCGGAAATCGTCTTGAGGTCGTCGGCCATTCGCGGTCTTTCCTGATCCTAGGGTGTATTGACCGGACCTTGAAGTCATCCAAGCCACCTCGTCAACCTCCGAAAGCCCGCAGCAACCTTGAAATTGTATCGATTATTTGCCGCTGACGCCTAGGTTGCCGTTCCGGGGAGGTCGGCTAGGTGCGGAGCTTGGAGAGATCCAGCCCCTTGAATTCCACCTGATTGATCATTTCTCCATAGTCCCGGACGCCGTAACTGCGGTTGCTCGTCTTGCCTTTGCCGTAGTAGTGGCCTTGTATCCAGTCCCGCTCCTCTTCGCGCACCCCGGAGGCGGAAGCTGCAGTCGTCCATGTGCCCCGGAAGTCGCGCAATGGCTTGTTGCCGCTGTCAGGTATGGCGTTGTGGTCTCGTAGGTATTGTCCCCACCAAGTCGCAAACCCGGCGTGAAGGTAGTTCCGCCTGCCCTTCGTCGTCAGCAGCGGAAACAAGGCCTCTTCCCCGGATCGCCGTAACTGATCAACGTACTCGATAAAGCCCAAGTCCAGCATTCGTTTGGCCACAGGAAGTGTGCGCCGGATCAGCGGGTTGCCATCAGCCTTCAGGTGGCGTGCCCCCTTCACGGGGTGCAGTCCTTCATCGGTGATCTTGAGGCACCACAAGCCGTCTTCCTCGCTCTGATGAATATCGCTGACCAGGAGCTGGCACATTTCCTCGGGCCGCGTTCCGTAAATCAGGAGGAGCAGAGGTATCCAGAATGCCGCCTCCCCACGGCCACCTTTAGGGCGCTCTCCCTGTGTGAAGACCGGCAGATCGAAGATCGCTTGTAGCTGCGTGGAGGTGAAGCCGGGATCCGCCTGTCGCGCGGTTTCATCCACCCTCTGTTCGCTGAACGGGTTGTCCAGTGACCGGTCGATGAAGCCGCGTTGCCGGGACCATGCCCAGATCGAATTAAGGTGGCTGACGTGCCCGTTGACGCTCTTGCCAGTCAGTCGGGGGACGTCCGGTCGGTCTTTGTAGGCTGCAACAAGATCACGCAGCGGGAGCGTCCGATGGGCCTTCTCGGGCAATCTTGGCTTCTGCTGGAGCAGGAAGATCCATTCCGCCACCTCGCGCCGGGTGATGCCGGACATTTCCCGATCCCCGTAGACGCTCTCAAAGAGCCTCAGCGCCGTCTCTGTGGCCTCCGTCGTCGCGTGGCTCTTCTTCTTCATGGCGAGCTTCTTCTCGCCCATCTCGCGGAGCCTTGAGCCTTTCACGGACGGCTCCCGGGTCGCGGCTGCTACGGGTTCGGCGGGAGCCTCGGGCGTGGCTATGGCCTTACCTCTTTGCCGCTTGAGCATCGCTTTTGTGACTTCGATCTGTAGCACGAGATAAGCCTTCGCCAGTCGGCGGAAACTTAGCCCCGCCGGATCAAGGTAATATCCATGGGACGCAGCAAGGTCCGTCACCTCTTCCCGTATAAACGGGCTGATGATGCCACGGGAGTATTCGTGCTTCCACACTTTGAGTGCCTCTTCGAGGGTTTCCTGTCGCTTATCGAACCGCAGGACTTCGTCCGGTTTAACGAATGCGCCGGGCATTGCCTCGACCTGCTTGCGTACGCTGTCAAACAGAACGTCAGCTTCATCATCGAAGCGGTCTTCCTCGTCTTCGGCTAGTAGATGGCTTCTCGCGATGGCGATGATGTGGGGAAGCTGTTGATCGGAGAGCTCATCGAAACTGCCATTGGACCGTTTCGACGCCAAAGCAAACAGTTCCTCGCACTCAGCGGACGCCTTGGCGTAAGCGCTCATGACCTCCGGACTGGTCTCAGGACCTTGACCGAGCCAGCGCACAAACTCCGTGATGGAACCGTCGATGTGGGATCTGAGCCGGACAGGAACGACTTTACGGAACTTCCAGCGACCATCGACGTGATAAAGATTACGCACCAGTGCACCCATTGCGAACATGCCTTTGTACCAAGGATTTGTACCAAGCGCAGCGCATAAGTCTCTGATTTTGCTGATTTATCAATCTATCCAAGCACTTAAGAAAGTGATGGTGCCAGAAGAGGCATCGCATACAGCTGTTATGATATTAACAAATATAGATAATAATAATGAAGATAGGAAAAGTACCAACAAAACTACCAACAATTGGAAAATTCTAGCAACCTAAATGCTCCCGAACCAATCCTTGTTGATAGTCACTTCCTCAATCATCTGGGTTTTCACGCCGAGATCATACTGCTTCAGCAGATCGCAGAGGCGGTCGCCGTCAATCAGGTCGATGGCAATAGCGCCGTCGCGGGTGGCTTCTTCGGATGCTTGGCTTGTGAATGTTCCGGTGGTGATAAAGAGACCCTTGTCAGCCCTCCCCTGTAGTGCTCCGCGAAAATCACGGATCTCCTTGGAGCCAACGCTGCCTTTCCAGCGCTTGCACTGGAAGTAGACTTGAAACGAGACAAGATTTACGCGCAGCACGCCTACGCCATCAATGCCGCCATCGCCCGTCTTGCCCCGCACTTCAACTTTGATGAAACCGGCTTCACGCAACAACCGCTGGGACAAGCGTTCAAAAGCTGACGGGTCCATACCACGCAGCGTATCGATCAGTAGGAGCTTCCAGTCCGTAGGACCGCCGTCGCCGTCCTCAGACTCAAGGTCGATCTGTTCCGGAGTATCCAGACGCTTTGCTTTGCGGACGGTTTCCTTGGCCAGCTTTTCCTTGCGCTTGGCTTTCGCCCGTTCGCGTTCTTCTTCATTCACTTGCCTGTGGATGGCCTGTGTTTGTTCAAGAGTTGAAATCTTTTCGCCATCGTCTGTCAGGGCCCATACGCCGCGAGCCGAGTTTTCTAATGCCCCACCACGCCTCAGAAAAGTGCGAGCCCAAGACAGGAAATAGGCAACGCGCGTACGTGGATCATCGCCGGGCTGAGTGTAGGACTGCTCTTCTTCAGACAGACCTTCGATCTCGATAACCTTCTCTTCCAACTCCTGAATGGAAGCAGAGCCACCAATTTGTTTCAGCGCCTCAACTGTTGCCAACATCATGCCCGGCAGATCAGGCATTCCCGTCTTCTCAATTGTAAACCGGCGTGACATTCAGTTTCCTCCCCTACGCAGCATAGCGACCATCTTCAATTAACTGGGCCTGTCCGAGAGCCGCCAAGCTGGCGAGAAGCGGTTCGACGGAAGCTGTACGAGCACGCTGGAAGCGACGGGCGACCTGTTCCGGTGTCGCCTCGCCCATCTCTTCCAGAACTTCGCGCACGGCTGCAATCTGCTCCGGCAGCGCCTTGGGCCAAGGCTCCTTGTCGACCTTGACCGCAGTGCCGACATCCAGCTCGTTTTGCTTGCCTTTTGCTTCGGCCTGCTTGCCTTCGCTGTTCTGGTAGTTCGGACGCAGCCAGCGGATATGGCCCGCCGTTTCTTCCGCCGCACGGGCCTTGTTGAGGTCCACAAGACGGAACAGTATGTCCTTGTCGGGGAGACCCAACGGCCATCCATACGCCTCGGCCACAGCGGCATCGACCCGGTCGTGAATGTCCTTCAGGATGCCGATCAGGCCCTGATCATAAATGTCTCTGTCCTTGCCCTCTATGGTCTCGCCATCCTTGAGCTTTTCCAGCACGTTGTAAACCTGCGTCAGCGTCAGCTTCGGATGCGCCTCCTGCTGGCGCTTGCGGTGGTCGTCGAGATCTTCACCAAGTTGGCGGAGATTTGATCTTTGCGCGTTGGTTAAGTCCGGGAAGGGGAACTTGTAGAAGCAATCCGCATGATTATAAGTTGGATCATTACCTACACCCAGCCAGCCGCCGGACGCTAACGACCATACGTTGTGAAATCTCGACGAAAGTATTGCGAGCTGATCACCGTCTTCACTAGCAATCGCCACAACTTTGCTTTCATGCAAAACGTCATTTTCGACAAATTGAAACAGACGGTGCTTTGCCGTTCTTGTGGTTGCAATGTAGCGGTTCAGACCTTCAAAAGCTGGCCGGAAAGTGCTGATTGTCTCTCCAAATAACCACCAATTTTTCTTTCTACTTTCTCGCTTGTTCTCTTCTCTTTCTGGCTTCACGGTATCAACAACATGTTGATACGCTTCAGGAAAATCCCGTTTAGCTTCGTCGGAAGTCAGTCCGAAGAAATCAATCACATAGCTCCCCCGGCCAGATTGAACTAAGTCCCTGCCGTTTATAAAAGGCCTGATGTGGTTCAGAGCCAATGCCGTGGCGTTTCGTGAAAACACCTCAGCTTTTTCTGGCGAAATTATGAAGCCAGCTCCGTGAAGCTTTACACCCATGCCCGCTATTTTCAGATTGGCTTTAAGCCTTACTGATCCTTGTAAGTTTGCCCCAATCTGAAGGTTTGCAAATACCTTCCCGATTTGGTGATCAAAGGTCACAATTCGTCCGTCTACATCATCCCGATCTTTGCTTTCGGTCGCCACCGTCAGGAGCTGTCCAGCACGGTTGCCCGTTGCGCCAACCGTCATGGCAATGCGCACCGCCGCACCATAAAGCGTATCGACCCAAGGATGGTCTGGGATTGCAAAAAGCAGAGAGAGCGGCTTCTTTGGATCATTCAGATGCGGCTCCAGCACCCGGCGATTAAACGTCTGGCGCAGGGAATTGGTGGTGATCAGGCCAAATCGGCGGGTGCCCTTGCCCGTCTTGGCGGACCACGTCCGTGCCGCCAGCGCCGCCTTGTCCCACCAGAACATGACCAGATCCGCGCTTTGCGGCATCTTGGGATAGGCTTTCCAGAGCGCCTCGACATAACCCTCGCCGAGGCTCTCACGCAAACGGCTGGCGCCAATGAAAGGCGGATTGCCAACGATAAACTCTGCCTCCGGCCATTTGGTAGCGTTCGGCTTGGCATAGTCATAGACTTGAACACGCGCCTCCGGGTCCGGCACTTCCTCGCCCGTCACGTTGTGGCGCATTGTGGTCACCCCATCCCAGCGGGTGACCGGCTGGCCCTGATCATCCATGCGTGGCGTGCGTTCGCTCCATTCGAGCACCGCATCCCGATTGACGATGTTTTTGAAATCCTTCAGCACCGGTTCGCTCGGGGCCGCTGTACCATGAGTGCGGAAGTGCCATTGCAGGTAGCCAATCCACAGCACAAGTTCGGCCACAGCCGCCGCCCAAGGGTTCAACTCAATTCCAAGAAACTGGTGCGGATCAACCGTGTGGCCGGAAAGACCAAGTGAGGACTGATCCTCGCCCAGCTCTTGTAGCAACGCCGTCACTTCGCCTTCCAGGCGCTTCATCATTTCCAGCGCCACATAAAGAAAGTTGCCCGAGCCGCAGGCTGGGTCCAGTACCGTCGTTCCGCAAAGTTTGCGGTGGAAATCATGCACCGCCGCGCGGGCGGCTTCTTCCTTGCCATCAGACATCAGCCGCTGCACTGCGGTCTGAACGTCTTTCCAATCAGCGCGAAGGGGCTCCATGATTGTTGGCGTAACCAGCCGCTCTACATAGGAACGCGGTGTATAGTGAGCTCCAAGCTTGTGACGTTGGCGCTTATCCAGCGCCCGCTCCAGCAATGTGCCGAAAATGGCGGGCTCCACCAGCTTCCAATCAGCAACGGCGGCCTCAATCAGAAGGCCGAGTTGAAGACGGTTGAGCGGCAGGGCGTCAGCATCTTTGAACAGGCCGCCATTGAATTTTTTCAAGTCGGTGGTCAGGACGGCGGAAAAGCCACCGGTGTTCATTGTTTCCCATAAGGCTTTGAGCGTTGGTGCAGCGTGTTCTGGATGTCCGCGCAGTTCCTTCAGCTTGTTGGTGAAGCTATCTTTCGGGATCAATTCAACGTCTTCAGCGAACATCGAGAACAGGCACCGCATCAGGAAGTTGGCAACAATTTCGCTGTCATGCCCCTGACCTTCGAAGCTCTTGCCAAGTTCCGCCAGATGAGTGGCAATATCTCGCGTGACTTTTGCCGCGACCAGAGAGGGGTCCAGTGATTGGGGTTCGGTCCAAATGCTGCGCAGAAGGATACGGGTCTCTTCCTTGCGTAGATCCTCCAGCTTGATGCGATAACGGTTACCATCCGGAAACTGGGTGTACCCCTGTCCGGCGCATGAAAAATCGGCGTAGAGCTCAATCAAATGGCCAACATCGACAATCATCAGGAAAGGTGGCCAGCCATCTTCCTTGGATACGGCGCGGGCGTAGCCATCGGCCTGATTCCGCGCCTTCAGCATGGTGTCGTCCCACTTGGCCGTACCACGCGGGCCATGACCCAGTCGCACCTTGGGCACATCGTCTTGCGTCAGAAGGGCTAGCTGGTCCTGCTCTTCAAGCTTGACCCGGTCGCCGCCCTGCTTCGCCTCCAGCACAAAACAACCGGTTTTATAGAGATCGATACGGCCACGGCTCTTCCGTCCGGTATGGGTAAAAGTGACAGGTCGCTCAAAGCGGTAATCGTTATTTTCGCCATCGCTGGTCGCAGGCTTTGGCCGATCCACACCCAGCAAGTCCGTCAACTCATTTGCAAAGCTTTGGAAGTTCGCCATTTCACTGCCGCTGGACGGTTTCCAGCGAGTGATAAAAGCTTCAACGGAATCGGACATCACCAACAAACTGCCCTATGAATAATTTGGCGAACCATGGTTCGTATAGGGGAACTATGTCGCGCGATTTTGCAAGAATGTCACTACCTTTGCGATTGTTTCGGGATCTGGCTCAGGGCCGGATGGCACTTCGACTCCGGTGCTATCGCCAATTGCCGACAAAAGTTCTCCCTGCCGCTTTGTCGCAACGGCCCCATAGCTGGTGAAGGTTGTAAGCACCTGTTCATGGCCCAGGTTCTGGCTCCAAGCCTTGAATGCTTCGGGTGTCTGACATTGGACTTCACCCAGTTGAGCAAGCGTATCCCGGAAGCTGTGAGGATTTGCATAAGGCAAGCCAGCGGCCTCAAATGCTGACTTGAAGATCCGCCTGATCGCCGTCGCGTTTTTCCAATGGCTGCGAGAGAGCCCAAGAGCTCCAAAAAGCCCACGGTTGGTAAGCCCGACCTTCGTTGCCGGAAACAGCGGATCATCCGGACCAAACAAAAGCGGTCCCTTCAGATGTTCCACCCAGTCGCGCACGATTTCCTCGACATCGTCACCGACGCGGAAAAAGAACGTGGTGAATGTCTTGCGGTTTTTCGTCCGCACGTCTCGGGCATCCTGAAACACCTGCCTGTCTGCCAGATCGATATGCTTCAGACTAAAGGAAGCGATTGCATTATCCCGCGCACCGGTCAGCAAAGTGAAGGCAATGATTGCCCGGTCGCGTTTTTCGATGTCGCTGCCGGTCGGCATTTTTGAGAGAACCAGTTTTATCTGTTCAATCGTCGGAACCTTCTTTTCCCGGCGAGCCGTGGCGATGCGGCTGTCATTGGCCGATGGATTGAAATAATCCGCATCGGCATAGGATATCCGCGATTTGTAGCCAGCCTGACCAGCGAGCCAAAGCACAAAGGCCTTGAGCGCTATAAGCCGGGAATGGATCGTCGCCTTGGAGAGCGGCTTGCCGGTTTTAGCATTCGCCGCTTTTGAAAGATGGCTCTTATAACCCTTGGCATGTTCGACGTGGAATTTCGCAAAATCGCGATAGTTTGACCAATGTTCAAAGCTGGCAATCGCCGCCGCTGCCATATCAACGCTGCTTACATCCATGCGCTTTGCCTCCTTGAGATAATCGAAATAGCGGCGCTTGATCCGCTCGTTTTTCGGGTGGTGTTTTTTCATGCCTGAAGCTCCTTGTTAAAGTGATCATTTCCACGGGGTTTGCCCGTATCGCTTAGGCATGGCTGACCTTGGGGAAATGAAACGTCCGCTTGCCGCTCCAGGAGGGGGAGTTTCGTAGCGCTGAAGGCTTTATGCATGATCGTCCCGCAATCCTCACAGATGGCGCTGATCTGGCCACTGAGAGCTGTTCGGGGGATGTAGTCGACCATTCCACCTGCCGCTGCCTTTGGCTCCTGACAGCGAAAGCAGAAGCACTGGTGAAGCTCGCATCGTTGCTTCGGCTTTGTGCGCTTACTCAAAAATTCGCGCAGGTCGTCGCCAAGGATCAGATAGGGGCGTTGGTCAGTAAGATGAGGCAAGCCGTCCTTAAGCCATCGCCGGACAGAGCCTTTGGAGACACCAAGCATCATCGCCGCCTCTTCCGAGGTGTAGCTGTAGTGCAGCTTGATCGCCCGCCTGTTCGGACGACGCCGGGCCATCTATCGGCCTCCGGTTTCAATCAGGGTCCGGATGTCTTCAACCCGCCAAGCGGTAATGCGCGGTCCAAGCTTTACCGGCTTGGGAAATCGTCCGTCCTTGATGCCAGCCCACCATGTAGATTTGCTGACTGGAATAGGTCCGTTCGGGGCGATGATTGCAGGTAATCGGACAAAGCCGGTAGTTGGCAGTTCAGTGTGGTTCGGCACGGTGTCACTCCATCCATTTGCAGATGGAGCGGTTCTAGGTCGGCCAACAACGGCATAGGCCGAACTCGGTTAAGGCCAAACCGAATTCGGTTTCGGCTATTCGGGCAATTCGCCAGGCAGCAGGTCTTTGGCTTCCTGCAGGTAAGCGCGAATCGTGTCGTCGCTTAGCTGAAGGTCCAGTCGAAGAAGGTGGTCGGATAGTTCGCGCGCCGTTGGGCTTCGGCTTGCCTTGGGATCAAAGCCGTAACCGTCCATTGCCATACCAATGACGAGCTTCAGAAGGCTTTCACGTTCACGAACGCTCAACGACTTAGGTGAAAGGTCTGTGCTTTTTTCGGCGGCCTCCTGCTCCAATCGTTGTACTTGCTCGCGCAGCTCTGCAATCGTCGCCTTCAGTGCCGCCTGCTCTTGCGTCCATTCGTCTATCTGGAACCCTCGTACGGCAAGAGCGTCCAGAAGGTCTTGAGGGATTGCCATTCCAATGTTCAGCGCCCAATGGACGTATTCGCTAGGCGCAATAATTCGCGTTTTCCAAATATGTTGAAAGCCACGCGATACAAGTTGGTAAGATTGCAAATAATGCGCGCCAATCTTGGATGCTATCCGAGTCTTCCTCACCTTCTCTCCGGAGATGTGTTTAGGGTCTCGGCCAATCAACAGGGCGGTGGCTTCGCTCATGCTCCAGTAGCGCGCTTTGCACCAATAGGAATATGTTTCAGCGGTAGCTAACGCCTCAGGCTGGTTGAAGGAAAGCGCGGCTTCAGCTGCGAGCTGTTCCGCCTCCCGCCTTTTAACAAGGATTAACTCCAGCTCTTCGTCTGAAAGCGTGTCCAAATTCTCATAAAATGCGAGGGCCTCTTCCGCTTCTCCCTTGGGAGATTCGCCCAGTCGAGGCTGAACAAAAAAGGTCCCTTCTTTCTGTTTGCTGTAAAGCCCGATACAATATGCAGGGTAGGCTTCCCCAAAAATCTCATAAATTAGCTCGCGTCGATGCGGATCTGTCATTGGCAAATCAAAACATATCGATTTCTATTTGTCGCCAATCAAAGCATGGATTTCCCCAGCCCACCATTCTGCCATTTTAACCCTATCATCCCAATAGAGCGCGCGGTGATAAGCCCGGCGCACTTCATCACCGCTGACATGTCCTAGCTCCGCTTCAATGGCATCGGCGGGCCATAGACCACTTTCATTCAGCAAAGTTGAAGCGCTGGCGCGGAAGCCGTGCGAGGTGGCTTGATCCTTGCCAAAGCCCATACGCCTTAGCGCCAAATTCATGGTGTTTTCGCTTAGCGGCCTTTCGGCAGATTGCGTTGAAGGGAAGGCCAGCCGTCTATTGCCCGTGTGCTGCTGAAGTTTGCGAAGTGCTTCGATGGCTATGCCAGACAAGGGCTTCTGGTGAGCGCGTCGCATCTTTGTGCGTTTCGCTGGGATGGTCCAGACGCCCTTATCCAGATCGAACTCCTGCCATTCCGCTTGGCGAAGTTCGCCGGGGCGGGAGTAAAGCAGCGCCATGAGCTTCAGCGCGATGCGGGTTTCGATGCTGCCGGAATAGGACCAGAGAGTTCGGATCAGTTTCGCGAAACCCTCCCAGTCCGTGAATGCGGCGCGGTGGGTAACTTTTGGTGCAGTCAAAGCGCCCTTAAGTCCGAATGTTGGATCGTTTTTTGCCTTTGCCGTGGCAATCGCATAACGGAAGACTTGGCTAATCACTGCGCGCAAACGTCTCGCGGTTTCATAGTTACCTTGCGCTTCAACCTTTCGCAAAGGAACCAGGACCTCTGAGGCCGTGATGTCCGAGATCGGCCTGTGTCCAAGATCCGGCAGGGCCAAGCTGACGAGCCAACGCTTCTTGGACATGGTCGCGGTTGATTTGCCTTCGCGTTCATTCTTGGCGAGGAATTCGTTCGCAAGCCCTTCAAACGTGTTCGCGTTGGAAGCGGCCTTCGATTGCCTTTCCAGCTTCTGCCAATGCGCAGGATCAACGTCACTCGCCAGCAGCTTCTTAGCCGCTTCGCGTTTGGCGCGCGCATCGGTCAGCCCAACTGCAGGATAGGAACCGAAAGATAGAAGCTTCTGCTTGCCATCATAGCGGTATGACAACCGCCACAACTTGCCGCCGCTTGGTGAGATATAGAGGTGCAGGCCGCCGCCATCGCTGATCTTGCGTGGCTTCTCGGCGGCTTTCAGGCTCAGGATCTGCCTGTCTGTTAGTGCCATGTGTTGGTATCCACAGCTGCAAATGTGTTGGTACTGTGCCAGATACCAACGAAAATACCAACAAATGATCTGGATGCCAGCAACCACTATCGGACGCCATAGACCGTAAAACCAACAAAAAAGCCCGCTTTCGCGGGCTTTTGAGTGTGTTTCTGGACTACATCGGACAGTCTGAAACTTGAAATTGGTGCCCAGAAGAGGACTCGAACCTCCACTCCCTTGCGAGAACTACGACCTGAACGTAGCGCGTCTACCAATTCCGCCATCTGGGCATTGGCGCGGATTTAGGGGGTCTGCGCGGCCGTGTCAACGCTTGAATGCATCGCCACCGAAATTATCCGGTCTTTGCGGGAAATTACCGGCAAGCCGATAATATTTTTGCGGATCATCGGTGGCCGAGGCCGGGCGCCAGACCGGGGGCGGCGCATCTAAGCGGAGTACTTTGGCCGTGCGGCCTGATTGCGTCTGCAAATGTCGCGTCCCCCCGCTTCTCAAAGCCAGATCCGAGGAATATGGATTCGTCATGCAATCCGAATCCGCAATCGCAGATGCAAATCCGATGTCCGCTCCACTCCCGCCGGCTGTCTCTGCAGCCGGGGATACGAAGCGCGGCATGCTGCTGGTGTTTGGCGCGGCGCTGGTCTGGAGTTTTGGCGGTGCCATCGCCCGCGGGCTCGACGTCAGCGATCCATGGACGATCATTGCCTGGCGGGCCTTTTTCGCGGTCGTGTTTCTGGTTGCATTCATGCTTTGGCGTGACGGCCTTGCGGGCACGCTCCGCCTGTTCCGGACCATGGGATTTCCGGGATTGGGCGTCGCCCTGTGCGTGGCCGCAGCAACGACCTCTTTCGTGGTGGCGCTCGGCTACACAAGCGTTGCCAACATCTTGCTGATGCAGGCGGGGGTGCCGCTGATCGCCGCCCTGCTCGGGGTGGTGTTCCTGCGTGAAGCGGTGGATCTGGTCACCTGGGCTGCGATCCTGGCGGTGATTGCCGGCATCGGCGTGATGGTGTCCGATTCCTTCGCCGCCAGCGTATCCTTCATTGGCGACGGACTGGCGCTGCTGATCGCGGTGGTGTTTGCCGCAGCCACCGTGATCACCCGGCGTTATTCAGGCGTGCGGATGACACCTGCCGCATGTCTCGGTATCATGGCCAGCGGTGCGGTGGCATGGCTGCTGTCCTCGGGCATGCGGGTCAGCGTCACCGATCTTGGGCTGCTGGTATTGTTTGGCGCCTTCACGCTGGGCTTCGGGATGGCCATGTTCGTCACCGGCGCGCGGCTGATACCATCGGCACTGGCTGCGCTGATCTCGACCATGGAGCCCGTGCTCGGGCCGATCTGGGTCTGGCTGATTCACGCCGAAGTGCCGGCGCCCAGAACGCTGATGGGCGGCGGCGTGGTGTTTCTGGCGCTGATCGGCCACATCCTCTGGCAATGGCGCCTGAGCCGCCGCACAGCGCTGCCGCTACCCAACTGAACCGGTGCAGCGTCGGCATGAGCCGGCGCTTGGCTTGTCAGTCGCCGATCTTCAGCGCTTCGATGAAGGCTTCCTGCGGAATATCGACCTTGCCGAATTGGCGCATGCGCTTCTTGCCGGCCTTCTGCTTGTCCAGCAGCTTGCGCTTACGGGTGGCGTCGCCGCCATAGCATTTGGCGGTCACGTCCTTGCGCATCGCCGAGATCGTCTCGCGCGCCACCACCTTGCCGCCAATGGCGGCCTGGATCGGAATCTTGAACATGTGCCGCGGAATCAGGTCCTTGAGCTTCTCGCACATCACCCGACCGCGTTTTTCGGCCGCCGAGCGGTGCACCAGCATCGACAGCGCATCCACAGGCTCGTCATTGACCAGGATCGACATCCTTACCAGATCGCCTTCCTCATGGCCGGTGATCTGGTAGTCGAAGCTGGCATAGCCCTTGGAGATGGATTTCAGCCGGTCGTAGAAGTCGAACACCACTTCGTTGAGCGGCAACTGATAGGTCACCATCGCCCGCTTGCCCACATAGCTGAGGTCGGTCTGGATGCCGCGGCGGTCCTGGCACAGTTTCAGGATCGCGCCGAGATATTCGTCCGGCGTCAGGATCGTCGCCTTGATCCACGGCTCCTCGATGCTCTTGATCTTGACCACGTCAGGCATGTCGGCCGGGTTGTGCAGCTCGATAACATCGCCATTTGTCATGTTGAGCCGGTAGACCACCGACGGTGCCGTGGCGATGAGGTCGAGATTGAACTCGCGCTCCAGACGCTCCTGGATGATTTCCAGATGCAGCAGTCCGAGGAAGCCGCAGCGGAAACCAAAACCGAGTGCGGCCGAGGTTTCCATTTCGAACGAGAATGACGCGTCGTTGAGCCTGAGCTTGCCCATGGCGGCGCGCAGTTCTTCAAAATCTGCCGCATCGACCGGGAACAGGCCACAGAACACCACCGGCTGCGCCGGTTTGAATCCGGGCAGTGCTTTCGCCGTCGGCCGCTTGTCCTCGGTGATGGTATCACCGACACGGGTGTCGGCCACTTCCTTGATCGAGGCGGTGATGAATCCGATCTCACCGGGTCCGAGCGAGTCCATGGCCACCAGCTTGGGGGTGATCACGCCGATCCGCTCCACCGTGTAGCGGGCGTCGGTACCCATCAGCCGGATCTGTTGACCCTTTTTCATTTCACCATCGATGACCCGCACCAGCACGACGACGCCGAGATAGGTGTCATACCAGCTGTCAACCAGCATCGCTTTCAGCGGATCCTTGACCGTGCCGCCCTTTGGTGGAGGCAGGCGCTTGACGATGGCCTCGAGCACGTCGGGTATGCCGATGCCGGACTTGGCGGAGATCATCACCGCATCGGAAGCATCAAGACCGATGACTTCTTCGATCTGTTCCTTGATCCGCTCCGGCTCGGCCGCCGGCAGATCGATCTTGTTGAGCACCGGCACGATCTCGTGGTCGGCATCGAGTGCTGCATAGACATTGGCCAGCGTCTGCGCCTCGACGCCCTGGGACGCATCAACCACCAGCAGCGAGCCTTCGCAGGCGCGCAGCGAGCGCGACACTTCATAGGCGAAATCGACATGGCCGGGCGTGTCGATCAGGTTGAGCACATACAACTCGCCGTCGTTGGCGGTGTAGTGCAGCCGCACCGTCTGCGCCTTGATGGTGATGCCCCGCTCTTTCTCGATATCCATCGAGTCGAGAACCTGCTTGCTCATCTCGCGTTCGGCCAGGCCGCCACAGGTCTGGATCAGCCTGTCAGCGAGCGTTGATTTGCCGTGGTCGATGTGCGCGACGATGGAAAAATTGCGAATGTGGGAGAGAGGCGTGTTTGTCATATCCCGCGATTTAGCAGGACCGCAGGAAAACGCAATCGCGGAAAGCAAAAGCCAGTTGTCCGAATGTGCATGAAGGCGCATGGATTTGCCGCCAGCCTGCATGAGCCCGAAAGCCCCGGCTTGCGAATGGCGACATCTGAGAACACCAGCCATCTGGAAGCTTGAGGTATTCCCCGGTGATCGTTATAATCCACTGGATGTCCAAGTGGATTCAATCGAAACCAGACATTGGTTGCTCCCGAAAAGCTGACCGTGGTTGCCGACGTGAGAGTGGATTGCAGTGACTGACCCTCAAAATGCAGATCAGTGTCAACCGGACCTTTTCCGGTTTTATGCAGTGGTCAAGAAATTCCGATGACCAGGAAAATCATAGATTTTTTATTCAAGCCCGACTTTCGGAACTATGATTGGATCAATCTGAGTTTTTATGGTGTCAACCTTTGCCTGGGGGCATTTCTCGGCAGTTTCGTATCCGTCTACGTCATCTCCACCGGCGTGTTCGCAACGCTCCATTTCGCCACCGGGAGATTGAAGTGGGCGCTTCCCCGACCCGTAAATCTTGTATTCTATGCGTTCTGCGGGTTGTTTTTGGTCGATCTTATTGCCGCGGCCTTCCACCCCTCCAAGATAGCATTGAACGAAATTGCGGAGAATCTGCCATTCCTGGGTTTCGCGGGTATCTACTCGATCACCTTTATTGATCGCGTAAAACTGCACAAGACAATGGAAACCCTGGCGGCGGCGGCCTCATTCCTGGGAGCGCTGCTCATCATACTGGATATTGGCAATATACTGGGTTTTGGCGACACGTTTCGGCCTGAGCTTGCAACCGGCAATTCGAGCGTACTCGCACTGCTCGGCGGCATTCTGTATGTCTTCAACGTCGGCGCCGCGGTTCGGCGGCGCGATTTCGGCTTTTGGATGCACTTTGCAGCAGCAGCATGTTCCCTGTATCTGGTGATCGCCACCGGTACGCGCGCCATGTGGCCGGTTTTGCTCATAATCCCGTTGCTAGGCCTGTTCTTTTTCCGTTCATTTAGGAAACCGGCCTGGGAACTGCCGATTGTCGCTCTTGTTCTCGCTGGTTCGGTCGCTCTTGTTTCCATGTATTCCGAATCGATCAGAGTTCGCTTCGACGCGGCACAGACCGATATCCAGAATGTCTATTCCGGCGATCTCTCAGGCTCTATCGGCAAACGTGTTCAAATCTACAAAGCCGGGCTTGAACTGTTTCTTGAAAAACCACTCCTTGGGTACGGCCCTGGAAACGAACGCGAGGAAATAGCGAAAAAAACTCTTGAAGCTGAAGGAGTCGCTATCACTTTCTCCCATGCTCACAATGCTTTTTTGAATGCGGCGCTGCGCGCCGGCGTTTTGGGGCTTCTGGCGCTTTGCGGAGTTGTCATTGTACCATTTGTCATGGCTTGGCGGGCAGAGAGAGATGACGTCGGACAGGCGGGATTTTTTACCCTCTGCGGAATTCTGGCCGTCTATATGTGTTCCGGCCTTACCGGCCTCATGCTCGGCCACGACATTCATGACGCTGTCTACATTGCAGCAGTTTGTTATTCGCTCTACCTGGTGTTCGGTCGCGAGGAAAAGGGAAGTGCTTCCGCCGTCAAAATTTGAAATGATAGTTCACCATCATCGGCAGTTTCCTTGACTTGGCCTTTTGCGCAAGTTCATGGTCTGCTGATGATTGGTCTGGAAACAATATGAGAATAGTGATTACCGGCGGATCGGGCTTTGTGGGGCAAAACCTGGTGCCGCTTCTCGCCAAACCAGGGGTGCAATTGTTGCTGGTTGGACGTGACCCGGCGAGACTGGCAAGACTGTTCCCCGATATTGAAACCTGCGGTTATGACAATCTTGAGCAGCGCGCCAAGGGTTGGGATCTATTGGTCCATCTTGCCGTCGCCAACACGGACGCGAAGCTGGACAGGCATGAATTCATGCGCGTCAACGTCGCCTTCCTGATTGAAATTGCCAACAAGGCCAGACGGGCCGGCATCGAACGGCTGGTCAACATATCCTCCACTCATGCACTTGATGAAACCAATCATGGAGCTTACGCGGCAAGCAAGCGACAGGCGGTCAAGCAATTGGCTGCAATGGAAGGTTTGAAGGTCAGCACCATCTATCTGCCTGTGGTCTACGGTGATCGTTGGGGCGGACGACTGGCGAAACTCAACCGCCTGCCCAATTGGCTGGCGCGCGCCCTGTTTTCCGCCTTGGCGGCGCTCAAGCCCACCGTCCATGTGTCTCGGCTTGCAGATCGAATCCTATCCGCGCAATTTCCCGAGCCCGAAACGGAACTGATCCTGGCTGACAATCAGCAGGCCAACGCATGGTTTACCGCCATAAAAAGAACCATCGATCTGGCCGCGGCACTCAGCGTTTTATTGTTCTTTTGGTGGGCACTAGCGCTGATTTGGGTGATTATCCGCCTCCAGTCGCCTGGTCCCGGTATTTTCGCCCAGAAGCGCGTTGGAAAGGATGGCCGGCAGTTTGTTTGCTACAAATTCCGGACAATGAAGCTCGGAACCCCTCAAGCCGGAACGCATGAAGTGTCAGCAGGGGCCATCACGTCCTTTGGGCGGTATCTCAGGGCGAAAAAAATCGATGAGTTACCACAGATACTGAACATATTGCGCAACGAGATGAGCCTGATCGGACCGCGCCCCTGTCTTCCGACACAGACAGCGTTGATTGAAGCCCGCCGTCTGCTTGGCGTTCTTGAGGTGAAGCCAGGCATCAGCGGTCTTGCTCAAATCAACGGAATCGACATGAGCGACCCGGAACGTTTGGCAAAGTGGGACGCCAGATATCTGGCGTTGCAGTCATTGCGTCTGGATTTAGCCATTGGTTTGTCGACGATTGCCGGAAAAGGGCGGGGCGACAAGGTCGCACAATGAATGGCTGCAATGCCGGAACCCAGAGTGTCCGCTTCAAGGGTGACACTGGCTTCCGACAAAACCAAAAAGCCGCGAGACCGCCAACCGCATCACAATGCTGCTGCCAAATTCCTATTGCGCCGAACCCACCGCGCCATTGTTAAATCCAGCTTCAATGAGGTCCGGCTTGTCGATCCGGCACGCTCGGCGTGTGGCCCCCAGTTTCATCAGCCGATTGCTCTGTCATTCTCACTTGACGGGCAGGAAGGCGACCGATATTTACCGCAGAGCAAGCTTTCCCCCTCCAGCGTTGCCCTATCTTGTGCCAAGTGCTTGTAAAGTATTGATGTAGATTGACCAAAAATATGCCCAAAACAGCGATGATCGTGTGGAATACCATGGTCCATGACGCTCGGGTTACCAAGGAAGCACAGACCTTGGCTCGTCACGGACACAGTGTCCGCGTCTTTTGCTTTGCCAGCGACGGACGTACTCCCGCTGACGAAACCATCGAACCCGGCTTCTCCATTTGCCGCGTGAACCGCACACCCATGCGGTTCCTCAGAAAGCTGTTTTCCCGAGCGGAACCTGCTGAGGCACACAGTTCATCCGGTGCGGCTGATCGGCAGGCATCCGCCGGGGCGCCCGGTGGTCCGCTCGTCTGGAGCTACCGGTTCCTGAATTTTGCGAGTGTCCACTTCAAACTGCTTGTCCGTATAGTGAAGTACCGTCCCGACACTGTGCACGCTCATGATGTAAACACGTTGCCCACCGCCTGGTTGGCGGCCCGATTATCCGGAGCAAGACTGATCTACGACGCGCATGAGATCAGCACGGATCGGGAAGGCTACAAGAAGCTGCGCAGCGCTGTCTTCATCACGGAGAAATTGTTGATGCCTGCCGCGGTTGCGGTCATCACCACCACGGACATGCGGGCCAAATACCTGGCGCGCGCCTACAAGCGCAAAAGACCCGCCGTGCTTCAAAACCGGCCCCGCCGCTCCCCGCAAAAATCAAAAGACAACACCTGGCTGCGACAACATTTCGGAATTGATGAGCGGCTTCCAATCGTGCTGTATCAAGGTGGACTGCAGCAGGGACGCGGGCTTGTGTCCGTCGTCAGATAAAATGGGACATCAGAGCGGCTTGAGTATTGGAGGCTCTGGTTCGTTTGTGTGACTGATTATGCCGCTTGTTTTTGATGGTGCAAGCGACGTTGGCGGATTGTCAGCTTCTTGATCTCTTTCCTTTCTCTCAAGATGGCTTTGTCGCGCCCAAAGTAGACGTCGGCGGGTGTGACGTTCTTCAAGCTCTCGTGGTAGCGCCTGTTGTTATAGTAGTCGACGAAGGCCTCGATCTGGCGTTCAAGATCGCCTGGCAGATAGTAATTTTCCAGCAGGACCCGGTTCTTCATCGTCTGATGCCATCGCTCGATCTTTCCCTGGGTTTGCGGGTGGAACGGGGCTCCACGAACGTGATCCATCTTCTTGTCCTCCAGCCATTCAGCCAAATCGCCAGAGATGTAACATGACCCGTTATCGCTGAGCAGGCGCGGTTTGTGGCGCACGACGGCCTGGTCGCAGCCCGATGCCTGAAGCGCCAGTTCAATGGTGTCTGTCACGTCCTCGGCCCGCATGTTTGTGCAAAGCTTCCAGGCGATGATGTAGCGGCTGTAATCGTCCAGGATCGTGCTGAGGTAATACCAGCCCCACCCGATGATCTTGAAGTAGGTGAAGTCGGTCTGCCACATCTCATTGATGGCGATAGTTTTGTCTTTGAACTCATTGGCTGCCTTGATCACCACATAGGCCGGTGCGGTGATTAAATCGGCTTCCTTCAGGATACGATAAGCCGATGATTCAGAGACAAAATACCGCTTCTCATCAGTGTATTTGACTGCCAGCTCCCGGGTCGTCAGCGCCTCGTGTTCCAGCGCGAACTCAATCAGGTCATCACGCCGGTCTTGGGGGATACGGTTCCAGACCGACTTCGGCCGTGGAGACCGATCATCCAAGGCAACAACCCCACCGTCGAGGTAAAGATCATACCATCTGTAAAAAGTGGTGCGCGGTATGCCCAGCATATCGAGGGTCTGCTTGGTTGGCAGGTGCGATCCTTCGACCGTGCGAATGATCTCAAGCTTCTCGGTCGCAGGGTATCTCATGCCTCGTCCTCCCCAGCACCTGTCATGCTTTTTTTGAGCAGGCGGTTCTCCAGGGTCAGATCGGCGACGCATTCCTTCAACGCCAAGGCTTCAGAGCGAAGGTCCTTTACTTCCGGCGACGTCGCTTGCCGTGCTGTGTCACCCGAGAGCCGGCGCTTGCCTGCTTCCAGGAACTCCTTCGACCAGCTGTAATACAGGCTTTCGGCGATACCTTCGCGGCGGCACAGCACCGAGATGCTTTCCTCTCCACGCAAACCCGCCAAAACGATACGGATTTTTTCCTCCGCTGAATAGGTCTGGCGGGTCTTGCGGCGGATGTTCTTGACCAGCTTGTCAGCTGCGTTCTTCGATGTTTCAGGCTTCTGTCTCATCTCGATCTCCCAATCGGTAAGATGAACCAGAAATCCTCCGTTGTTCAAATCCTCAAATCTGTCCCACGGGCGCTGACGTCAGACAGATGGTGCAAGCGACGTTGGCGGATTGTCAGCTTCTTGATCTCTTTCCTTTCTCTCAAGATGGCTTTGTCGCGCCCAAAGTAGACGTCGGCGGGTGTGACGTTCTTCAAGCTCTCGTGGTAGCGCCTGTTGTTATAGTAGTCGACGAAGGCCTCGATCTGGCGTTCAAGATCGCCTGGCAGATAGTAATTTTCCAGCAGGACCCGGTTCTTCATCGTCTGATGCCATCGCTCGATCTTTCCCTGGGTTTGCGGGTGGAACGGGGCTCCACGAACGTGATCCATCTTCTTGTCCTCCAGCCATTCAGCCAAATCGCCAGAGATGTAACATGACCCGTTATCGCTGAGCAGGCGCGGTTTGTGGCGCACGACGGCCTGGTCGCAGCCCGATGCCTGAAGCGCCAGTTCAATGGTGTCTGTCACGTCCTCGGCCCGCATGTTTGTGCAAAGCTTCCAGGCGATGATGTAGCGGCTGTAATCGTCCAGGATCGTGCTGAGGTAATACCAGCCCCACCCGATGATCTTGAAGTAGGTGAAGTCGGTCTGCCACATCTCATTGATGGCGATAGTTTTGTCTTTGAACTCATTGGCTGCCTTGATCACCACATAGGCCGGTGCGGTGATTAAATCGGCTTCCTTCAGGATACGATAAGCCGATGATTCAGAGACAAAATACCGCTTCTCATCAGTGTATTTGACTGCCAGCTCCCGGGTCGTCAGCGCCTCGTGTTCCAGCGCGAACTCAATCAGGTCATCACGCCGGTCTTGGGGGATACGGTTCCAGACCGACTTCGGCCGTGGAGACCGATCATCCAAGGCAACAACCCCACCGTCGAGGTAAAGATCATACCATCTGTAAAAAGTGGTGCGCGGTATGCCCAGCATATCGAGGGTCTGCTTGGTTGGCAGGTGCGATCCTTCGACCGTGCGAATGATCTCAAGCTTCTCGGTCGCAGGGTATCTCATGCCTCGTCCTCCCCAGCACCTGTCATGCTTTTTTTGAGCAGGCGGTTCTCCAGGGTCAGATCGGCGACGCATTCCTTCAACGCCAAGGCTTCAGAGCGAAGGTCCTTTACTTCCGGCGACGTCGCTTGCCGTGCTGTGTCACCCGAGAGCCGGCGCTTGCCTGCTTCCAGGAACTCCTTCGACCAGCTGTAATACAGGCTTTCGGCGATACCTTCGCGGCGGCACAGCACCGAGATGCTTTCCTCTCCACGCAAACCCGCCAAAACGATACGGATTTTTTCCTCCGCTGAATAGGTCTGGCGGGTCTTGCGGCGGATGTTCTTGACCAGCTTGTCAGCTGCGTTCTTCGATGTTTCAGGCTTCTGTCTCATCTCGATCTCCCAATCGGTAAGATGAACCAGAAATCCTCCGTTGTTCAAATCCTCAAATCTGTCCCACGGGCGCTGACGTCAGACACTTTCACCGGGATCGAGAACATCTTTGCCACGTCTGACAATGACGACATCACGGGCACGGCCGGCAACAACACCATCGTCGGACGTTCCGGGGCCGACCGGATCAATGGCGGCTCCGGCGATGACATCATCCAGGGAGGCCTCGGACGCGATCTGCTGACCGGCGGTCGCGGCAATGATCGCATCGACGGTGGCAGCGACACCAACGACTACGCCTTCTTCAGCGGCAATCAGGACCAGTACAACATCTCCACCACAGCAGGCGGTGTCACCACGGTCGAGTGGATTGGCCCTGGCAGCGGCGATGGCACCGACACGCTGACGGGCATCGAGTTCCTCGGCTTCGATGACGGGTTTTTCTACGTCTGAGTTCCGGGCCGCTTGAAGTGACGGGAAAAATTTGCCGTGCGGCGTTGAACGAACGCTCGATCCAGGTCAGCCCGGACCTCAACCGCGAAGTGTTTCAGTGCAGCCCTTACAGGCGCGTGCCGTCCGGAGTAAACAAAAAGCAATTCCCTGGATCGATCGATGCCGACACGATGTCGCCCGCCTTGACACTTGTCGCGCCGCGCAACTCCATGGTCACGGCATGGTCACGGCCGGGATCTGTGTAGACATAGGACACGCCACCAAGCCGTTCGATTATGCTGCATTCCAGCCTCACCTCGTGCCCGCCCGGCTCGGCGCTGAAGTGTTCCGGGCGAATGCCCAGAATGACATCTTGAGGAAGCTCCGCACCCGCGTCCCGCGGCATGACTTCAAGCCCCGACAATCCCAGTTGCGGCACATCCAGACTGACCGCCCCCTGCTCCGTCCGACCTGTGACACGAGCCGGCACCAGATTTATCTTCGGCGATCCGATAAAGCCCGCGACGAACATGTTGTCGGGATCGGAATATAGCTCATCCGGTGTTCCAAATTGCTCGATGCGGCCGTCGCGCAGCACCACAATACGCTTTGCCAGCGTCATCGCCTCGACCTGGTCGTGGGTCACGTAAATCATCGTCGCCCCCAACTCGCTATGAAGCTTGGCAATCTCGAGCCGCATCTGTACCCGCAGTTCGGCGTCAAGATTTGACAGCGGTTCATCAAACAGGAAGATCTTCGGATCACGCACGATTGCCCGGCCGATCGCCACGCGCTGGCGCTGGCCGCCCGAAAGCGCCTTCGGCTTGCGTTCGAGATAAGGCACCAGTTGAAGCATTTCGGCAGCCTTGCGGACGGTTTCAAGGCGCTGCTGTTTCGGCATTCCCGCCATCTCAAGACCGAACGCCATGTTTTCCTCGACACTCATGTGCGGATAGAGCGCATAAGTCTGGAACACCATTGCAATCCCGCGCTTGCTGGGCTCCGCACGCGTCACCTCAATGCCGTCTATGGAAACGGTGCCTGAGGTGACTTCCTCCAGACCTGCAATCATCCGCAACAGAGTCGACTTGCCACACCCCGACGGGCCGACGAACACGATGAATTCACCGCTCTCGATCTTCAGATCAATCGAACGGATCACCTCGACTGGTCCGAATTTCTTCTGCAGGGCGGAAAGTTGGATATTGGCCATGTGTGGCTCCGGTCGCTGTCTGGTCGCTTTACTTCACCGCGCCCTCAGTCAGGCCGGAGACGAACCAGCGACCGATCAGAGCGAAAAGCAGAATAACAGGGAGGGTTGCGAGGCTGGCGCCTGCCAGCAGCAAGCCCCAATCGATTTGATATTGTCCGATAATGCCGGAAAATCCGACAGGAACGGGGCGCTTGGCGTCCGACAGAATCAGCACTGACGCAAACACATATTCAGTCCAGGACATGATGAAGGCGAAGATGCCGACACTTGCGATGCCGGGTGCGATCAGCGGAATCATCACTCGCCTGAGGATTACCAGCGGTGGCGCACCATCCATCACAGCCGCTTCCTCGATCTCCATCGGCACCGAGCCAAAGAACGAGCGCAGCATCCAGATGGCAAAAGGCAAGGCAAAGCTGACATTCACCACCACCAGCGCCGCCCGGGTGTCAATCAGTCCGAGCTTGGCAAACATCCCGAACAGCGGAATAAGGACAACAATGCTCGGAAACGCATAGGCGAGCAGGATCATCCGGTAGAGCGCTTCTCGCCCGGGAAACCTCAGGCGAAAGAAGGCATAGGCAGCAGGAACAGAGAGCACCAGCGTGATCAGGGTGGAAAGCGAGGCGACCACCAGGCTGTTGACCATATAGGTGGGGTAGTCAGAACTCGACAGCAGCTTGACATAATGCTGCAGCGTAAAGGACTGCGGAATCATCGTCGGCACCCGTGCGATGATCTCCTGCGGCAGCTTGAACGAGCCCGACATCACCCACCAGAATGGCAGGGTTATGATCGTCACAAAGAACAGCACAACGCCGCCAAGCACGATGTTCCAGCCGATGCCGCGCCTCATCGTTCATCTCCCTGCCGGGCCAGGGAGCGCGTGGCAAAGAAGGCAAAGGCCATCAGCAGAACCGAAGCCAGAACAGCCACCGTCGCTGCCTCGCTGAGGCGGTAGCCCTTGAACGCAGTCTCGTAGATCAGAATAGGCAAGGTCCGCGTGCCGCCGGCCGGACCGCCGCTGGTCAGCAGCCAGATAATGTCGAAGACGTTGAAGGACAACAGTGTGCCGACGATCACCAGAACGCCAAGCGTTGGCGCCAGCAAGGGCCAGGTGATGCGCGTAAAACGCTTGACCGCGCCGGCGCCGTCAATTCGCGCGGCTTCGTAAAGATCGGAGGGAATGCGTGTCAGTCCCGCCAGCATCATCAGCGCGATGAACGGAAACCAGCGCCAGGAATTGATGAACACCAGCGTCGCCATGGCCGACCATTTTGACGAAAAAAAGCCGATCGGCCGGTCGATGATGCCTATTTGGATCAGCAATGGATTGATCATGCCGCCGGAGGTGCTGAACAACCATCGCCAGATCATCACCACCACCACGGTCGGGACGATCCAGGTCAGGATGATCCAGGTTCGGGCGATGCGGACGCCCGGAAAGTTCTGGTTCAAAACAAGAGCGGCCGCCAGTGCCAGCACTGTCTGCAATGCCGCATTGGCCACAACCCAGACAATGCTCAGCCAGGACGCGTTCCAGAAGGCGGCATTGGAAAGAACCTTGCGATAGTTCGCGAGCCCCACCCAGCTTCCCTCGGAACCAACGGTACGGACATCCTGCAAACTCAGCAGAACGGCCGAAAGCAGTGGCCATCCGAGGATGGCCACCAGCAACAGCAATGCCGGTGCGACAAAGACAAAGGCATAAAATCGTGATTGTCGCATCCGGATCTGTCTCTCGTTACTCGGAAGCTTCGGTCATGCGGGCCTGGCCGTCAGACACTGCCTCGGCAGCGGTCTTTCCACCGACCACAACGGCCTGAAGCGTTTCGGCAAGAATATTCTGCGCCGAGATCGCTGCAATCGCCGGGAAGACGCGACCACTGGTGAAGCCGAACAGCTTGCCGTTGCCCGAATTCTCGATCACGGTTTCGATCTGCCCGCGGTACTTCTGCACGGTTTCGTCATTCCAGAAGCTTTCCGCCTTGGCACCGTCCGCGGTGACCGGCATGAACAGGCCAGGCTCCATATTGAGGAACTGACCGTAATTCTCCGGCTCCAGCAGATAGCTGACGAATTTTTCCGAAGCCTTGCGCTTTGCTTCATCCGTCGACAGCATCATCACCGCGTTGGGATAGGCGATGGTGTTGTGCTGGCTTTCGCCTTCGGCATGCGGGATGGCCGCAACGCCGAGATCATCAGCGTCACCTTCGGCCTGAGTATCATAGGACGAGATCACGGAAAACTGCAGGATCATGCCGCAGCTTTTCGAGGCAAAGCAGGATTCCGCCTCACCCCAGGTCCATGAAGTGTTGTCGGGCGGCGACAACTTCTGCAACTCGGCATAGTACTCGTAAGCCGCAATGGTTTGCGGATTGTCAAACCGCAGCTTGCCGTTTTCGTCGTAGATTTCCGTCGCCCCGCCATTGGCCATGACCGAATACACGGTCTGGTCTGTGTAAAGCTGCTTGTTGGCCGGCAATCCAATGCCGTAGGTCGAATCCGAAGAAAGCTTTTCGGCGGCAGCCTTCCAGTCAGCCCATGTGGTTGGCACGTCCAAGCCGGCTTCCGCAAAAACGCTTTTGCGATACCAGAGATTCATCGACATGTTGTACAAGGGAACCGCCCAGACGCCGCCGTCATAAGTGTAGGACTCAAGCGCGCTATCCAGAAAATCATGTTCCTTGTCGAGCTCGGTGACAAAGTCCGAAACCGAGGTCAGTGCGCCGATATTCTTGAGGATTGGCGCAAAATCCGGAATGGCAAAGAGCATGTCCGGGCCGGCGCCTGCTGACAGAGCGGCTGGTGCCTTGGCATAGATTTCGCCCCAGTTCTGCGGCTCCTGGCTCACAACAATGTCCGGGTTGGCCTCGTTGAAGGCGTCCATCAATTTCTGAATGCGTTCCACCCGGTGCGGCGGCTGTTCCATGTGCCACAGGGTGATTTCGACCGGTGCCGCCCAAGCGGAAACCGGCAGCAGCAGCGCTGCGCTTGTAAGCAGTGTCGTCAGTGATTTTCTCATGTCGTCAAACTCCCGTTTGCGGGCAAACCTGCCCTGTTCCCTTATAGATGCGGGTTGCGTGGCCGAAACCGCTCGACCAGCTTCCGGTTGATCTCCTTGGCGCCCGGCATATTGGCACTGAGGTAGATTGGCGCGTCACCATCCGCTGCAAGCCGCGCTGCGACGTCGACAAAGATTGCGTTGAGGATCGTCACCCCGATGGCGGTGGAGACCGGACCGACTTTCAACTCTGATCCCGCCACCGCCATGACGGCGTCTCCTGGAGGACTGCCGTTGTCGAGCACGATGTCGGCCAGGTCCGCGAGCCTCTGACGGCCGGCGGCCGAGGCGGTCGAATAGGCGACCGAGGTGATGCAGATAACCGTGCAGCCGATCTCACGGCCGATGCGCGCGGCTTCCAGCGGCGCTGCGTTCACACCGGAATTGGAAATGACGAACAACACATCGCCGGGGCGAATATTGTAACGATCCATGATCGGAGCCACGATGCCTTCGGTCCGCTCATAGGCAGTCCCTGCGATAGCACCCTCGTGCAGCATGATCGGGGCGGCCAGTATCGGGACCGTGATGGCAAGACCGCCGGCGCGATAGTGCATCTCCTCGGCCATCACATGCGAGTGGCCGGTTCCAAAGATATAGACCCGGTTATCAGAACGGGCGGCAGCGGTCACAGCGATCGCCGCAGCTTCCATTTGTGCCGATATATCGGTTTTCAGCGCGGTCAAGCGCTTGATCAGATTGTCAAAATATCCATCGGTCATAGAAGTCATTGGGTGGCATCGGCTCCAAGTGTAAGATTTGCCTTCATGACGAAAGAATCGCCGCGATAAACGGACCGCACAAACTCGAACGGGTTTCCGTTCACGTCGCAAGTCCTGCGGGTCAGCTCAAGAACGGGCGCATGCTCGCTGAGCTGGAGTGTTCGGCTGACAGCAGGGCTCGAAAGCGCCGCCTGCAGAGTTTGCTCAGCCGATGCCGGCATGATGCGGTAATGCTTGCGCAGGATGGCGTAGAGCGACTCCTGAGCGAAGTCGGCCACGTTAAACAGGCCCGGCGCCACATCAGCGCGAATTTCCGTAGTCTCCATCGCCACTGGTTCACCATCGACAAGACGGACACGCACCAGCCGATAGACATCGCCACCCAATGGAAGGTTCAGGGCGGTTGAACACAGCTCGTCGGCCCTGTGGGCACCAGATTCCACCACCACACTTGACGCGCGGCGACCCTGTTGCTCGATTTCTTCGGTGAAGCCAGTCAGTGTCGACAGTTTCTGCTGGATCATCGGCCGGCCGACAAAAGTACCATGCCCGGTTCGGGTTACCAGAATGCCGCGATCCGTAAGGTGCTTGAGTGCCTGGCGGGCGGTCATCCTGCTGATGCCAAGCTCTTCCGCCATCACCCGCTCCGAGGGAAGCTTATCGCCAACACTCAGCTTGCCGGAAGCTATGTCTGCTTCAAGCGCGGATGCGATCCGCCGATAGACTGGGCCAATCGGATCACTCATGACACTTCAGCAACAATCGAATTGTGGTATAGTCCATACTGATAATGGTATATACCAATTTTGGAATTGCAACCGATTTATCGCGATCCGGGCAATTTTCCAATTACAGGCTGGAAATCAGCGCGTTACGCCTTTTTGCGTAGAGCCCATAAGCCTCCCGGTAAGCGGCCGCGGTCTCGCCTGCGGGCCTGTAATGAGACACCTCTCCGGCGGCCGACATAGATGCCGCATGAACTCCGGAAAAGTCACCCAGCGCCATAGCGGCGATCAGCGCCGCACCGCGCGCCCCGAATTCGGTTCCAGTGGGTACGATCACCTCCATTTGCAACATGTCCGCGATCATCTGACACCAGACGGGGCTCTGACTGCCGCCTCCGGTCAACCTGATTTGCCGTCCTTCAAAGCCGAGAGCCGACACCAAATCGTACAACGCGAACGCCACGCCTTCATAAACAGCGCGCAGCATATGGGCGCGTCCGTGAACCGGAGACAAACCGGAGAACTGCGCCCGCGCGTCCGGCGCCACCACCGGCGCTATAATGCCGCTCTCACTGAGATAGGGCAAGAAACTGACACCTCCGGCCCCTATCGCCACGCTTTCCACCAGTGAAGTCACCTGTTGATAGCAATCCTCTTTGCCTTGCAGGTCAGACGCAAACACGCCAATCGCCCAATCCAGGTTGAGCGTGCCTGCAACGTTGACCATCGCGCGGTACCAAAAATCACCGGGCATCGAAAACAGCAGCCCCAGATCGCCTGGCTCAAACACCGGCTCATCATGGCACGTGCCAACAAGACAAGTAGTACCCAGCACCGCCGTTGCTATGTCCGTATCAAACCCGCCCGCGCCGATGACCGTGGACACAACATCCCCTGCCCCGACGGTCACCGGGGTTCCCTCAGGCAGTCCCGTCAAGATGGCTGTTTTTGGCAACAGCCCCCCGATGATTTCTTCGGAATCCCGGATGGGCGGCAACAAATGTGCGCAATCGCCAAGACCGAAAAGCTCAATCATCTCGTCGCTGCGCGATCGGGTTCTTGCGTTGCCGGGGATCACCGAGGCCTCGCTGCGATCGGTCGCGATCAGTCCGGTCAGCCGGAAGCGGAGAAAATCCTTGTAACTGACGACATGTGCTGCCCGCCGGATCAGCTCAGGCTCATGGCGTTTCAGCCATGCCAGAACCGGTAAAGTGCAGCCCTGCTGCAGCACCGAGCCGGAGGATTGGAATATCCGCGACATTACCGCAGGGTCGCGGTCCCGCATCTCGTCGAGAATTGGCTGACTGCGACTATCCTCCCAGACAATGCCGTGCCGCAACGGGTCTCCGCTTGCATCAAGAACCCAGGCGCCAACCATCGCCGCCGACAACCCGACCGCCCTGATCGAAGCGGGATCGATCCCGGCTTTTTCAACCGCTTCGCGGATAACCGTGACCGCTGCATCCCAGGATTCTTCAGGGTCCAGTTCGCTCCAGCCGGGATGCCGCCGGTGCAGCGTGGTCGGTCTGGAGGCCGTGGCAATCTCGCGTCCTTCACCGTCAAAGACTGCGGCCTTGCACCGCGACGTCCCGGCATCAACTCCGAGCAGAAAACCGGTCTTGCTCATCCTGCTTGTCCCGAAGCCGCGCCGCCCAACCAGGTCTGTCGAACGTGCAGGCCTTCGCCGAGATGAACAAGGTCTGCGCGCATTCCTGGCATCAGCCGTCCACGATCGTGCAGACGCAGAAAATCGGCAGGATAGGCCGAGGCCATCCGCAGAGCTTCCCCCAGTGACAGATCGAGGTATTGGACCCCGAACCGTACCGCAGACGCCATGTCCAGATCGGATCCGGCAAGTGTGCCGTCCTCGAGTGCCAGGCGCGAGCAATATCCGCCCTGCTTGCGCCAGATCGTCCGGCCATTGAGGGTGAAGTGATCCCGCTCCTGACCGACAAGCGACATCGCATCGGTGACGAAGTAAAGCCGTCCGGGCCCGCGCTTGGCCCGCAGCGCGACCCTGAGCGCCAGTGGATCGACGTGATGACCGTCAGCAATGATACCGCCCCAGACATCAGGATGATCGAGTGCCGCGCCAACCAGGCCCGGTTGCCTGTGGCCAAACCCGCTCATGGCATTAAACAGGTGCGTGACGCCACGTGCGCCGGCATCAAAAAGCCGCAAGGCGCTGGCCGCGTCGCTGTCAGTATGGCCAAGGCAGACAATGACGCCGGCATTGGCGAGACGGCTGACCTGAGCCGGCGTTACCTGTTCGGCAGCCAGCGTCACAACCAGCGTCGAGATCCCGGTTGCTGCGGACGTCAGGCGGTCGACATCCGAGTCCTGCAGCGGCCGCATGTATTTTGCCAGATGGGTCCCCTTGCGGGACGGCGCCAGATGCGGCCCCTCAAGGTGCAGACCAGCAACACCTCGACCCGCGGCAACCGCCACGGCGGCTGCGCTGATGGCATGTTCGACGGTTCCCTCGACATCTGTGATCAAGGTCGGCAGCAGGCTGGTCGTCCCGAAGGGACGGTGGCCTTCGGCGATCATGAACATGGACGCCGACGACGGATCATCATTGAGCATCCGGCCACTGCCGCCATTGACCTGTGCGTCGATGAAGCCGGGCGCAAGAATTCCGCCCGCCAGATCGATCTGCTCGCAATCGCTGATCGTCTCGCCGTCAGGTACTATTGCCTCGATCTTCCCGTTTGCGATCAGCAATGTGCTGTTGTCGTGAAACCGCGTACCGTCAAAAAGGCGCGCGCCGCTCAGTGCTTGTCTGGCCATCACATGGTCTCTGTTACTTTGAGAAGATTGGCGGGTTGATCCGGGTCGAACCCCTTCTGCCGGGTCACTGCCTCAATCAGCCTGTAGGCGGGGAGCAACGCGACCAGCGGATCCAGCAACCCGTGCCCGGTCGAGGGAACCAGCACCGAAAGACCTGATGCCGGTTTTGAGGAAAATGTGATTGTCCTGGCGCCAAGGTTGCTCAGTTTCTGCATTGCTTCGCAATTGTTGTCGAAAGACATGTCATCCTGGACAAAGCCTATCACCGGGAAGCCGCGTTCGACCAGCCGAAGCGGGCCATGCATGATTTCCGCAGTCGAAAACGCTTCCGCATGCAGACCGGCGGTCTCCTTGCATTTGAGCGCTGCTTCCATCGCTATGCCCAAACCGGTACCGCGGCCACAAGTGTAAAGCGAATGAGAGGCAGCAATCACCTCCTGCGAAGCTGCCATATCAATCATGCTCGTGCGCGACAGCGCCTCCGGCAAGGCATCCAACCCGCGCTTGAAACCGGTGTCCCCTGCAGCGGAACTGACGATCGCAGCGAGGGCCGCCGCCGAGGTGATGAAGCTCTTGGTCGCAGCCACGCTTTTTTCAGGCCCGGCACCAAGCAGAATGGTCAGATCGGCTTCCCGCGCCACCGGACTGTCCGCCACATTGACGATCGCCACGGTTCGCGCGCCCCCGTCTTTCGCCGCAGCCTGCAAGGCAACGATGTCCGGGCTTGCTCCCGACTGGGAAACGGTGAAATGAACGGCGGAAGGCAACCGGAGCCGTTGCTTGTAGACTGACGCCACCGATGGACCGATCGAGGCCACCGGGATGCCGGTCGACACTTCCATGAGGTACTTGAAGAAAGTTGCGGCGTGATCGGAAGATCCGCGAGCCGCCATTGTCACCAAGGCCGGCGGGTGGTCGCGCAACCAGGCTCCCACCTCGCCGATGACCCTGGCTTGGCCCCGCAACAACCGCTCCACCACCGCGGGCGATTCATTGGCCTCAGTCAACATCAGGGATGATTCAGACAAGTCTATTCTCCTATGGTCAATTCGGCGACGAAATCATAAATATCGCCGCGATAATGGGACCGGGTGCGCTCAACGACCCGATGGTCGGCGCGCCGTGAAACCCGCTCGATCAGCAGGCACGGGTCGCCTTGCTGGACGCCAAGCAGATCAGCCTCCAAGGGTTGGAAAATCATCGCTGTGAGTTTCTGCAATGCGTGCACCGGGCGGTGTCCGTGACGCGCCAAGGCGGCGTATAACGACCCCTCGCCGATCTGCTCGCCATCAATCAGGCGCTGCGGCACAACCGCACGTTCGACCGCCACAGGCATCCCGTCTGCCAGCCGCAGCCGGTCAAGTGTCAGCATCATGTCGTGCCGGTCGACACCGAACAGCAATGCCTCCTCGGACGACGGCAGGCGGACGTCAGAGCCAAGAACAGTCGCGCCCGGCTCCATGCCACGCAGTTTCATATCCTGGGAGAACGAAGACAGGTCCCAAAGCGGTTGCTCAATGTGAACCGGGTGATTGGCGACAAAGGTTCCGCTGCCCCGGCGGACCTCGAGATCGCCCGATTCGAGGAGGAGTTTGTAGGCGTTGCGCACGGTTACCCGTGCAACCGACAGGCCTTCAGCCAACTCGCGCTCCGGCGGCAACGCCTCTCCCGGCGTCAGCCATTGCGTGGTGATGAGTGTCTCAATCGCCCGGGCAAGCTTGATATATAGCGGGCCACCATCCCGGTTCTCAACGAACGGTCCGCTTCGCAGTTGTTCAATAAATGAGGTCTTGATCATAGGACCTGTTTAGAACCAAATAGGATCCAATTACAATCCTAAACACCGAAAAGCCGAAACCGGGCGGAGAACGCGTCGATCATCCGATATCACGGTCATGATCACCGAAAGCCGTCAGTGCTCATTTGGCATCGTTGCTCTAGGCGCTGATGCGGACAGGCAACTCGCTCAGGGACTTGAAGTTTTCAAAAGGCGCACCTGGAAAGAGGTGCGCCGACGCAACTACAACTCTGTTGCGGCCTGCGGCTTTCGCTGAATAGAGCGCCTGGTCGGCCCGGTTTATGGCGAGCTTCAAAGCCCTCTCATTGTCATTTATTGCCGAGACGCCAAAACTCACGGTCACCGCATGTTCAATTCCATAACGACCCCATGCGCGTTCGGAAAAGCCGACGCGAAGGATCTGGGCAAGCGCCGCAGCGTCTTCCTGTGAGATTCCAGGAAGAAAAACCACGAACTCCTCGCCGCCAAAACGGGCGGCATGTCCACATGAATTCGTCGCCTGACGTGTCTGACGTCAGCGCCCGTGGGACAGATTTGAGGATTTGAACAACGGAGGATTTCTGGTTCATCTTACCGATTGGGAGATCGAGATGAGACAGAAGCCTGAAACATCGAAGAACGCAGCTGACAAGCTGGTCAAGAACATCCGCCGCAAGACCCGCCAGACCTATTCAGCGGAGGAAAAAATCCGTATCGTTTTGGCGGGTTTGCGTGGAGAGGAAAGCATCTCGGTGCTGTGCCGCCGCGAAGGTATCGCCGAAAGCCTGTATTACAGCTGGTCGAAGGAGTTCCTGGAAGCAGGCAAGCGCCGGCTCTCGGGTGACACAGCACGGCAAGCGACGTCGCCGGAAGTAAAGGACCTTCGCTCTGAAGCCTTGGCGTTGAAGGAATGCGTCGCCGATCTGACCCTGGAGAACCGCCTGCTCAAAAAAAGCATGACAGGTGCTGGGGAGGACGAGGCATGAGATACCCTGCGACCGAGAAGCTTGAGATCATTCGCACGGTCGAAGGATCGCACCTGCCAACCAAGCAGACCCTCGATATGCTGGGCATACCGCGCACCACTTTTTACAGATGGTATGATCTTTACCTCGACGGTGGGGTTGTTGCCTTGGATGATCGGTCTCCACGGCCGAAGTCGGTCTGGAACCGTATCCCCCAAGACCGGCGTGATGACCTGATTGAGTTCGCGCTGGAACACGAGGCGCTGACGACCCGGGAGCTGGCAGTCAAATACACTGATGAGAAGCGGTATTTTGTCTCTGAATCATCGGCTTATCGTATCCTGAAGGAAGCCGATTTAATCACCGCACCGGCCTATGTGGTGATCAAGGCAGCCAATGAGTTCAAAGACAAAACTATCGCCATCAATGAGATGTGGCAGACCGACTTCACCTACTTCAAGATCATCGGGTGGGGCTGGTATTACCTCAGCACGATCCTGGACGATTACAGCCGCTACATCATCGCCTGGAAGCTTTGCACAAACATGCGGGCCGAGGACGTGACAGACACCATTGAACTGGCGCTTCAGGCATCGGGCTGCGACCAGGCCGTCGTGCGCCACAAACCGCGCCTGCTCAGCGATAACGGGTCATGTTACATCTCTGGCGATTTGGCTGAATGGCTGGAGGACAAGAAGATGGATCACGTTCGTGGAGCCCCGTTCCACCCGCAAACCCAGGGAAAGATCGAGCGATGGCATCAGACGATGAAGAACCGGGTCCTGCTGGAAAATTACTATCTGCCAGGCGATCTTGAACGCCAGATCGAGGCCTTCGTCGACTACTATAACAACAGGCGCTACCACGAGAGCTTGAAGAACGTCACACCCGCCGACGTCTACTTTGGGCGCGACAAAGCCATCTTGAGAGAAAGGAAAGAGATCAAGAAGCTGACAATCCGCCAACGTCGCTTGCACCATCAAAAACAAGCGGCATAATCAGTCACACAAACGAACCAGAGCCTCCAATACTCAAGCCGCTCTGATGTCCCATTTTATCTGACGACGGACAGTGTTGTTGGTGACATCGACTTCTCCGGGATAGTCGCAAAACGTCAGCAGCTGATCGCGGGCCCGCCCGATCTTGGCCTGGAGCTTTTGGGCCAGGTCGCATGAAGTCGGGGCGCATAGAAGCCCGGCAAGCTGTTTATCGAATTTGCGCTTCTTGCTTGCGACGGTAGACGCAGCGAATGTGCTTATGGCTCTGGCGAAATCAAACACACGGCCAAACCAAAGCTGGAAGCGAAGAGGGAGATCATCCTCGCCATGTTCCAGCGCAAAGGCTGTATCACGCGCCAAATGTGCAAGGCAGGTTTGATGTCGATGGCCGTGAGATTGCTGGGCTGAATACCGATCAGATATCCATACCTCGGGGACATGGCCGCCCATGGTCTCGTGAACGACCCGTGCTGCACGGGAGTAATCGGGCTGGTGGACAACGGCATCCTTGCAATGAAAAACCCAGTGTTGGGCATTTGTGCCCTCAATACGCACACCGGTTTCGTCGCTGGCGACAACGCGGGCGGCTCGAAGGCTGGCCTTGGCGGCCTGTGCTGTGGCCTGGAAGCTCGGACGGGAGCGGGCAAACATGTTCATGATCGCGCCCTCGCTCGCATGGAGGCCGAAGATATCCATGAACACACCGCTCAGGCGTTCGTAAGACAATGCATGGAAACTCTTGAGGTAGATCGCCAGCGCGTGAATGCCTGGCCCGAACGGCGTTGCGGTTGCCACGGCAGGTGCGGTGGCTTTTGTCGTCGTGCCGCATTGCGGGCAATGACAGGAAAAACGCCGATGCCGGGTGACATGAGGACGGATCGCAGGAATATCGATCTCGTCATAGGCCCCGGCCAGCACCATCGTATCATCACCGGAAAACGCATGGCCGCATCTCTTGCAGGCGGTCGGTTCATGATCGCGAAACATGTCGGCAAAATCCGCCAGCACCCTATTGTGGGGTTCATGCCCGGGCTTGGCTCCACCCGGTCGTGAGTTGACGCGTTTCTCTTTCTTGTCCGTAGAGGGCGGCTTGGAAGACGTCCGAGAATCCTTGGCAGGCCGTTGGAGCCGAAGCACCATCTCGATCAATTCGTCCTTGCTCAGCTGCTGCAAATCAGTCCGATCCATATCATCATGGATTCAGACATTGTGGTGCATGGCAAGGGGGTGGGTAATTACGCCACTGCCTGTTTATGCGAGAGGGAAATCAGTCCTTCTGACAATTGTCGCCAACGTTTCTCGATCTCGGCAAGCAGCTCTGCATGCACGATCTTGGCTTCGTGGGGGTCACGTGTCTTGAGGCTCCGCTTCTCTTCGCGTTTGCCAACGATCTCAATCAAGTGATCGGGCACACGCTTGCGAAGTTGATAGATACCAGTTTTGTAATGCCGAACAGGACGTGACATTTTAAGGACCATGCTGTGTGTACCGCCTTTGTGTACCAAAACAGCAGTTACAAATCCTTTAAACTCAACATGTTGAGCGTTTTCAATGTCTTCTGGGGGTGTTGGCGGAGAGGGTGGGATTCTCCCCCAAAGTCCTTAGTGTACTGACAGAATTGGCTTAATTGAGCCTAGCCACGTGTTCAGCGATACATTCAACGATACATGTAAAATATTTCGATCGCAAGGACATGAATTCCCCGCCTGCCGCTGAATGCAGCAATAAGATTATTTCATTCTTCTGAAACGAGGTGGAGAGCGACAAGATCACGTCGAACCAGCCTATGGTCGCCAGATAGGTGTTTGGCCTTCCCAAATGAGACGGCTGCAGTAAATTGCGATGGGCATATCTGTGGCTTTCAATTTGCATGTCATTCCTCGAATGCGGAAATAATTTCCGCATTCGAAAGACTGCAAACCTAGATGCATTTGCATTCTAGGTTGCAAAGGTGGATGCATTTGGATTGATTGATTGTATTGATTCTGGGGGGCAGATTGATGACCAAGCCGTTTTACGCTGAGCCTATTCTCAACTCCCCTTATATCGTGCCGACTCGCCATCATTCACTGTCTGAAAGTGGTGAGCCGCTTGATCATCCCCCAATCGAAGGACGGCGGCGATCGGAATACGTTGCGCCAGTCCCAAGAAGCAGGCGCACCAAGAACTAGCTGAAGAAGCAGACTACCCTCGACCTTGATCAACAAGATCAGGGAGCGAACAGCTACAACCTCTCCAAGCTGATCAACGAGATCAGGGGGCATGTGGCCACTTGGCGATCATTGCCTAACCCGAATGACTGGGGCGTAACGCCGACAACCCAGCGGCTGCTTGAGCACTGGAGATCAGACAATTTTTCAGGGCCGCGCCCGTTCTTCTGTCAGGTCGAAGCCGTTGAAACCGCCATTTGGCTTGCCGAAGTCGCGCGCAATCGAAAACAATATGCGCATATCTTTCGCCACCTCCAAGAGGCGAACCGGGATGCCAATCCCGATCTGTTTCGTATCGCGTTAAAGCTCGCAACCGGCGCCGGCAAAACCACTGTCATGGCAATGCTGATTGCCTGGCAAGCGATCAACGCAGCGCGCCAACCCAATTCCAGCCTGTTTTCACGGGGATTTCTGCTGATTGCCCCAGGGATCACGATCAAGGATCGCCTGCGTGTTCTCAAGCCCTCGGATACTGACAGCTATTACCGAACTAGGGAACTCGTGCCGCAGGACATGATGATCGATCTCAACAAGGCCAAAATCGAGATCACCAATTACCATGTCTTCCAGCGACGGAAGGCGCATAGCCTCAACGCAGTAGGCCTGCGGCTCATGAAAGGTTGGCAGAACGACGATATCGAGCAACTCGAAACCGAAGGGCAGATGTTGCAACGTGCCTGCGGTGATCTGCTTCAGATGAAGAATATCGTCGTCATCAACGACGAGGCCCACCATTGCTATCGCGAACGTCCAGACACTGATGAAGAAGCCGAACTCAAGGGCGACGAGAAGAGCGAGGCCAAGGAAAACAATGAGGCGGCTCGCCTCTGGATTTCGGGCATAGAGGCGCTCAAGAGGAAGGTCGGAGTTCGCGCTGTTTACGACCTTTCGGCAACGCCATTTTTCCTGCGCGGATCAGGTTACGAGGAGGGCACGCTTTTCCCCTGGGTCGTTTCCGATTTTTCACTTGTCGACGCCATCGAATGTGGAATCGTCAAATTGCCGCGTGTTCCTGTATCGGACAATTCGGTCAATTCCGCGACACCCGTCTTCCGCAACCTGTGGGACCATATCGGCAAGAAGATGCCGAAGAAGGGCGCTGGTAAATCGGGAGAGCTCGATCCGCTTGATCTCCCGAACGAGCTTCAAACTGCCCTGCATTCGCTCTATTCCCATTATGAAAAAGAGTTTGCAGCCTGGAAAGACGTTGGTATCGGCGTGCCTCCTGTCTTCATCGTCGTCTGCAACAACACGGCCAGCTCGAAACTCATCTATGAATGGATTTCCGGTTGGGAGCGTGAAGTCGACGGCGAGCGTCAGAACAAGCACAAGGGCCACCTTGAGCTCTTTCGAAACTATGACCAGTACGGCAATCGCTTATCTCGTATGAACACGCTGCTGATCGATTCCCAGCAATTGGAATCGGGAGAAGCGCTGGACTCGAAATTCCGCGATATGGCGGCTGTTGAGATCGAACAGTTCAAACGCGAAAAGGCCGAACGTGATGGCGCTGCGGATGCAGCCAACATCCCCGAAGCCGAACTCCTGCGCGAAGTCATGAACACAGTTGGCCAGAAGGGACGTCTTGGCGAGCAAATTCGATGCGTTGTGTCCGTCTCGATGCTGACGGAAGGCTGGGATGCCAACACTGTGACACACATCCTCGGCGTCCGCGCCTTTGGAACGCAGCTTCTGTGCGAGCAGGTGATCGGCCGCGGTCTTCGCCGCCAGTCCTATGAGCTGAACGACAAGGGTCTGTTCAACACTGAGTACGCCGACATTCTCGGCATTCCGTTCGACTTTGCAACAGAGCCGCAGGACGTGGTCCGCACGCCCCCCAAACCGGTAACGCGCGTTTACGCCCTGAAAGAGCGGGCGAACCTATCGATCCGTTTTCCTCGTGTCGCGGGGTATCGCACAGAACTTCCATCCGAAAACTTCACGGCTAAATTTGGCGAGGATTCTGTCCTCACGCTCACACCCGAGCTTGTCGGTCCGTGCACAGTTCGCCTTGAGGGGCTCGTTGGCGAAGGCCACGATATTTCACCAGACTCTCTGGACGAGATGCGCCCGAACAGCGTCGCGATTCATCTCACTAAAAAGCTCATCGAGCTCTATTTCCGCGAGCCTGAGCAGGACGTCCCCTACTATCTCTACAATCAACTTCAACCGATCACCCGTAACTGGATCAAGACCTGCCTGAAGCTGACGGGTGGCACCAAGGCCGGCATGCTGACCTATGCGGAACTGGCAGGAAAGGCATCGGAGCTGATCTACCAGGCCATTGTTCGAAGTGCTGGCAGCGATGGGGCTGACATCGTCAAGGCCATGCTCGATCCCTACAACCCGCATGGCTACACTGATCACGTGTCCTTCATCACGAGCAAACAGAACCTCTGGGAGACCAGGCTGTCACACGTCAACTACGTGGTCTGCGACAGCGATTGGGAAGGCGAGTTTGCCCGTGTGGTCGAGGGGCATCCGACAACCATATCCTACGTTAAAAACCAGGCACTCGGGTTCGAAGTGCCGTATCGCTCGGGCAGCACGCCGCGCCGCTATATCCCGGACTTCATCGTTCAGCTTGATGATGGACATGGTGCCGACGATCCACTCAATCTCATCATCGAGGTCAAGGGCTATCGTGGCCTGGACGAGCAGATCAAATCCGAGACCATGAAAAACCTTTGGGTGCCAGGGGTCAACAATCTCAAGGTCTATGGCCGCTGGGACTTCAGGGAGTTCCGCGATGCGTTTGCGATGGAGGAGGAATACGACCGATTGATCGATGAACTGGCAGGCAATTCCGTCGGACATGCACCGGTTGCCAGCCAATGACAATTCTTTCCACCTCTTCGGGAAGCACTGCCTCCAGCACTTCCGAAAGCCTGGTCCAATTCCTCTCTGCCTATCGCAGTGCGCGTGGAGTAGATACGCCGGAGTTGCAGATCGCGCGCCTTGCCGCCCTGTTCTCCGCGATTGGAGAGTTTCGCCGGTCAGAGGCCAAGCCAATTGCGCTCCCGCCTCGGGAGATTGATCCTGACCGGCTCGGCGGGTTCCTTGGCAAACTGCGGGAAGGCGTCGCCTCCTGTCGCCACGATGGACGTTTGCTCAATGTGTGGGCCATCTCTGGCCTGAAGCGCAACGAGGTGCGAACCTCGGCGGTGCTCGGCTGGGTTCTCGATTGCCACGGCAGCCATGGGTTTGGACCAGCAATACTCAATGAACTTCTATGTCTCCTCCGCCACAAGAATGAAAATGTACAGCTGCTGAAAGATGTCCGGCTGGGTCGCCACTACACGCTTTCGCTCGAACATTGTGCTTTCGGGGATATGGACAATCGCATCGACCTAGCGATTGAAGGGGAGAACTGCGTTCTCTTCATCGAGGTCAAGATCGATGCAGGCCTGGGCCCCGACCAGTTGAACCGGTATCTGCAAACAGCAAAGACCAAAGCACGTGCGCTCAAGAAACCCATTCCTCTGGTTCTGTTCCTGAGCGAGAATTGGCCGCTGGACCGTCCCCAAGAAATCATCTGCCTGCGCTGGGCCGATGTCGCCAAATCCATATCGAATGTTGTTTCCCGCTCGCCTGAAAACACGTTGTCTGGCGCATTGCTGCAGCAGTTTGCAGCTCACATCAAATCATTGCACTGAGGTTTCAAATGTCTTCGACTGAACAACTGGATAAAATGTTGATTGAGCATCTGGCGGACCTTGATGACGGTGCTCGACGATTGGACATTTTGCAGGACAAGATCGCGGAAGCAATCGACGATCTTGTCAAGGAATGGACGACAGCCAAGGGTTGGAAAACAGGCGATGAGACCTGGAAGGACGATTGGGGTGCCACTGTCGCCCTGCCTCGTTGGTATACCGAAGAGGAAAATTGGCTAGCCTGGTTCGCGCTTGATTTTGCCAGTGGAGATGACGGAGAATCAGGCGAAGAAAAGGACTATTTCTGGCTAACACGACTTTGCGGCGAAGGCCGGGGAAAAATGGGATTCCGTTTTGTCCAAACTGAATTCGGGAGAGCACCATGGAAGAAGTTTCTGAAAGAGATTGCTGACCGATTTGCCGACACGCAATTCATTCTGGATGACGTGCCAAGTTTCTTTCTTCCCCTGAAGGTGGACAAGGACCTGTTGGCGAAAGGTGCGGCGGAGGAAGACTTCACAGAAGCGCTGCAGCCCATCACGGAAGCACTCGACTATATCTGCAAAGTTTCGCCGCGGTTCGAGCAAATACGGCGCGAGATGCAAGAACGACAGGGATCATAACCATGGCCAAGACCCCGCGCGAAAAAGACGTCTCCACTCTCACCCATGACCAGGCGGTGCGGCTCAACAACCCGACGGCCGAGATGGCGTCGCTCTATGAGCAGCAGGAGGAGATGCTGGGCGATGTTGCCCACGAGATGAGGGTGCCGCGGGATCGGCCACTGGCTGAGGGTGAATTGCGGGACCGAGACATGGACCGCGATCCGCAGATCATCTGGAATGGCGCGAAGATCAAGATCAGCCAGGCGCAGATGCGGCAACTCGCCGAGACCGGCGAGATCGAGATCGGTGATGCCCAGCTGGTCTGGCGCGGCAAGGACCGGCAGGACTGGTCCGACCTCGTGGTCAATGCACCACCGCTTTATATTCAGGAAAAGGTGCATCCCAAGGCGATCATCGATGATCTGAAGCGCAAGACCACCAAGGCGCGGGAGACCACCGACGAAGCCCCCGATCTGTTTGCCGATTTCAACGGCATCGCCGATCCGGAAGCGCGGGCCGAATTCTACCAGCACACCAAGCACTGGCAGAACCGCTTCATCCTCGGCGACAGCCTGCAGGTGATGGCGAGCCTGGCCGAGCGCGAGGAGATGCGCGGCAAGGTGCAGTGCATCTATTTCGACCCGCCCTATGGCATCAAGTTCAATTCGAACTGGCAGGTTTCGACTCGAGAAACGACTGTAAAGGACGGCAAGAAAGCTGACGTCTCGCGCGAGCCGGAACAGGTGAAGGCTTTTCGCGACACCTGGAAGGACGGCATCCACTCCTACCTTACCTATCTGCGCGACCGGCTGATGGTGGCGCGGGAACTGCTCACCAATAGCGGCTCGATCTTTGTGCAGATCGGCGACGAGAATGTACATCGCGTCCGGGCACTGATGGATGAAGTTTTTGGGGAGGAGAACTTTGTTTCATTGATTTCGTATCCAACATCGGTCGGTCTGGGCTCCTCGGGTCTGGACAACGTAAACAACTATCTGATCTGGTATGGAAAAAGTAACGCGACAAAAGTACGCTCGCTGTATCGGGTCCTTGAATTGGGAGGTGAAGGAGCCACTCGATATTCAAAGATTTACGGCGAGGATGGAGTAATTATCAATGCCAGTGAAGCGTCCGAGAACGATTTAGCAAACGGAAAATACTTTACAGATCAAGGCATGACCTCCCGAAGTGGGTCAGAGACTACCTTGAAACCCTTCTTCTTTCGGAGCCGAGAATTTAAACCTATTTCGGGTGGATGGCGCACATCACTAAAAGGGCTTGAACGGGTAGCGAAAGCAGACCGTGTCCTTCAGACAAGTGCGAAGCTTCGTTTCCGAAAAAACTTCGACGATTTCGGCGTTCTGGCGCTGACCAACAACTGGACTGATGTATCTGGCGGTATTCAAAGCAGAGCCGATCCGAAAGTGTATGTAGTCCAAACCTCGACGAATGTTATCGAGCGGTGTGTTGTTATGGCTACCGACCCCGGCGACCTCGTCCTCGACCCCACCTGCGGATCAGGCTCTACAGCCTACGTCGCGGAGCAATGGGGTCGCCGCTGGATTACAATCGATACATCGCGCGTCGCATTAGCGCTTGCGCGTACACGGCTGATGAGTGCGCGTTACGCTTATTACCTTCTGGCCGACAGCCGCGAAGGCCGTGACAAAGAACAGGATGTATCCGGGAAAATCCTCGCCGACACGGCAGTGACAGGCGACATTCGCCAAGGCTTCGTCTATGAGCGCGCGCCGCATATCACGTTGAAAAGCATTGCCAACAACGCCGAGATCGATGTGATCTGGGAGAAATGGCAGGAGGTGCTGGAGCCGCTTCGGCGGCAGCTGAACGAGGCGCTTGGTGCCACATTTGAGGAATGGGAAATCCCTCGCGATCTTGACGAATGGCTGGATAGCAAGGACGGCCAAGCCAAGGTGCATCTGGTATCTGAGAAGGCGCGTCATTTGCACGCCGACTGGTGGGAAGGCCGCATTGCCCGGCAGACGGAAATTGATGCCTCGATCGCCCGTTCTGCAGATGTCGAACTGCTCTACGACCGCCCCTATGAAGACAAGAGCAAGGTGCGAGTTGCCGGTCCCTTCACAGTCGAAAGCCTGTCGCCGCACCGTGTCATCGCCGCCCGCGAGGACACGCTGGGGGAAGAACTTGCCGCCGCCGGCGCAATCACCTCCCGCACCTCCACTCCCGCCAATATGCCGGAGGCCGATTTCGGCGAGATGGTGCTCACCCATCTGCGCAGCGCCGGTGTGCACCAACAGGAGAAGCGCGACACCATCCACTTCAGTTCCATCGATCCCTGGCCTGGCAATTATATTGCCGCGGAAGCCCGCTATACCGATGGCGGATCGGTGGAGAAGCGCTCGGCAATTCTCATCGGCCCGGAATTCGGCACGCTGACCCGCAGCCAGATCACCGCGGCCGCCCGCGAGGCCTCGGATTCCCGTTTCGACGTGCTGATCGCCTGCGCCTTCAACTTCGACGCCCAGGCGACCGATCTCAACCGGCTTGGCCCGCTTGCTATCCTCAAGGCCCGCATGAACCCCGATCTGCACATGGCTGAGGATTTGAAGAACACCGGCAAGGGCAACCTCTTCGTTGTCTTCGGCGAGCCCGACGTGGAACTGATCGACACCCCGAACGGCGAGATCAAGGTGAAGGTACATGGCGTCGACATCTTCGATCCCTCGACCGGCGAAATCCGCTCCGACGACGTCAAGGGCATCGCCGCCTGGTTCATCGACACCGACTACGACGAAGAAAGCTTCTTCGTCCGCCACGCCTATTTCCTCGGCGCAAACGACCCCTACAAATCGCTGAAGACGGCGTTGAAAGCCGAGATCGATCCCGACGCCTGGGAGACATTGTATTCAGACACGTCACGACCATTCGCACGGCCGAGCACGGGGCGGATCGCAGTGAAAGTGATCAATCATTTTGGTGATGAAGTGCTGAAGGTTTTTGGGGTTTAGGGGATTAATTAATGAGAGAAGAACTAGCTAACATTCTATCTGCGATCCAACACAAAGAGCTTCCTGCGGCATTCGAAGACCTGTTAGGCGCAGCCTGGGACGCCACAAACGAGCGCTTTCACGTGCAAGAGACCTATGTTGTCGATTACAAAGAAACACTTCCAGATGAACTAGCTCGTGGATACGGGGCAGGTATAATTCGCCTTGCGATTGCCTACTATAATTCCTTCGGCGGCATCATCGTATTCGGAGTTCGGGACCGCGAACTATCGGTCGCGGGAGTTGCTGGCAATGTGGACATAGAAGCTTTTAATCGAGCGCTGAGCGACTATACTGGCTCCAGCATCGAATGTTTGTGCAAACAGTACACTGTCCCCACCAAAAAAGGTGAACTAAATATCTCGGTTATGCTGGTTCCGCGGAGGGGAACGACACCACCGATTCGACTATTGCGGAAGCTGGATAAGTACCCCCCGAATATCCTGTGGGTACGTGATCGACATGAGGTTCTTGAAGCAGCTCCGCGTCACTTAGCTCAGCTCTACTCAGATAGATCGCTCTTGCCATCGGATCAGGACGGCGAATCTCGCGTTCTGGTTCATCGGTCTCTTCCTCCGTCCCCAGCCACGATCGAGAGGTTCATAAACAGAGGCGTATTGCTGGACCAGCTTTGGACTTGGTTCGTCTATTCGGACCAACCAAGAGTGTATCTACATGGCCCAGGTGGATCGGGAAAAAGCACACTGGCTCATGAGTTCGCAAAGCAGCTAACAGAGAATGGAGCACAGGTACACCTAAAAAACGGGGAGCATCTAGACTACGTTCTTTATCTATCTTCTAAAGAAACAGAGCTAAATACATACAACGGTCAACAACAGAAATTTTTGCTGAGACAATTTTCTGATGTTGATGAGCAGATAGATCAAATTCTCCATCATTCTGGCATGCACAGCCAAAACGATGAGACGACGATTGCTGTAGATAAAGATGCATTGTTACAAGAACTTTTTGACAATTTTTCTGGCCTGATAGTTATCGACGACATCGACGCGCTGAGCAGACGAGGCCTCGACACCGGCGAAGAGCTTCTTTTCTTTAAGACTATGAAGGGGCGATCACGCAACAAGATTTTGTACACTCTTAGGCATCCTCCATCACACGCGATGAGCAGCTCGATTGTTGTACCTGGTCTATCCCCGGAAAATGAATATTTCGATTTTCAACGTGTATGCTGTGAATATTTCGATGTTCCTGAGCCTCCGCCCGAGAAAACTCCTCATATTATGGAGGTTACCAGTAGTTTGCCGTTGTTGATAGAAACGTTGGTTGGCATCCGAAAGCACTGCAGCAATTACAACGAAGCTATTGAGCTATTTAAAGATCGTGGGGGAGAAGAAGCGCGACGATATTTGTATCAGAGGGAGTACGACCGACTTTCAAACCAAGGTAAATCAAGATACGTCCTCGCAGGTTTATATCTACTTGATGAACCTATTACTTTTACCGCATTCTGCGGACTTACCCAAATGTCCCCTGAGCATCTAAAAGAGTCTCTAAGCGAGGCGGGAAGTATTTTTATATCTCGATCAGAAGACACCAGCGGTGAGACTCTCTACCAACTTACACCACCGTCGCGGCCATTCATTGGTGTAGTTTCAGGGCAGCTTCCGCACATCGGCGGATTAAGAACCCGGGTAAAGCATTATCGCTCCGAAGGCTTGAAGATGGGGCGTGAAGAGGCGGCTGTGATTGCGAGCATGGAGAGCTTGATAAAAACCAAATCGTATGGCGATGTCGCTCGCATTGCTGAGAAGTATGCGCCGCATGATCCGGTGATGGTGAATCCGAAAGTACAATCTTTACTCGGTCAGGCTTACTCGGAGCTCGGACCAGAAATGAGAGAAAAAGCCAGGCATTGTTTCAAGCACGCCGAGGGGTTGGGGTACCGCGACATATTCATGATGCGCCGATGGTTCAACATGGAACTCTTCTCTGGCTATGGGCAAATGGAGGCGGAGAGAATCTGTCGAGCGATGATTGAAGATTCTAAGATCACTCAGAGAGCCAGAAGTGAGTTCTGGAGTAAACTGGGCGCATGTGAATTTTCGAAGTCTCGGGCCGTCTCCACCGCTAGTAGCGACAAAGCCATGCTTTACCTTAGAAATTCAATTGTGTTCTATTGTGAGGGAATGTGGGTAGGGCAGCGCTCTGCCGACTTCGATGCAAGTCTGGGCTTGGGATGGCTAGAAAGGCCACTTCATGAATTGATCATTCGTGCAGGCCGCGATATTGAACAGTTCTTTGTCCTAATTGAAGACTTGTCTCGACAGAAACACGATATTTTCTTAGATTCTGCCAAGCTAATCATTTCATACTTGACGCGCTCTCCTGTCACTGCTGACGAAATGCTGCGAGCTCAGCTTAGAGGATTTGCTAGCCGCACCATTGCGACAATCAAACGCGAAATCAAGAATGCAAACGAAACGCCGGGATTTGGTTTCGTACTTGAAGCGCTAAACTCCTTCAAAAAATCAGTGTGAGCTGAAAATGCCGACAATCCTAGCCGACAGCTTTACCGCATCACTCGCCAAGCTCAGCAATGATGAGCAGAAGCGGGTGAAGCTGACGGCATTCGATCTGCAGACCGAACCTGATCGTCCAGGTTTGAAGGCGCATCGTATCGACGCGTCGAAAGACCCTAACTTCTGGTCAGTACGGGTCAATCGTGATCTCAGAATTATCATCCACAAGACCGGCGATAGCGTGATGCTGGCCTATGTCGATCACCATGATGACGCTTACAAGTGGGCGGAACGGCGACGGATCGAAACCCATCCGCGCACCGGTGCGGTACAGATTGTGGAAGTGCGCGAGCTGGTTGAGGATGTTGATGTCCATCGCCACTTGCCGCATCAGCAAGAGCTTCCCTTCGCAATCCAGATCGAACACAAGGTTTCCACCAGTCCATTGTTCGAGGCTCTGACTCCCGATGATGTGCTTGGCCTCGGTGTTCCCGAGGACTGGGTCGGCGACGTGCTGCAGGCGACTGAAGACGCATTCTTCTCGCTCGCCGACCATTTGCCTCAGGAAGCGGCGGAATCCCTGCTCGACTATGCAGCCAGTGGTGTTCTAAGGCCGCCGGCGCCGGTCACTGATGATCCGCTCACCCATCCCGACAGCCAAAGACGGTTCCGCATCCTTGAGGGGCACGAGGAGCTGGCTGCTGCCTTGGACCAGCCGTTTGAGAAATGGGCGATCTTCCTTCATCCTTCGCAACGTGCGCTGGTGAACCGGAACTTCTCTGGGCCGGTCAGGGCAATCGGGTCGGCCGGTACAGGGAAAACGGTCGTTGCCTTGCATCGGGTGGCGCGAATTCTCAAGGATGATCCCGAGGCGAGAGTTCTTCTGACAACATTCTCCGAACCTCTGGCGATTGCCCTCAAGCGCAAGCTCGGCGTGCTCCTGGCCGACGCTCCAACTCTGACGGACCGAGTCACGATCTCCTCATTTGAGCAAGCTGCGGCAGACCTGAATGCATTGATGACCGGTCGAAAAGCCTACCTCATAGGCAGGGACAAGCTGAGATCGATCATCAGTGATGCCGCTAGCAGCCTTCCGCGTTACACGTCGCAGTTTCTCAATTCGGAATGGGAACATGTGATCGATGCCTGGCAGATTGACAGCGCCGAAGCCTACGCCACTGTTCCTCGCATGGGGCGCAAGAACCGACTTGGTTCGAAACAACGGACCGAGCTTTGGGGTGTCTTCGCAGAGGTTCGAAAGCAATTGCGTTCCAAAGCCCTGATGACGGCAGCTGGCGTGTTTACCTCCGTAACGGCTCATTACAGCGCGCGGAATGACAAGCCCTACACCCACATAGTTGTCGATGAAGCGCAGGACTTGGGCGTTGCTGAACTGCGGTTCCTCGGTGCGATCGTTCCAGAGCGACAGGATGCATTGTTTTTTGCGGGAGATATCGGTCAACGCATCTTCCAGCAACCGTTTTCCTGGAAGGGCCTCGGCGTTGATATCCGCGGACGGTCGTTCACACTGAAGGTAAACTACCGTACTTCACATCAGATACGGCGATTGGCAGATCATCTGCTGCCCGAGAATATTCGCGATGTGGACGGTGAGACCGATGATCGAAAGGGCACCGTTTCGGTTTTCGACGGCGTGGAGCCAGTGGTTGTGATCGCTCCGAACTGGGAGTCGGAAAAGGAAGCGGCGGCCGAGTTTTTGAAAAGGCTCATCGCTCAAGGAATTCTGCCAGGTGAGATCGGTATTTTTTGCCGGTCAAATGAACAGATCAGCCGCGTGGCTGAGATAGCGCACCTGGCGGGGTTAAAAACGATGTCATCATTGAGCGGATCAAGTCCTGAGGACTTCGTCCTGATCGGAACGATGCATTTGGCAAAGGGGCTTGAGTTCCGCGCCGTGTTGATCGTTGGCTGTGATGAAGGCGTTCTACCATTGCAATCCCGTATCGCTGATGTCGCCGATGAGTTTGAGCTGGATGAAGTCGTATCGACTGAGCGCCAATTGCTCTACGTCGCAGCAACTCGGGCGAGGGACCAGTTGTTCATCTCAGCGATTGAGCCCGGTTCGGAGTTTCTCGACGACCTAATTGTCGCCTGAACATTCTGCTGGTTCTATGGGTTCGGCGGAGACTATTTCTGCATTATACACCAAATATCCGATTCCTCTGCAAACGGCGTTATAGGGAGTAATGGGGGGAAGACAGATAAGAAGGACCAAACAGCGTTTGAATGACGGTGCCAAAAATGAGGCCGATCATGCAGGCTTGAGATGCCGCTTTGGCCGAAATGGAAATAGCCCGTCTGCATAACGTGCAGCAAGCTCTTCGAAGACGTCTTCGCTTTCTCGGACATCAAAACCTTGAAGCTCAAGGCCATCCACGATCTCATCGCGCAACCGATCCAACGCCTGACGTCGTCCTAGATTGTGCTTCTCGGCACTCATGATCATTTTCCACAGCAGCATGCGCGCCAGATCATCTCGCGACGGCCGGCACCGAAAACGGGCCTCATCTCTCACTCTCTGCTGGCGGGTACGCTGTGCAGCATTGATTTCTCGCTGTGATTTCTTTGTCATCCTGATCTCCTTGTTCATCATGGAGCCACAGTCTGATGGCCGGCGATGCAAGCAACAAACGCCGTTTGCCCTGCCAATGTTGACAATCTGGAAGGGGATTGCGCATCGGAATTTGAAGTCTCCACCCCTTCTGTCTGTAAACGCCGTGCGAAGAAGAATCGCAGATTCCTGGCATCGAATCGGCGTGACAGATTTTGGAATCGCGACAGGATAAATTGAAGTAACTTCCATCAAGTTGCCCGCACGTCATCACGGATCGAGTTGATGTCTGGGTGCCTTGAAACGCGTCCTCTTCACGTTCTTACAATTGAACTCAATTTGGCACCCGTCCCATCGGCCAATTTCCAGGTGGACATCTTGGCTGCGCGATATTCTGCCAGGTAACATGCTTCCCCCAGCTGCCGTCCATGGCTGCTGCCGAACAGCGAAAAGCTTGAACAGATTGCGGTGCTAACGGCTGATGCGGGGTTGCATCCAGGGCGGTTCATCGCCTGAAGTTTTCCGGATTGTCCGTGCCAGGGCGTCGCTCAACTCAACGATTGCGTTGTAGAGTTCAGACTGGGGTTTCAGGTCGCAAAACAAAGGTACAAGGTTACGATGCAAATCAGCGGCACGAGCGACCAGGCCGTCGATTTGCATGGAATTCAGTTCAGGGCTGCGTTTGTGTCTTTTTGCCATTGTGAAGCTTCTCCAAAGGATTGCCCCGTCCATCTCAATGGAGAGCTGAGTCACCTCATGATTCAAACCGGATGAGCAAGAATGCTCGATCTTCCAGCTATCGGAATCGCGGAATTCTGGTTTCGAAACGGCTGGGCCTGAACCGGAATCGCCGAGGCAGAGTCTGGCAACGCGGGGACTGGTTTCTGAAACGGCGAATCCTAAATCGGAAACGCCGTATCAGAGTTCAGAATCGCAAAGACGGACTTTGGAATCGTTGGCGCCCGGGTGGGTAACGCGGGAGCCGAATTCTGAATCGTGCTTTTAGGGCGCCGGTTTTTCTGGGCCCTTTGCGGTTACGTTCATTTCCTGAGTAAGCAGTGCTCTGACTTCGCTACCATCAAGGGTCCTGGCTTCAGCAAGACAGGTTGCCAGTGACAGAAGCGCATCGCGATGCTGCGATAGCATTTCGACGGCCATGGTCTCTGCGACCTCAAGCCTTGCATGGACATGATGCGCCAGTTGGCGATCGAGCGAAAGGATCGATGAGTGATCCTTCACTGAACGGTACAGTAGGGGCTGGGTTGTCCCGAATCCGAGATTGGCCTCTGCATCTGTCGCCAGCCTCGTGGCATGTGCAAGATCAGACGTGTCATTGCCACCGGAGCCTACGACATGATCACCAAAAATGAGCTTTTCCGCGGTCCTGCCGGCGAGCGTACAGGCGATCATCTGATTGAGCCATGTTTCGGTCTGAATGACATTCCTGCGCATCTGGCTTTCGACGAAGCCCCCGGAGCCATTGCCGACAGTCACCGTTGAAACGGTTGCGATGCCAAAGAATGTCCAAGCTAGCGCGTGCCCAGCTTCGTGAACTGCAATTCGCCAGACAAGCTCTGGCGACATTGCCGCCTGACCTTCGGTGAGCGCTGCATGAATGTCGCTGTACGATAACGGTCGCTTTTCGCGGCGGGCTTTCTGTCGTGCTTCGCGGATTAGACGCTCGATGTCTGCACCTGTCCTGCCGGCAGCAGCCAGTGCCAATGGCTTAAGCATTGTGTTCATGTCGGGCACGGCGGCGGTGAGATGAAGGTTATCCATTAGTCCGCACTCCTTCCTTGCTGTCGTTGACTTGATCGCAGCCGTCATCAGCAGTGCTGTCGTTGCTGTGAAACAGCAAAGCACCAGGCGCACTTTTGGAACCGACGGAACCACCGATCTCGCTGCTGTTCAGGAGCGCATCGAGGTCACCTCCCAAATGATGCGCAATGATTTTCACCAGCGCATTTGTATCCGGGGTCGGGATGACAATGTGCTTCTCAAGACGTCCTGAACGCAAAAGTGCAGGGTCGATCTTGTCTGGCCGGTTGGTCGCGCCCACGACAATGACGCCTTCGGTTTTTGCAGCCCCGTCCAGTAATTCCAGCACGCGATTCACCAGGCTTGACCAATAGTCGTCATGGTGGCGATCGCTGCCGCCACGGCTCCCGATGTTATCGATTTCATCTACGAACAGGATGCAGGGGGCTGCCTTGCTGGCATGCTCGAAAGTCGCGTTAATCGCTGCCAGAACATCGCCAAGATTCGACGCTTCCAGCCATCTCGCCACGGACGTCGCGATCAGCGGGACCTGAAGCGTATTACAGAGTGCCTTCGCAAACGTTGTCTTGCCCGTACCGGGCGGCCCAGAGAGCAGCAGCCGTGAACTGAGATCGGACCACTCGACCTCCTTGTTTTTGTAAGCACCAAGGTCGATCTTGAGGTCAAGAGCCCACGTCTGGGCATCCCCATAACCTGCCAACCGTTCAACATAGAGATGGTCCTTTCCGGTGGACGGTTTGACAGATTGCTCCCGCTTCTGCTTCTTGGCTGGTTCTGCCCCGGTCGGTGCCTTGACTGGCTCTATGATGTCGAAACAGACAGAATATTTCTCGCGCTTCCTTGCTTCCTAGCGACCCGACCTGTTCAGCAACGAACCAAGTCCGCAATTCTTTCCGTCGTCACCCTTGGCTTCTGCCCGTGCAGCATTCTCCGCTTCAAGCGCGGTCAGGATTCCGATGATTTTGGTCAAGGATCGACCTGGGCGGATTGCGATAGCCAGATCATCGATGCCGAGATGGAGCGGCTCGAATTCGAGTTCGCTCATCAGAAACCAGGAGCGGCCAACCGCGATTTGGCAACAGATGGCGAGCACATCAGCGATCAGGCTTGCATCAATTCCGTCACCTTGGATCACAATGTCCGCGACAGCAACAAGACGCGCCGGTAGTGGCTGTTCTCTCTCATCAGAGATGATCAAAGGCTTGGATGCATTAAGGACCTTGTTCGACACAAGCCGCCGCACGTCATCATGACGATCAAACCTCTCTAACAAAGCGCTCCCGCAGCAAGAGAGTGACCTTCGTCGTTTTGAATCCGCCAATGATTTAAAGTGCCCTGTAAGAGTTGGGCCATCGCTAATCGATTCAAGGGATGCGTAGAAAGGCAGGATCAAACCTTTTTCGAGCATATTGCCGAGCTGTTTTTCAAAACCGTGAACCGGAATCTGCACTGCGATGATCGGGCACTCGGACTTCATGATCGCAATCAGTCGATCGAGGGTATTCGCATCTTTCCCAAGAGCCCTTGCGAGCAATAGAGCGGTTGCGACTTCACGAACTTTCAGCGTGGGCGCAAAGCCCCCCACAATTGAAAGTACGTGGTCCCGGAGCCTGAGCAACTCCGATGAACTCGGCGTGGTCCCATTTTGATTGACGAGCATTTTGCGAACAGGTTTGCCGACTTCGCCGACCTCTCCAAACTCCTCATCATCGAAATCATTGAACTCGCCAGATTCAAGCTTCCTTTCGAGACATTTCCTGTTGCACGATGACACCTCCAGGAGGTTCCGCATCAGGTCCCGATCATGATCAACATCACCCGAGAACTTTGCTGTATGGTCCGCTGAAAGCCGCCAGATTGTGCCTTCACGCGAGGTTGCGCCAAGGGGCTGATCTTCAAGGATACCAGCTTCTGCGGCACGGCCAAAAGCTTCGAGCCGGGCAGCGCGGCGTTGGCGTGACAGGAGATACCGAAAGACACGTTTGCTGATCTTGCTCATAGCTGTGTCTCCTCTGAGCATGCGGAATAATCCGCGATTGTCTGAAAGTTCGCAGGCAGGAAGCGGCGGTTTCCATCAAGCCAGCCTTTGAGGATCAGGCCTGCCGGGTGCTTGAACCTGCACAACAACTCAAGTCTACGCTGCAAGCGCCTGGGCAGCCTGGTGTTGCCGGCTTCAACGGCTCCAGCGTGATCAACAATTTTCCGGACAGTGCTTGGCGCGATGTCATCAACGAGGTCAGGCGTCGGATTGCCGTCGCAAGACATCGCGAGAATCTCAAGCTCAATTTCAGCCGGACTTTGCGCCTTGCGGCTTGGCTTCGGTTTCCGAGATTTGGTAGCCGGTGGCTGCTTTCGAGAAGTGGACATCGGACCAGCATGATGTTGAACATCCGCGTTTTGCGGGAATGGCACGACATTGGTGTTGGGGGGATAGGTATTGGATTTACACATGACATATTTCTCCAAGCGCCAGATCAAAAGATCGGCGGCTGTTGTGAACAAAACGGTTGATTGATGGATTGAGCTGATTGCCTGTCAGTGCCGGATGGGCACTTGAGCAAAGCCCAGCTTGATCATTTGCGGCTCTCTGCCGGTCCCGATGCCAGAGCTTCCGCAAGAGGTCTGATCAGCCTCATCATCAGGCTCAGTCTCTTCTGCCGCAGTCATTACATCGACCGCCGTCGTTACCTGATGACTGGATTTACTGGAGAAGGTTTCACAAGCCAGCTTCCAGTTGGCCTGGATGCGCGAGCGGAACTTCTTCTGTAGCAACCCGATAGCTTCGCCGGCACCGGCAACCTCCACAAGGTGGTCAAGATGCGACAAATGCCAGATGCCACCTTCGAGGTCGGTCTTCTGGTTTTCTGCATTGAGGATCACAACCCTGACATCTTCGGCAACCATGCGTCGATGCTCTTTGTACAAGAAGTCGGGAACGACAAGCGCCGCTGCCAACATGCGATTCCTTAGCTCATCAATTCGTGCGCGCTCGTAGGAATTGAGGCTGCGTTTTGAATCCACCAGATGCGCAACCTTGGTCAACCGATTCAGAATGACGAGATCGGGCGTGTAGGTCTTGCGGCCACCCATATCGGCATCAAAAGTCACCGTCCGGTAGTTCAGCGGGTTATTCATGAGGACAACTTGCATCGCTGCCGGTGTCACCGGAAGCCGTAGATTTTGAGTCAGCACCGCGAGGTCTGGATTGCACTTGGCGACAAAGGCGATTCCGCGTTCGATCAGCCGGCCTTCCATTCCGGGAATTGCCCTAAGAACTCCGGCGATTTCATCCACGCCACCTGCGAGCGCATTTGCGAGGGCGTCGGCAGAAAGGGAGGGACTGACAACTTCATCGATGAGTTCATCAAAACGCTGCCTCAAATCGGGGCTGTCGGCTGAATAATCATAGATGTGGGCAGTCGTAGTCTTGAGGGTGTTCTTGTTCATGCGAGTCTCCTGTTGAGGAGCGATGACGGCAGCATTCATGCAGACACGGAGGGTCAGATGCGGAAATAATTTCCGCATTGGCTACCCCTGATGGGCAGTCGGACCATTAGTGTCGGCGAGGAGCTGGCGTGATCGCTTTATGGTGTAACGATCAGCGGTGCGAAAGCGACATCGGTGACGGCGAAACGTCGCCGGCCGGCCTGCGCGGCAGCCAAAAGCGAGCTTCAATAGGAGATTTATGTGATTGATCTTTCCCTGACGGGAAGTTGGCGGTAAGGGTCAACATAGCCCAATTCCTTCTAATCCAAGGTTACGGGTCAGGCCTCTGTCGGTGTTGGTAGCACCGGCGGGGGCCGTTAAGTCGCTTAAAAACATCAGTTTCTGGCGACAAAAATACAAATAGTCCGGAGTAGCTCCTCCGGCAAGGCGAAAAGAACGTATCCGGAACAAGGGCTCCGGCATGGTTAACAAACGACGCGGGTGTTCCGAAGCCCAGACAAAGGAACGCTCCAACGTATGGGAGCTTTGAGGGTAGTGCATCAAGCGCTGAGTTTTGTCGGTATGGGCGGAGAGCGGTCGTTCGTTGCAACTGCGCAGAGGCTACGCAATTTCTCAAAAGCGTAAACTCATCCGACGGAGTTTTCTTCCGATATGCCAGGTCGAATGAACATTCCGAGCCCAATTCAGCCGTCCCATATGCCGCGGTGGTGGCTTCGTTCAATCCTGAATCTAAAATCTGCGACGTGCTTTGGTGACTGATTCAATTTCCGTATTGGCATCGGGGATTGAAAGCGATTATGGGGCCGAGGCAGTAGGTCGGCATTTCTGCCCGTAGCCGAAGCCCAAGTGTTCTACTGCCGATAGCTCAACAAGCGTCTTTCGGCGAATTGCAGCACTGAATTGCTAATCATACCAATTACGGCCAGCAGACAGAGCCCGGCGAACAACCCCGCCATGTCGAAGGTGCGCGAGGCGAGAACGACCAGGCTGCCAAGCCCGACCTGGCCCGTAAGCATGTTGGTAATCACAACCAGAACCAGCGAAATTACCATCGACAGGCGCATGCCAGCGATGATGTCCGGCGTGGCATTCGGGAGGGCGATCTTCCAGACGAAAGCCAGAGGCGACATTTCCAGCGCAGCGCCGACCTCTTTGAGGCGGGGTTCGATCGCCGAAAATCCATGCACGGTCGCCAGCAATGCCGGCCAGATCGCGCCGAAAATCACAACGATCAAAGACATCTCCCGGCTCAGGCCAAAGATAGCGACAGCTACCGGAATAATCGCTGCTGGCGGCATCGGGCGAAAGATTTCAAGCACTGGACCAAGCGACAGCCGGGCCAGTGGCCAGACGCCGATAATGCTGCCCAACACCACGCCTAGCAAGCTGCACAGGAACCAACCAACCAACATAGCGACGACAGTGTGGGTGGTCTGCTCCAGCAATGTCCCGCTGACGAATCCGGTGGACAGCGATTGCCAGACCGAAACCGGGCTTGGCAGGAACACTCTCGGTACCAGTTGCGCAGCGGTTACGCCGTACCAGATAACGATCAACGATCCAATAGAAATTGTGTTGATAGCAAGACCCTTGATGACGTCTCTCATGTGACCCTCAATTCGAATTTAGGCGGAGTGTGAAAGCATATCGCTCCAACGCCATGAAGGCCCAGTTCAGGCACCAACCCATGAATGTAATTACCACCAAGTAGGCCAGCATCCGGTCCGGATGGAATCCTTCTTCGGCGATCATCATGCGATGGCCGAGTCCCCAGGGGTTGGATACCAATTCGACCGTCACCGCGATCAACAGCGCGATAGCGGCGGCGAAACGCAGCATGACGATCAGGCGTGGCCGCACAGAGGGCAGGACGATTTTCCACACACGGGCAAACCAGCTCAGCTCCAGCACATCGGCGACCTCAAGCAGCCGAGAATCTACGGCGCGTACCGCACTCTGGGTTAAGATGATACAGGGCCAAATCACGGCAAAGATGATTACGTAGACTTCCATCGCCAAGCCGAGACCGAAGGTAATGGTCATTAGCGGCACCAGCGCGATTGCAGGCAGGGGCCGCAGCACCTCAACCGGCCCCCGGATTGCCAGTGCAACCGGACGTGCCAGGCCACTGACTAGGCCTATGAAGGTTCCCAGGAAGCTACCTAACGCGAGCCCCAGAAGGGTCGCAGTCAGGGTCTCTTTCGCCGCCACAAGCACCTTTCCGTTCAGGATCAGGCGCCAAAGTTCGGCGAGCACCATGCTTGGCGGCGCCAAAGTGTCTGACTCGACATGGTTCACACCCAATGCCCATTCCCAGCCACCAACCAGGACCGCAAGCACTATGAAAGGGCGATAGTTGAAGCTGTGCCTCATCCCTGGTGTCCGTCGTGGGTCAGGCTGAACAATTCGCGCCGCATATGGAGGAAGATTACGTCTTCCTTGGTGGCAAGTTGATCGCGTGGGTAAGGCAATGTGACTTCGACCAACCGGCCAAGGCGCCCGGGATTGGACTGCAACGCCACGATCTGACTACCGAGATAAAGCGCCTCGTCAAGGTCATGCGTGACGAACAGTACGGTAATGGCGCTCTTTTCTTGAATCCTCAAAAGTTCGTCCTGCAGCACCGCGCGCGTCATCGCGTCGAGCGCGCCAAAGGGCTCATCCATCAGTAAAATCGAGGGCTCTTGTGCCAGACATCGAGCGATCTGCAACCGTTGCTGCATGCCACCTGAAAGTTGCGCGGGGAATTTGTCCGCATGATTGGGAAGACCCACCAGTTCGAGCATGGCTTCGATACGGTCGCGGCGTTCGGCGCGCGGCACCTGGGCGGCTTCCAGCGCGAGCGAGACATTTTCATACGCGGTGCGCCAAGGCAGGAGGGCACGCTGGTAGTCCTGAAACACGACGGCGACATCACGACTGGGGCGGGTGCGAACCTCGCCAGCGACTCGAATGTCACCTTTGGTGGCGCGGATAAAGCCCGCGACCAGCCGCAACAACGTGGTCTTTCCGCAACCCGAGGGGCCGATCACACAGCTTATGGTTCCAGCCTCGATGGTAAAATCGATGTTGGAGAGTATGGGTGTGTCCCCATAGGCGAACCCGACATCATTAAAAGCAATTGACTGAGCAGTCGCCACTTCGTCTTCCTTCCATGACCGTCCACTTATTGCCAAGGGCCGACTAAAGTCGGCCCTTGCTGTAGTGTTAGGGTTTTTTCCATACAACAACATCAGCATCGAGCGGTTTGGTGGCCAAACCGAGGCTGATCATGACTGTGTTGAGTTGTTCTATGTATTTAGCTGTATCGGGGCTGCAGAAGTTCTGCTTCCCTGCCGCACTGATGAACTCTACATCCTGCTCAAGCGCTTCGGCGGTATTCGCGATCGATTTTTCGGGATTTTCGGACGCGAATTTCACACCTTCGGCCAGACCGGCAATAAAGCTCGCCGTGGCCTCTGGATGAGCATCGGCCCAGGAACGCTTGGCGAAGTAGAATGAATCCGGCACGCTAAGCTCGGTGTCGTTCAGATTTGAAAAGACTTTGCCCAGCCCTGCCTTAACGATACGAGCCATATAGGGCTCCGACGTCACCACGGCATCGACAGTTGTGCCGCGCAGGATATCGGCCTGCTGTGGGTATTTGACCTCCACGTAAGTGACTGAGTTCGGATCCACGCCCTTTTCGCGCAGCCATTCCATGAAGGCAACGTGGGTCCCGCCATGGACTCCTGGCACCGCCACCCTTTTGCCGACGAAATCAGCCGGCGAATTGATGACCGCGCCATTGCGCGGGATCACACCCAGTACATCATTGCCCGGTCCGAAAGTGGTCTGGCAGCCTAAGGCGACGTAATCGAGACCGTTTTGTACAGCGCCGAAGAAGACGCCGGTGGCGGCGGAGCCAATTTCAGCCTGGTCCGCTTGAACTGCAGCGACCACGCCAACAGAGTTAGACTGCAGCAAGAGCGTGGTGTCGAGGCCGCCCTTGGCGAAGTATCCCTCGTAGTGTCCATTGAAGAAACCGGCCACGGCGGCGGTTGGGGTGAAGGCTACGGCGGCCTTGACGTTTTCGGCAAGCGCTGGTGCGGCAGAAAGTGCAATCACTGCCGCCCAAAGCGCACACCCGGACATTCCAGTGCGGTATTTACTCATCATCTACTAACCCTCCCAGATTGCGACCGACTGTTCCGGTCAAATTTATATGCGGCAATCCGGCCGCAGGACGGCGCACCTACTGCTAGGTGAAGGCGTTTTGACGGGGCCCGTGACCCTGTGGTGCTGGTGATCGCCGCGCGCGCCGACAGAGACGATGCCGCAGATTATCGCGGTAGCAGTCTTGGGCGTCGCAAGGAAGGACGGTCACGTCGCAGCATGGGATTTGTAGACGGTCGTCGAGAATTTGAGTGGCGCGATCGGCCCGGATGCAGATGAGATAGAGTTTCAACATGTGATGATCCGTGATCCACATTAGGGAATCGAGGGCCAAATCCCTGCGCGGCTACGTGCGCCGATGAACAGCTTTTTGTGTATCTTCAGAGTGGGGTATTCTGATCGCATTGAACAGATGGATTATCTAACCAATTAAGGTATTGGTTGAGGAAGAGCGCAGCACCAGAAGCCCCGCTTTTACACTGAGATTTCATCTGAGCGTGATGCACCTCTCGTACAAAAATGATGCTTCGCTTTCTGTGAGGCGCATTGGGCTTTCTCTTTGAATACATTGGCAGGAGGACAGTAAGATACGCGCGCATCGACGAGTTGGTCTAAGCAATTCGTTTGGAACCGCCGATGCATTTTCCGGGTGTAGTGGCGATTGCAAATCAGTTGATTGTATGGACGCAGCCATCTAACGGGGGTTGCATTTTGAGACCAAGTATCGGACTGAGTTATTCTCAGAGTACCAAGCACACCTTATGAACCAGATATCCCCAGACGCACGCCGAATCGCGCTGATCGTGGCTGCTGCATTTTTTATGCAGTTGCTTGACGGCGTCATCATTGTTGTCGCCCTGCCCGAAATGGCACTGTCGCTTGGTGTAAGCACGCTCGACATGAGCGTCGGCGTCACCAGCTACATACTGGCGAGCGCCATTTTCATCCCAGTTGCCGGATGGTTGGCGGACCGTTTTGGGCCACAGCGGATATTCCTGCTCGCCATCATATTGTTCACCCTGGCCTCTGTTGCCTGTGGTCTGGCGCAGAGCCTGCCTCAATTCATCGTCGCCCGTTCTATCCAGGGTATCGGCGGGGCTTTCATGATCCCTGTCGGCCGTCTGATTGTGTTGCGAAATGCCGGCAAGCACGAACTGGTCGACGCCATCGCCCTCATCACTTGGCCGGCGTTGATTGCTCCGGTCATCGGCCCAGCCTTGGGCGGTGCCATAACAACGTACATTTCTTGGCGCTGGAATTTCTTCATCAACATTCCACTTGGCATCATCGGCATTGGTCTGGTGCTGGCTTTCATCCCCAAGAGTCCTGATCGCGACCGACGACCGCTCGACTGGCCCGGTTTCATTCTCACCAGCGTCAGTCTGGGCAGTCTGCTCTATGGCCTGGAGCTTTTTGTGCATGCGAACGGCAACTACGTTCAGCCGATTTCGCTGTGCCTGCTGGGCTTGCTGACCGGCGCCTCCGCGATCCGCCACCTTTCCCGAACAAAGGTGCCGCTGCTGGACCTGAATACCTTCCGGCGTCGCACCTTTGCCATTTCCAACCTCTTTGCCGGCGGCTATGCTCGCATATCAATCAACGCAACCCCATTTCTGCTGCCTCTACTGTTCCAGATCAGCTTTGGGCTAGATCCATTGCAGGCGGGCGGACTGACCATCGCCTATTTTGCCGGCAATTTGGCAATGAAAACGGTCACGACGCGGATCCTTCGCCGCTTCGGATTTCGCCTTGTGCTGGTAGTCAATGGCGTTCTCAGCGCAATCTTCATCGCTGCTTGCGGCGCGCTGATGCCAGACACCCCATATGGCCTGGTGCTGGGTATCCTGTTCTGCGCGGGCCTTACCCGTTCGATGCAGTTGACAGCTCTCAACACGATTGCCTTTGCCGATGTCGAACCTGCTGAGCGCAGTTCCGCTTCGACACTGTCAAGCATGTTGCAGCAGGTTTCGATGGTCCTCGGTGTGGCACTCGCCGCGCTACTACTTAATGCCTCGCAGGCTTTTGGTGCGCGCCAATCACTGGCTCTTGTCGATTTCCAGATCGCCTTTGCCGCCATCGCCATTCTGGCGCTGATTTCCGCCGGACTGATGCTGCGTTTGCCGGCAGATGCTGGCTCGGCCGTGTCCGGGCACGGGAAAACAGCACGCTAAGTGTCGAGGTCGCGCATTAATAAATCCCCAACATGAGCTTGCATTTGGGGATAAAGCTCATCCCTTGGTCATTTTGTAATGGCTTGTGGAACAGGCTTCCATGCCAACGAGGCAAGGATTAAGCCGAGCGAAGAACGGCAACACATGAGCGCGGCGCAATGGCGAGTTGAAAACGACCTCGTCACTTTCCGTTTTCCCGTGAACCTGAAAAATGGTCTTGGCCAGGTCGGCTGCGATTGTTGTAACTTGCATGGGATGGCTCCTCTCGTTTTGCAGATTTTGACAACTACAAGTATAACGCATCGTGACGTCGGTTGGAGCAGGAGCCATCCACCCCATCAACAATGCGGCAGCTGCGGTGCAGCATTTGATAAGGTGACGAAGGTCGGCAAAGGGCCGGAAGCGTCGCCGATATCGGTGCAAGTTAAGGTCCGCTTTGCGGACTGGCATTCGGCAGTCGGCCACACTCTTATCATTTGCACACTGAAAACAGCAGTCGCTTCCGAACTCCCAGTGTTCCCAATCATGATTTTTTGTGGCGTCGGTGTTCAATCTCGGAAAACCTAGCCGAAGGCGCGTAGGCGCAGCGCTGCATTAATAATGGGCAGCCAAATCGCTCTGGGCCGTACTCTCCAAGAGAGCCGCCATGTCACAACCAATTTCCGTCAACTCGATTATTGACGACAGAGTGAGTCCATCACTGTCCGCAAAAGAACATTGGCTCGATAGAGAGATTTCCCCATTGCTTCGGAACACAAGAAAGAGCCTTTTCGGGCATTACCGAGGGAGTTATATGACGATCCATATTGCAGAAGAAAAAGATGTAAAAATATTTTCTTAGGCTAATTCAAACCTTATATTGTCGTGTTAAAAAGTACTAATTTCAACATTATTCAAAAATGTCAATTTGCAATAAACTATATTTTGAAGTATAATGGGTATATCTACAGTATTGTAGTGTCAACTGTAACCGGAGTAAAAAATGACATCTTTAAACAGAAAAGTACAACGCGCAGCCACTGCTAAGCAGACGAAGAAATCACGTGCGGAAACCAACGCCGTCGCGAAAAAGAAAGTGCGCGCAGCACGGGCACCGCAGGAAAATGACGAGCCGCTTTCGCCAGAAGCCGAAGCGCGCCTGTCTGAGCTCGCAAAGCAAATCGCGACATTGCATCGCAAGTCGACCTCACAGGTGTTTGAACTTGGTCAGTGCCTGGCTGAAGCAAAATCGGTTCAGCCTCAAAAACGCTTCGGTCGCTGGCTGAAAGAAAATAGCGGCTATAGCGTCCGTTCGGCCTGGAGTTTCATCTCCGTCCACGATCGGCTTGCTGATCACCGCGAACGACTTGAACAGCATGCCGTTGCAACGACAGCGCTCTTCGAACTGGCGAAAGGCGAGCCAGATCAGATTGAGGACGTCATCAAGCAATTTGACGAAGGCAAGAGCCTCAAGTCTATGGAAATCAAGACGCTCATCGGCGGCAAAAAGGACGAGACTGAAGAGAATGCCGATCCAAGGCAGATGGGCGGAAAATCCGGACTTCAAAAAATGGCTGCTACCAAACTGAAGATGAGTACGGCGGAGATGAACCGACTCATCGCTGCTGTCCTCGTCGGAGTGGAAGAAGCTATTGCGCGTCACGAGAGCGGAAAGCGAATCGTCATGGCGGCGCTGGCAGCTGATGTCGAAATCAATGCACGACATGCATCCGATCTATTCAAAGACATCGTGGCTCCTTTAGTGCCAGTTCAGCACATGCCGAAAGCGAATCTTGAACATGAAAGTATTGGCCTTGAGACAGGCTGGGGCGCAGTTCAGCACAGCCTCTATCGCCTCGGTGGTGTTGGATCATGGCCAGTCCGCGACGAGATGGAAAAATGGGTCATCGACGTCGCACACCCTGCACTTCGTTTTGCGGTGCATGGCGAACCCTATGTTGTCAGTGCAAAACCAGCTGGAGTTATTGTCGCCGAGGTCGCAAAAGCAGACAGCGACGTCACGAAAAATGATCATACTATGGTCGAGAAGGAAACCGACGTTGATGAGACAACACCAAACGTGTCTGACGCCGAGTTGGATGCAACGCTCGACGGTCTTATGGCTGCCAGCAAAACAACCGCTGAAGCACGCATGTCACGATAACGCGGGACAGCCGTTCAGCGTTTGCGTTACTCAATGCCTGACAATAACACCTACCAAAGCCCCGTTGGTCCACAGCGGGGCTTTGGTCTTTCTGTTCACAGAGGCTTTTTATCTGTCTTTGGCCTGTCGCCGTGTTTTTGCAAGCTGATCAAAATCCAGGCCACGGAACATGGAGAAATCAATCTTTGGATTGAGCGGCATCTTGGCGAACATCTCGGCTTCGGACTCAGTCAGCGTTTTCCAACCATATTTGTTGTGATCATCGCCGCCGAGCGCATGCCCGGCCTGCATCCGCCGTTCCCGTTCGCCGATCTCCTTGTCTTTACGAGCTTCCGTAATGTAATCGCCGCGTAGGGATTGGAACCGTTCACCTCGCGAGTCCTTGATGCCCGCCTTGTCGTAAAGGCGTCGCATATAAGTCGACGCCGATTTTGCCGGATCAGCGAGTTTCATAAGCTGAGGAAACAGGAACTGGTCGCCTTGTCTCCGGGCCCATTCGACATAACCGATTTCGATCAGAAAATTATGAAGTACAAAATACCGACCGCTTTCCGTCGTTTTGATCGGTCGTCGGACCCACTTCCCACCGACCATTACAATTCCCTCCACCTCTGCTACGCAGATTCCGTCGAACTTATCCGTGATGTCGTTCCCGATCAGATGAGTGAGCAAACCTAAACGACGGCTAGTCAGCAACCCCAGCAGAGGCAACATGACATCATCGATGTAAGGCGATTGAACACATGTCTGGAAGAGCCTTGTCAGCTTCTTGGTTGATATCGGCTCCGCGGAAATCGCATCCAGGGCATCTTTGGAATATTTGAGCGCTACGTTCTTGACTGGATTGTCGAAGGAATGTTGCGCGGCAGCATAGCTGAACACGGGCTTGATGACCCCCATATATCCATTCTGCAATGTATTCTTGGCAATCCGCCCCTTGCTAAAGCCTCGGTTGCTGTCGATAACCTCTCTTGCTGTAAGGTGTGAAGGCCGGTCCTTGTCTCTTGGGGGCCAGAATTTCATGAGATTGATGAACGCTTGAAGATCGGTTGGCGTGTACCTATCGATCGGATGATCGCCGATCAATTCCACAAATAGACTCAAACGCATCTCCGCCGTCTTGATGTCTTTGCTGGCCTTTACCATGGCGTTGACCCGTTGCGCGAGATACTGACTTGCAGCAGTGCTGAACAATGGTTTGTCGGACAGATCGCGTTCCACATATCGCCGATCCTTGTCGGCCTCCGTTTCAACATTGGCACTGACAAGCCCGACCCTCGCACTGATCTTGCCTTTCGAAGGCGAGCCGCTCTCAGGTGACAACGTCAAAAGAGATGCGGGATCATCGTTGGCTCTCTCGACCAATCGTCTGGCCAGCAGTTCGGCGTGATCTCCGAGCTCCTTGTTATACGCTTCGCCTGCATCCTTGCGCGCCTTCTCTTGCGCAATCCGCACAAGCCCCCGCATCATCGCGAAGTTGCTTTCCTCTTCAGCAGTTGGCGGAGGAGGAGGTTTGCTAATGTCATAGAGAGCGGATTTGAGGCCCATCGTCACGGCCTGCCACGCCCGGGTGCCTTTGTCATCCTCATCGATTCCATCGAAGTCGCCACCAAGCATGTCTTCCATCAGCGGCCAGAACCCGGTCTCGTCATCATTCGCTTTGGACATCGCAATCTCGATCCGTTCAAATTTCTCACGTGCGATCGCGGCCAGCTTGTCGGCAATCCTGCGGGCTTCCGGTTTCGGTATAACGCCGAGGCCAATCCGGATGGGACGCTTCACGTCGCCAGCGATCGTTTTGGGCAGTCGCATCTGAAACATATAGGCCGAACCGGTTTTAATCAGGTAAAGGCCCGGCGACGAGCGTGGGCGACCTGTCCTGCCCTGCTTCGCGGAAATTATTTCCGCGTTTTCGGATGATACTCCCGACGATACATGGAACGATACATTTTGAGTGTCTGCCATTGGAAACGGCCCTTGATTTGGGCGGCCCGTTTCAATTAAAGCTTATCTATCAAAAAGTTAGGAGATTCCGCATTTGGTGCCCCGAAAGGCGTGGCGGAGAGGGTGGGATTCGAACCCACGAGACGGTTCCCCGCCTACACACTTTCCAGGCGTGCGCCTTCGACCACTCGGCCACCTCTCCGCATATCCGTCTGACGGGCAAGTACCCGGCCATGCCGCCCGCTGTCAAGGCGGTCGCCCTGCCGGAAAATTGACTGGCAAAATGCGCCAAAAATTCCCGGTCCGGATCGGGCGGCACTATAGCCAAGACGCTTTGCTTGGCAACCGCTATTTGGCTTGGGTCTCCACATTGTCGGACTTGCGGTGCCGCTCAGCGCAAAATCGCCCTAGGCCAGCCGCAAAAACCGGCCCCGGGTGGTGATTTCCGACGTCCACCGGCTGCCTTGCATGCAATTATACACCCATCCGATGAAGGTGGAGAACTTGCCATTGCGTCAGAGTTGTCCGGGCTTTATGTCACGTAGGCCGCATATTCGCCGCGCATCTCCGCTGTGGCGGCAATCGTGCAGTCGGGGCTCATGTCTTTCCGGAGGGTTGCATGCGATTTATCGCACGGGTGTTCAGCCTGATTTTCCTAGTGTTCGCCGTCATCGCCGGGATGGTCGACGCCATCCAGTCGGTGGCTGCCGGCCAGCCGGTTCTGACGCCAATGATCGAGTCCTGGACGGCCAACAGCCCCGACACACTGGCGCTGGTTGCGGGCATGTTCGACACCTACCTGCCTGGGTGGGTCTGGGATCCGGGTGCAGTCTGGTTGTTGTCGCAACCGGCATTCGCGGTTTTCCTGCTGTTCTCGCTGATCTTCTATCTGATCGGGTATCGCCGCACCAAGCCCGCCGGCCGCTTCGCGGCCTGACCGGCAAATCAGCTCACCCGGACTGAGTGCCCGGCTTTTGCGGCACCGGCTCAGACGAGCCCGGTTTGCAGGCAAGTCAGGTGACGTAACGGCAATCGGTTTCCACTGCGGGCAAGGCAAATCGGCGTTGGATTTTTGCACAAAGCCATGCAAGGATGCGCTCTTCCGGCCCCGCAAAGCCGGCAAAATTCCGCAGGTCTGCCCGCAAGGGCATGCGGGAGGACCCTTAAAGATCAACAAGTAACCTATAGGGCTGCACACAATGAAACGCACGCTTTTGAGCATCCTCGCTATGGCCGCCATGTCCGCGACCGCCATGGCCGCCGACATCAAGCCGGCAATCATCTACGACCTCGGCGGCAAGTTCGACAAATCCTTCAACGAGGCTGCCTATGGTGGCGCCGAGAAATTCAAGACCGAAACCGGCATTGAATATCGCGATTTCGAAATTGCCAATGACGCCCAGCGCGAACAGGCGCTGCGCCGCTTTGCCAAGGACGGCAACAACCCGATCGTCATGGCCGGTTTCTCCTGGGGCTCTGCGCTCGAAAAGATCGCCCCGGAATATCCGGATATCAATTTTGCCATCATCGACATGGTGGTGGACGCGCCAAATGTGCGCTCCGTGGTCTACAAGGAACAGGAAGGCTCCTACCTGGTCGGCGTGATGGCCGCCAAGGCATCCGAGACCGGCACTGTCAGCTTCATCGGCGGCATGGACATTCCGCTGATCCGCAAGTTCGCTTGCGGCTACAAGGGCGGCGTGATGGCCACCAATGCCGACGCCAAGGTTCTTGAAGCCATGACCGGCCCGACACCGGACGCCTGGAATGATCCGGTCAAGGGTGGCGAGATCACCAAGTCGCAGATCGATCAGGGCTCCGACGTGGTCTATGCAGCAGCCGGCGGCACCGGTATCGGTGTGCTTCAGGCTGCGGCTGATGCCGGCAAGCTCGGCATCGGTGTCGATTCCAACCAGAACGGCCTGCAGCCCGGCAAGGTTCTGACCTCCATGGTCAAGCGCGTCGATGTGGCTGTCTACAATGCCTTCATGGATGCCAAGAATGACTCGTTCTCCTATGGCTTCAGCTCGCTGGGTCTCGCCGAAGGCGGCGTTGATTATGCCATGGACGACAACAATGCTCCCTTGGTCTCCGATGAGATGAAGGCCGCAGTGGAAACCGCCAAGGCCGACATCATTTCGGGCAAGGTCACGGTTCACGACTATATGTCCGACAACGCCTGCCCTTACTGAGGCATCTGACGGTCTTCGGGCCGGTTCAACAATTCAAGCGGCCGGGCAACACTTGCCCGGCCGTTTTCTTGCGCAGTCCGGTTTTCTTGCGGTATAGCCCGTTTCACACTCACAGGGATGAATCGAACATGGCTGATATCCGTACCCACAAGGGCGATATTTCCGACGCGGCGATGGCGCTTTACAGCGGCGACATCGCGGTTGACACCGAGACCCTTGGGCTGGTGCCGCGCCGCGACCGGCTTTGCGTCGTGCAGCTGTCGCCCGGTGACGGTTCTGCCGATGTGATCCAGATCGCTGCGGGTCAAACCCGCGCCCCCAATCTGGTGGCCCTGCTTTCCGATCGCACCAAGCGCAAGCTGTTCCACTATGGCCGTTTTGACATTGCCGTGCTGTTCAACGCGCTGGACGTGACATCAACGCCGGTGTTCTGCACCAAGATCGCCTCGCGGCTGACCCGCACCTATACCGACCGTCACGGCCTCAAGGACATCACCAGAGAGCTTCTGGGCGTCGAGCTGTCCAAGCACCAGCAATCGTCTGACTGGGCCGCAGAGACGCTGACAGCGGCACAGCTGGACTATGCGGCTTCCGATGTGCTGCATCTGCATGCACTGACCGAGAAGCTGACCGCCCGGCTGGTCCGCGACGGGCGCGAAGCCCATGCCGAGGCCTGCTTCAAATTCCTGCCCACCCGCGCCAAGCTGGACCTGCTGGGTTGGGGTGAAACCGACATTTTCGCCCATAGCTAAGCGGGTTGAACGGCTCAGCCTGTGTCCGGCAATGCGTGGACATGCAAAAGCAGTCCCGCGCGAAAATTTTCGCCGGGGTGGAGCAGGTAATCAGTCCGGAGGGCCGCACGCGGGCTTTGCCTTACGGAAATGAGTATATGGGTGGCGCAGCGCGCGCGCGGCCCGAATTTCGCCGGATGATGTCCGCATCCGACAGGCGGCACCTCGCATTCCCGGGAGTGGCTTATCCACCAGGCCCCCGCCCGGATTGCTCCGGCCACGATCAGGACAGATCGCGGGAGATGGTTTTCGTGGTCCGGCACGTCTTTCGGGTCAAAAGACCAAAAATCCGCCACAGGCCCGTTCCGGTGTCTCATCCGCAATCCCGCCTGCCCTGGGGCAAGGCATGGATGCTCGACCGGCCCGGTGGCTGGCTTGGCCCGTATGGTGAACCGGCTGCCAGCGGAGCCACGATGGTCACCGCCTCCTTGCGGATGCTGCCGCACGTTACGGCAAAGCCCGAAAGGTATCCCTCCCACCTGAACCGAAGCGTTCGCGATCCATCCGGCAGCGGGAGTACGGTGATGATGTCACGGGTTAGGAGGGTGTGGAAAAGATGGCGGATATCATTGACGGAGTTGGCGCGGCGCTTTTACCGATTGTCGTCATGCCGGACCCCGATCCGGCATCCAGCGGGCGAGCGTCCGCGAGCCGGTAAACTCTTGCGCTCTCACGGTTTTTGGCGGGAACCCCTCCCGCGTCCGCAGAAGCGGACGCAGCGGGATCCCGGATCAAGTCCGGGATGACGGTGGGGAGGGAGTGGCGTTCGATCATAGCTCTTTATCCCCGACAATTCGCGAACCCGATCTCCCCCCTTGGTGGGGGAGAAAGCAAAATCATGACCTTGGCTTTGGCTAAGTCATAGATTTTGCAAGAGAGGGGGCTGGTTTTGGTGTGCGGAATTTCCCCCTCACCTGAAAAATCTATGACTTGGCGCTGCGCACCAAGATCATGATTTTTCTTCCTCTCCCACCAGGGGAGAGGGGAAACGTTGCAAACAAAAAACCCGCCGGATTGCTCCGGCGGGTTCGTGTCTTTCGAAATCAGATCCGAGAAGGATCAGTCTTCGCTGTTCTGCTTCTTCAGGGCTGCGCCCAGAATGTCGCCGAGCGAAGCGCCCGAGTCGGACGAGCCGAACTGTGCGACTGCCTGCTTCTCTTCGGCGATTTCCAGCGCCTTGATCGACAGACCGACCTTGCGGTCCTTCTTGGAGAAGTTGGTCACGCGGGCGTCGACTGTCTGGCCGACCGAGAAACGCTCAGGGCGCTGCTCGTCACGGTCACGCGACAGGTCCGAGCGGCGGATGAACGAAGACAGGTCTTCGTGATCAACCAGAACCACTTCGAGACCGCCGTCGGTGATCGCTGTCACCTTGGCAGAGACGATAGCGTTCTTGCGCAAATCGCCCGAAGCGGCGGCGTCGCCGATCGAGTCCTTGCCAAGCTGCTTGATGCCCAGCGAGATGCGTTCCTTGTCGACATCGACGTCGAGCACGACGGCCTTGACCATGTCGCCCTTGTTGAACTCCTCGATGACCTGTTCGCCTGGACGGTTCCAATCGAGGTCGGAGAGGTGAACCATGCCGTCGACGTCGCCGTCGAGGCCGATGAACAGGCCGAATTCGGTCTTGTTCTTGACTTCGCCTTCGACTTCGGTGCCGGCAGGATGGGTCTGAGCGAACACTTCCCAAGGATTCTCAAGCGTCTGCTTGAGGCCGAGCGAGATGCGGCGCTTGTTCGGGTCGACTTCGAGAACGACCACGTCAACTTCCTGCGTTGTCGACAGGATTTTGCCGGGATGCACGTTCTTCTTGGTCCAGGACATTTCCGAAACGTGGATTAGGCCTTCGATGCCTGGCTCCAGTTCGACGAATGCGCCGTAGTCGGTGATGTTGGTGACAGTACCGGTGATGCGCTTGCCGGCAGGGTACTTGACGCCGATACCATCCCACGGATCGCTTTCCAGCTGCTTCATGCCCAGCGAGATGCGGTGTGTGTCCTGGTTGATCCGGATGATCTGGACCTTGACGGTCTGACCGATCGACAGGATCTCGGACGGATGGTTGACGCGGCGCCATGCCATGTCGGTGACGTGCAGCAGGCCGTCGATGCCGCCAAGATCAACGAACGCACCATAATCGGTGATGTTCTTGACCATGCCTTCAACGGTCTGGCCTTCTTCGAGGTTCTGCACGATTTCCGAACGCTGTTCGGCACGGCTCTCTTCGAGAACGGTACGGCGCGAGACAACGATGTTGCCGCGGCGCTTGTCCATCTTGAGGATTTCGAAAGGCTGCGTGATGTGCATCAGCGGCGAGACGTCGCGGATCGGGCGGATGTCCACCTGGCTGCGCGGCAGGAAGGCCACGGCGCCGTCCAGATCGACGGTGAAGCCGCCCTTGACCTGGTTGAAGATGACACCTTCAACACGCTCCTGCGCATTGAATTTTTCTTCGAGACGGATCCAGCTTTCCTCGCGGCGAGCTTTTTCGCGCGACAGCATGGCTTCGCCCAGCGCATTTTCGATGCGTTCGACATAGACTTCGACTTCGTCGCCGACCTTGAGCGAGCCGTCCTTCGACTTGGCGCCGAATTCCTTCAGCGGCACGCGGCCTTCGACCTTGAGACCGACGTCGATGATGGCGACGTCCTTCTCGATGGCGATGACGATACCCTTGGCGACATAGCCTTCGGCGAGGTCCTGCGTGGCAAGCGATTCGGCAAACAGCGATGCGAATTCGTCTGTCATGGATTCAGTGTTAGGCATGAATTCTCCTGGCGACCGCGTAATCATGGTGCGGTCGGATGCGCCTGGTTGGTGTTGGTCGGACCGGCGATGCCTGTCTGCCCCTGACCTTTACAAGGCGGGACAAATACGGCGCGGGACAAGCTCGCTGGTGTTAGTTCAATGTTCGAGCGCAGCATCCACAAGGATACGGGCGGCTTCGAACGCGGTTTCTATACTCATTTTGGTTGTATCTAGCAAGTGCGCATCCGAAGCCGGGCGAAGCGGCGAATCAGCGCGCTCCGCATCGCGCGCATCCCGCTTGATGATGTCGGCAAGAATCCCGTCCAGATCGGCGCTGCCGCCATTTGCGGTGATTTCGTCGTGGCGGCGGCGAGCGCGGACTTCCGGGCTGGCCGTGACGTAGAATTTGATCAGCGCATTGGGGCACACCACCGTGCCGATATCGCGGCCATCGAGCACCGAACCTGGCGGTGTCGCGGCAAAGACCCGCTGGGCTTCGACCAAGGCGCGGCGCACTTTCGGCATCACCGCCACTTTTGATGCTGCCTCGCCGATCTCATGGGCTGACAGCACCGAACGGTCGAGACGCCCGAGATCGAGCGTGCGGGCGATCTCGGCAGCCATGTCCTCGTCATCGAGCGGCAGGCCGCGATCCAGCAGCGCCTTGGCGGTGGCGCGATAGGTCAGGCCGGTATCAAGGTGACTGAGGCGGTAATGGCTTGCCAGCAGACGCGACAGCGTGCCTTTTCCGGCAGCCGCCGGTCCATCGACCGCAATGACAATCTGCGAAACCTGTTCAGTCATTCCGGATGCCTCATGTCTGTGAAAGTTTGCCGTAGAGGGCGACCAGATCGGCCATCTGATCCTCGTCGTTCTCCATCAGTCCGGCATGAACGCCGCGCCGGTCGGCTTCCGGACGGTTCTGGCTGACTTTCCACTTGCCGGTCAACTGCGCGGGGCTGATCTCGATGCCGACAATGCCGCGCAACTGCGCTGCCACGAATGTCTCCGGTGCGTCACTGACCTTCCAGGGGTCTGGGCGCTCTGCCTCGTGACGCGCGGTCAGTTTGGACACCTGCTGGCCGAGCCAGTCCGGTCCCTCTTGCACTGTGGCCGTGCCGCGTCCTTGAACCATGGCATAGTTCCAGGTCGGCACCACCTTGCCATGCTCGGCCTTGGCCGCATACCAGGACGGCGTCACATAGGTATCGACACCTTGGAACACCACCAGCACATCGGCGCCGTCCCTGATGTGCCGCCATTGCTCATTGGCCTTGGAGACATGGGCGCGAAGCGTGGTGACGCCGTCTTTTTCAGAGACCAGGAACGGCACCGGGTTTGCCAGCATGCCGGACGGCGAGGTCGAGATCAGCAGGCCGAGCGGATGCGCGGTGATCAGCGCCCGCATGACGGCCTCTTCGGTTTCGGCAAAATGTGGCGGCAGATACATTGGGCCTACTCCTCGGTTGAAAACGGCGCGCACCGGGCAGCCTGTACATCAGGGCCGGATCTGCGGCGGCTCATTTGCGCTCAATACCCACCGTGACATCATCGAGATGCCGGTAGGGTTCGCGGGCAAACAGGGTGTCATCGTCAAGCCAGGCCAAAAGCATGTCGAAGGAATCGACGCCCCAGAACACTTCATGCCCCGATGCGGTGGCGCAGACAAAGCTCGGCACGCCGAAAACGCCGCGGGCGATCGCCTGCTCGGTGTTGGCTCTCAGTGCCGCCTTGGCGGCGTCGTCACCGGCAAGCGCCAGCGGAATGCCGACTGTTTCGGCAAAACCCGCCAGTTCCGCATCGGTATCGGGCGCCCGGCCCTGTTCGAACACGAAGCCAAACGCGCGCCTGACCGTGTCGAGATCGGCATTGGCGCCTGCCAGCAGCCGCAGCGCTTTCAGCGGATTGAACGGATGGCGCGGCGGAAACCGGATATCGACGCCATGCTGTTGCCCTAAAAACACCGACTGCCGGTAGGTGTGGAGCCGCTTGGCGGAAATTTCGGCCGGTCCGCGCTGGCCCCAATGATTGAGAATTGCCCCGAGCAGCACCGGAACCGGCCGTACCGTCACATCCGCCGGCAATTCATTCAGCCGTGCCAGCGCCACATGCGCGAAGGGCGAAATCAGGTCGTAGTAAAAATCGATGGTTCTGGAGGTCATATCTCAATCATCTCCGCGCCCATGCCGGCCATCATGGTCATGAATTCGGGAAAATGGCTGGCGATGCTCGAGGCATCATCAATGGTGACCGGATGCTCGCTGGCAAGCCCCATGACAAGAAAGCTCATGGCGATGCGGTGATCAAGCCCGGTGGCGGTGATCATGCCGCTGGACACCGCACCCAGCCCCTTGCCATCGGGGCGGCCGCGCACCGACAGCCCGTCGGGACCTTCACTACAGTCGACGCCGTTGAGTTTCAGGCCGCGCGCAAGGGCGGTGAGCCTGGCGCCTTGCCGGGCCGGCAAATCTCCAAGCCCCGGCATCCGGGTCTCGCCGCTGGCAAAGCTCGCGGCAATGGCCAGCGCCGGATACTCGTCGATCATCGAAGCCGCACGCTCCGCCGGCACGGTGAGGCCGGTCAGTTGCGAGGCGCGGACCCGCAGATCGGCGACCTCTTCGCCACCGTTCTGACGCGGGGCAAGACTCTCTATATCTGCGCCCATCTCCTGCAGCGTCAGGATCAGGCCGGTGCGCGCCGGGTTCATCAGCACATTTTCGATGGTGATGTCGGAGCCCGGCACGATCAGCGCCGCCACCAGCGCGTAGGCCGCGAGCGATGGATCGCCGGGCACGTCGATTGTCTGTCCATAAAGTGCGCTGCGGCCTTCGAGACGAATGGTCCGCACAGCATCCGCTCCAGTTTCAACGCTGAGCTCCGCGCCGAAACCGGCAAGCATTTTTTCGCAATGGTCTGGCGTCGGGACAGTCTCGATCACACTGGTGATGCCGGGGGTATTGAGTCCTGCCAGCAGGATCGCCGATTTGACCGCGGCCGAGGCCATCGGCACCGGGTAGCTGATCGACGCAGGCGCCTGCGGTCCGCGCAACGTCACCGGCAAAAGGTCACCGGCTTCCGAGCTGACCTGAACCCCGATCTGCCGCAACGGGTCGAGAACGCTTCCCATCGACTGGCGCGACAGGGTCACGTCACCGACGAATGTGGTTTCGAAATCATAGGGGCCGACAAGCCCCATGATCAGCCGGCAGACAGTGCCGGCGTGGCCGAAATCAAGTGGTGCTTCCGGTGCGAGCAGGCAACCATTGCCGACGCCGCTGATGATCCACAGTTTACCATCGCGGCGGATCGTGGCGCCCATGGCCTGCATCGCGGTGCAGGCCGCGCGTACATCGGCGCTTTCGAGCAGGCCGGTGATCCGGGTTTCGCCCCGGGCGAGGCCGCCCAATATGACACAGTGCCGGGAAATTGATGCATCGCCGGGAATGCGAATGCTGCCCCTGAGCGCGGCGCTTGTTGAGGCGCGGGCTGGACGAAGGGGTGCTGCAGCGTGGCCCATGGGCAGTTTTCCGGCTGTTTTGGTCGGGACAGGCCGGAGATCCGGCGCCTGTGCCCGGCTGATTAGCACAGGCTTGAGGCGGGCGTCATCCGGATTGGTTGAATATTTGGTGAGAATGGCTTTGACAGCCGCGTTCAACATCATTATGGGGTCCGGACCCGCCGAACCGGGAAGTCAGGCACTCGAGCCTTGTCCTTCCTACCATTTCAAGAGGCTTCGACTGTGGCAAAACCGGAACTTGGAACAAAACGCGTTTGCCCCGAAACCGGACGCAAATTCTACGATCTCAAAAAAGATCCAATCGTTTCGCCCTATACGGGCAAGACATATCCGATTTCATTCTTCGAGGAGACGGCAAAAGTAGCCGTCATGGCGAAGGCGAAAGCGGAAAAGAAAACCGACGACGACGATGATGATGATGTACCGGAGGTCGAGGCAGAATCGGCTGACGTGGAAATCGTTTCGCTTGAGGAAGCCGACGAGGCGACCAAGAAGACCGGCAAGTCTGATGATACTGCCGACATCGACGACGACGATGATGTTGAAATCGACGATGACGACGATGACGACACATTTCTTCCCGATGACGATGATGACGATGACGACGACGTCAAGGATATCATCGGCGTCAGTGACGATGACGACGATCAGTAAGTGAAGTTCAGTCGCGGCCTGGAAAACTCTTTTTTCCGAAACTGCAAAATGGATTGAAATTTCATCTTGATCTTGTGCGGCTGCAGACGTATGAAGCCGCACTTGCCAACCACTGATAAGTGGTTGGCCACTCGCAAGGATTGAAGCCTACCCTCAATCCTTCGCGTCCCGGGGCCATAGCTCAGCTGGGAGAGCGCCTGCATGGCATGCAGGAGGTCAGCGGTTCGATCCCGCTTGGCTCCACCATTTCTTCCCAAGACCCTTGAAAACCCAAGGCGCTGCTGCGAAAGCGGGCGGTTGGCAGCTTCGATGCAATCAGTACGGCGCTCGGCGAAATCGTCAGCCTCTTGTGTCGCATCGACTGTCGAATTTTCTTCAAAGCAGCAGGCTGTGGCGCACAAGAGATGCGACACGCCTTGATGTCTGCAAGGCTTGATCCCGGCATCAGTGAAAAGTCGAGACCTTTCCGCATTCGAACATGCACTGAAACTTGGAGCCCTCGCGCCAGCACCCCGCCCAGCCGCGCCAGGCATTTGTGTCTCGCAGATCGGCCTTGCAGAGCCTGGTCATGCAGGACCAGTCATTGACGCCACAGCCTCTGGTGCTGCCGTTGCCGATGACGCGCAGTGTCGTATAGTTATAGCGATTGGCCGTGGGGGGCGTTGGCGCATTGGCGTTCTTGGCCATTTCAATGGCAAATTCCACGCCGAGTTTTGCGAAGCGCTCCTGATGCCGCCCGCTCGAATCCTGATTGGTGATCAGATCATCCGGCGAGTGAATGGTACGGTTGTAATCGGCAAAGGCCGATTCAAACGGGAATGCCGATGGAAAGCCCTTGCGGGTCCACGACGCGTGGTCCGAACAGGCATAGCCGCACTGGGTTTCGCCCCAGGTGATGGCGTGGGCACCACTGCTATTGTATTCGGCGATCAGCCGCTTGAGAAACGCGGTCGCATTCGGGTTCACAAAGTCGGTGACGAAATACATGTTCTTCGACGACCCCGCAAATCCGGTCATGTCGAACTGAAGAACGCCATTGACGGTCGAGTTGTTGGCCTCGAATGCCGTGGCGATATCGCCCGATCCGCGCAAGCCGACTTCCTCGGCGGCATAGGCCATGAATTTGATGGTGCGTTTTGGCCGGAAATTGATGTCGGTCAGCACCTTCAGGACTTCCGACACCACGGCGATGCCCGATGCATTGTCGTCGGCGCCCGGCGCGTCGTTGGTGTCGCCGCCGTTGATGGAATCAAGATGCCCGCCAATGACCACGATTTCGTCGGGATGGACCGCACCACGGATTGTGGCGATGACCGAATCCTGTGCCCAGGCGTGATTGATCCGCTCGATGGAAAAATCGCTCCGCCCCGCACCATAGCCTGTCCAGAGATTGGCAACCGTTGTTGCCGCCTGCGCGCCCTGTGCTGCCTGATAATAGCGCGTGCCCAGGTTCTGCAAGGTTTGCACTGTCGAGGTGATCCGGGTGCGGTTGACCTGCGCAAGTGCCTGATTGACGCTTTGCGCTTCGGTCAATTGAGCTGGAAACACGCCCTCGGGCCAGACATAGCCGGGCTGATAGATCGGGTTGTCCCGCTCGGCCAGTGCGGCGTCGAGGCTGGGGTGAACCGTGTAACCGCCACATCGGCGGAAATTCTCGTGCATCATCGTATGCAGATCGCCGATCAGGCTTGAATTGATCCGGGCCACGGTGAGACCGTTTCTCTGTCCAAGCGACGTGAACCCTGGCTCTTCAGGCCCTGAAAGTTGCGCGGCGAGCGAACCCTGCAGGACACCTGCGGCATCGCTGCCCAGAACGATCCATTGATCGCCTTGCTGAGCAGCAGCCGAAGAAATGCCAGCGGCGATAAAGCCTGCGGTCATGAGCGACAGGAGCTGTTTCATGGAAATTCTCCTCAAACAAATGTGACGTTCAGCGTCTGTTGTCGGGACGCAGGCACGGTCACTGGAAACGGGGTTGGTTCTGGAACAACGGGCCCGGTGGAGGATCCGGGCCCGTTCACGGCTAACAGGGTTCAGAACATGTTCCTGATCTGGCCGCATTCGAAGTTGCAGGTGTAGCTGCTGCCTTCTTTCCAGCAACCGGCCCAACCACGCCAGGCGCTCTGACTTCTCAGATCAGCCTTGCAGAGATTGGTCATGCAGTTCCAATCATAGGCTCCACAACCGCGCGAAGCGCTGCTCGAGATGATCCTCAACGTGGTGTAGAGGTAGCGTTTGGCAGTGGGCGTCGGTGCAAGCGAGATCCCGACCTGATCGAAAGCATAGATCACGTCCGCTTCCGCATAGTTGAGGCGCTTGGCCGCATTGAGAACCTTCTGGGCACCTCCGGCGAAGGTTTCATTGGGAACCCAATAGTTCTGGTTGGCATAGACCATGATGTCGAATGCCTTCTTCACATTCCAGCCCGGCCGCTTTGACAGCAGGCAGAACGCCTTGTTGTAGACGCCGCTGGAATAGTGAACGTCCATGCCGGCCACATAATCACGCACATGCCCGATCGAGCGGCCGTCCTGCGGCGGGTTGCACATGTAGCGCAGAGCCTGACCGGCAGCCTTGAAGATATCGGCACCGGTTTCAAGATCCGGCATGGTCCGGTTCGGGAACAGCTGTCCCCGGGTTTGGGCGAAGTAGTATTCTGACGCCTCACCCGCCATGTCCGAGAATGCCTCGTTCATGCCACCCGACTGACCACTGTAGATAAGGCCCGAATTCTGCTCGGTGAAGCCGTGCGAGACTTCGTGCGCCATGACATCCAGGCTGACCAGCGGGTGGAAGCGCGTTGCGCCGTCGCCGAAGGTCATCTGCTGACCATTCCAGAACGCGTTCTCGTAGTTGTTCGAATAATGAACGCGGATATGGAGCTTGTTGGTCAGCGGGCTGGTGCCGTACCAGGCCTGGTACATGTTGAACACAACCTTGCCCATGCCCTGCGCATCATTAAGCGGAGAATGAGCGCCATTGATCGACTTGACCGTGTTGTCGTGGCACGTCAAGCCAAACGGGGTTCCTGGCCCGCTGGTCCCATGGTTGAGGTTTTCGGTTTTCAGAGCGGTGGCGTCCATGGTGCAGTTCGTGCCGCTCTCGGTGACCTCATATTTGGGTGGCACGCCGGTTCCCCAGCGATACTGACCCACTTTGGTGTTGCCGCCAGGACCGGTTCCTTTCTCGACATACTGGATGTTGTCGTAGGACTGAATCGTGTCGCCGGTCTGCGCATCGATGACCAGCACCGGCCGGGTGGGACGCACCCCTCCGCCTTCATCCACCACCGTGGTGAAGAAGCTGGTCAGGTAGGACAGCCGGAGCTTGTTTTCGCCATCGACGACGTAAACCAGATCCGCCTGTTCATTTTCGAACGGGGCGAGTTCACCGCTGCTTTCTTCCGCCGAAACGGCGGCCCGAGGCGTAAGCCGAACCACGGCTTCCTTGGCTTTTTCAAGCGCCTCTTCGGGCGTCAGTGCCGGCGCCGCCGTCGAGCTTTCCTCCGGTGAAATGTCAAACACCGCGGTCCCCTCCAGCATGATCGCCGCGCCGGAACCGTCCTGTTCGACGATGACATGCTGGTCCTTGACCGGAATGCCGTTCACCGTTTGCTGGAACCGCACCACCCTTCCCAGATCGTTGGGAAGTTCGTTGACGGTCTTGACCTGCAGATCGCTGGCTTCATCAAGCCCAAGCGCACGCGCGGTTTCAAAGCCCAGCGCATCGGTTGTCGCACCGGATTCCTGAAGTGAACCCATCACGCCGAGCATTGCGCCTACATCTCGCACATCAGCCGCCATGGCTTGAGTTGCTATCAGGGCCAGCGTTGCAGCCAGGCATGTAATTTTCAGTGTCGTTCTCATGTCGACCTCCTAGATATGCCGGGGTTAAAACGCGTTGCGGGTCTGGCCGCATTCGAAGTAGCAAATGTAGTTGTTGCCTTTCTTCCAGCAGCCGGCCCATCCGCGCCAGGCGCTTTGGCTCCGCAAATCTGCCTTGCAAAGATTGGTCATGCAGCTCCAGTTGCCGGAGGCGCAACCACGGCTGGCGCCACTCGTGACCACTCTCAACGTGGTGTAGAGATAGCGAGGCGCAGCGGTGGCGTCGGCGTCCATAGCGCCCGCCGGCATCTCCTCGGATGGCGCGATCTCAACCGTGCCGCCCTCCGCTTCAGCATCGGCGAAGAGATCCGATATCTCGGACGGCATGCCATCCGGCATTGACGAATCCTGCGCAAAAGCTGGCGATGCCAGACCAATGCCTAGCGCAATGATCAAACGCGAAATTGATGTCGTGAGTGTGGTTTTCATGACTGTCTCCCTGTCTGAGTTTGAGCTCGGGAAACCAATTGTTCCCGGAACCTATCAAAACAGATTGGGAAAATCGCAAATCACCAGAATTGGGGAAAATTCAAAATTGATTTTTAAAACAAACAATTGACAAAGTCATATACAGAGACTCACCTTTATTGAAGGTGTAGCCGTCTATAGATCACAATGTCTTCAGGTACTCGACAAGCTCCCACTTTTCTGCTTCCGACAACGCGTCCGTTCCATATTCATGCCCGGAATTGTAGTTCCCGGGCACCGGCGCTCCATCGGTATCGTACACGCGATACTCGAACGGCGCGGTGATCCGGCCGTCAGCCGCCTGATGAACGGGTTCCGGCCCGGTTTTGAAGCCGATCCTGACCGGATCAAATTCACGGCTGCCGACGTGAAAGACAGAGGGTCTGTCGCCAGGTCCCGGCGTGCTCATCTCCTCTTCACTGTCAAGCACAAGGCGAAGTGGAGATGGCAGCAAGAGATCATAAAGCGTCGGCACCGACCCATTGTGCAGATAGGGCGCGGTCGCCCATATGCCGTTGAGCGGGCGCGCCTTGTAGACAAGCACGCTTTCATCAGGCTCCCTGGTCGCCTCCGGAGAGGTCAGACAGGCGCGCGCAAGCTCCTTCTTGCGCTGGTCTTTCACGCCCGGCAGATAGGTTTTCCCATCCACCGCCTCCTCAGCCGCACGGCGCCAGAAAAACGCCTGATCAAAGACATCGTCAAAGAACTTGCCGGCCAGTTCATCAACCTTGCCGATGACAGCGCCCACGGCGGCGTTGGTGAGCATATTCCGGGTGAAGTCGGGGCTGTCGATGGGTTCGCCCTGGATCATGAACGGGCGGCGCCCTTCGTAATTGCCGGCATTGGCCTGATGCATGAACGTATTGCAGGCAAGCGACATGTCCGTGCCGCTGCTCAGAAGACTGCTCATCTTGGCCTTGATCGGCGTTCTGGTGTCATCCCAGGCAAGTTTTTCATGGCATTGAGCACACTCGGCTTCAAAATGAACCTGGCCGCGCTCCGCTTTGGTCCAGTCGATCTTCGGCAGGATGTCCTCCGGCCACCGGGGAGATTTCAACCGCGCCAGCTGCCGTTCGAGATCGATCATTTCCGCGGCCCGCAGGCTTGACCGGTAGCCCAGCAGACCGGATTTCCATTTCGGGCTGATCTCGACATGGGCAAACACACCGATGACTTCCGAGGTGTTGCGCACCAGCGCACCGATGTCGGTTTGCTTGCCGAGGATCGACAGATTGAGGATGTTGCGGGCGATGCCGTTCCACTGCACCTTGTCCTGTTGCGAGGTATTCCAGATGAAAGGATAGCTTGAGGGCGCATCGGATTTGAGCGCATCCTCAAGTTCAGGCCCGCCACCGATAATGGCGACCTTGTTGAGAATGTGCCCTTGCGCATCAAGGCGCCCGAAGCCCGAGCGGAATTCACGGCCATTGCGTTGCTGCAACAGTGTCTGCCAGGCAATCTGTTCGGCGAGTTGCAGCCGGAGACTGCGCCGGGACTCCACACTGAGGTCGGCCTGCAGAACCGCGCGTGCAAAGCGGTCGAACTTGGCGTCGTCGTCATGGGTCATGACCAGAGCGTCGAGCAAACCCTCCAGAAGTCCCTGGAAATCGGCGAGGGTTGGCGCGCCTTCCACCCTGATCGTCTTGCCTTCAAACACAATGTCGTTGGTGTGGCAGGCAGAACAGGTCATCCCCACCCAGGGCTTGCGCATGACAAATGCATTGCAGGTCTCCGGAAACCGCTCACACATGAGATCGGCTTTGCTGCTGTCGTCCTGGTCGACAGCAAAACCGACAGGCAGCCCGTGCGGGTTGCCATCACCGGGCGGCGACGGCAGGTATCCATACCTGGAAAAATTGTCTTCGGAGAAAAAGCCGGCTGTGTTTGCCGATTGCTCGAGCGCCAGCGCCCAACTGAGCGGCAGCAGACGCGACCCCTGCGAAGTCGAGTACCACCAGGACCTTTCCTTCTCGTTCCAGCCCTGCTCCAGACAGGTGATTGCACCTGTGGAGCAAACGCCGCTGTCTCGCGCCTCGACACTCGCCGGTGCCAAGGAAACCAGCACGAAGCCGAGCACCACCAGAAACGGCCGGCAACACCGCACCATTGCTTCAGTTGGACCCTGTGCCATCAACACTACCCCCCGCATCAGGACTGCTTCCCGCGTCCACGCCTATATTGATTTGAGTGTCAGGCCCGGCGTCAGCCGGCGGTTCCGGCACAGGTTGCACCGGCGAAAGCAGCGTCCTGACCAGTTCCATCCGAACCGCCCGGTTGGACCGGCTGTAGCGGCCGGAAATATCCCGTCCCCAATGGTGCAATCCGACCACTTCACCCGAAACATTGAAGACAGGCGAGCCTGATGAACCACCAAGCGTGTCGCACATATGGGCAAAGTCAGACCGGGATTGACGGCCGGGCGATATGCTTTCGAAGACAGTGCAGTCGCTATCGGAAATCTGCTTTGGCTCACCTGCCGGGTGCTGGATGATGAAAAGCCGCTCGCCGTCCTGGGCCGGCTGGTCTGCCAGAGGCAGGCTGTTCCACCGTTTGCCGGGTTCACCGGCCAGTTCCAGCACCGCGGTGTCGAGCTCGACATTGACCGTCCGCACATTGAGGCAATCATATTGCTCCATGCCCGGAATTTGGCCGATGCGGTTATATTCATAGCCGAAAATTACCTTGGTGTTGGCGCAGGCCTCCTGATCGGCCACACAATGTTCGTTGGTCACCAAGGTGCTGTCGTCGACAAGAAATCCGGTACAGACATAGCGCTTCGGCCCATTGGGGGTGTTCTTGATCATGGAGAGCTTGGCGACGGCGCCGCTCACCCGCGATACAGTGTCGAGCAGGTCACCACCATATTCGTAAAGATGCTGGCGCTGGTCTTGTCCGATGATGGATTCGAGCACCATTCCCCTGCGGTCGAAACTTATCGATTTCAGCTCGAAGCTGAGAGAGCCATTGCGGTTGCCGTAGACAGACACACCCAGAGACTGGCCACGACCGATATTGGTCCAAAGTGCTGTTCTTCCGGCAAGCATCTCCGGGGTCAGTGTCTGAACATTGGCGCCGTTGGCGTCGACAATTTCAATCTCGAAATACTCATCCGCATCAAAGCTGATGTTCTCGAACCGGAGCTGAACGCCGGACGCGCCGGCTCTGAGGAAAGACTGCGCCCATTGCGCCGCTCCGCGGACTTGCTCGGTCCCCGATTCCTCGGGCGACGGCGGAAACCGGACCTCCAAAGTCTCGACGACGCCTTCGAGATGAGCCACCGACACCGGCGGTGGAGCATTCTGCGCGACCACTGGCACTGTCGAAAACAAGGTTGCGATGAGCAGTATCCGAAATCTCATAACTTGCCCTCCTATGGTTGTCTCATCCGCCTAACGGGTGGTTACAATCAGGTCCGCGATCTCGCTCATCGGAAATTTCTGCAGAAACTCCGGCTTGCGCTCACCACACTCTTCCGAAACCGTGGCTGGCAGGAACCGGGCAATGCGATCAAGATGTTCCGGGACCACCTGAAAAGTTCCGCGATGAAGCCGGTTGTTTTTCTCGTACATGATGAGGTGCCAATCCAGCCGGGCATTGTAGTGAAAGCGCCGGAGAGCGTCCTTGTCGATGAAAACCAGGCCGCCTTCGCCCACTGTCCAGTTGGCCTGCAACTGGCTGGCATTGGTCAGGTCGGTGAACGTGCCGTCCATGCGGCAGCCATCAGACAGTTCCACGTGATCGACACCGAATTGCATCACCCGGTCCATGTCGATCATGGTGGCATTGGCATAATCGAGAAGCGTATCATCCAGTTTGGCGGTCGTGATCAACTGGGTGTAGATATCATCCACATCGCGCATGCCGCGCCGGATCAAATGGCCCACCACCGCGGCAACGATGGGGGCTGCCTGGGACGTGCCCGACAACGGGCCGACCATTCCGTCACCAACGGTCGAAATCAGATTCGATCCAATGGCACCGATGTCATGATAGCGGTACCCGGCATTGCTCTGGTCAAGAAGCTTGAGACGGCCGTCCGCATCCACATCCAGTCCGACGACGGAAATGACATTCCTGCTCTCGATGCAGGCCGGGCTGATGCTGCAACCGGCGCGCTCGTTGTAGTTGCCGGCCGCGACGATAAACGGAATGGATTTTGCGTCCTGAATAATTGCCTTCTCGAGCAATCCTGCCTCGGCCTTGTTCCAGGCAACGCTCATATTGACGGCATCCACGTCCCACCACGAAAACAGATTGACCGCTTCCAGCAGGGCCTTCATGGCCGGCTCGTTGGGGCTCATCGCCCCGTCCGGATTGGGCACATGAATGATGGTGACGGGCGGCAGGCCTCCCGGGGGAGCCTGTGTCTGACCGCCAAGGCTGAGCAGTTCGACCAGCATGCCGAGCGTATGGGTGCCGTGACTTTTCTCCGCAAGCGGGTGCTCGTTGAGCAGTCCGCAGTCCGCACCGGCCGTATCATCGGGCGCTTCGCCTTCTGCCACTGTCTCAGTGCCGGTTGTCAGCGAGGCATTGACAGCTTCAGCGCCATTGTCCGGATCGAGAGTGCCGGCAGTTTCGGGCGCCGGCTCCAGCGGCTTGATTTCCTCGAGGATCCTCTTCTCCAGGTTCCAGCGCATCAGGTGCACCTTGCCCTTGAAGGCGCAATGATTGAGGTCCGCTTCCCCGTCGATATGGGCGATCGTGACGGGCTTGAGATTTTCGCCGTCCTTCCAGGGCGTTCGCATTTGCCCCGCCTTGTTGACAATCTCCATCCACCGAAGCTTGGCCTGGTTGTTCTGTTTGAAGGACGCAGATTGCAGCCGCAGCTTCTGTTCCACGATCACGTTTTCCGACAGGGAATCGAATGCCCTGCCGTAAGCGCCCGAATCAAACGACTCGATGGTGAAATTGGCTTCGATGATCGGGATCGCAACCATCTTGACTTCGGAACCCGCCGCGCCGAATTTTCGAAGCGCATTGGGAGAAGCCAGCTTCGAGAACATCTCAGGATCAACCTTGCCGTCATCGACATACTGGATGATCTCGGGCGGGCGGTTTGCCCATCCTTGCTGGACATCGCTGCCAGCACAGGATTCATGGATGGCGAACGCCTTGCGGCACCAGAGCTGCGCGAGGTCCGAAGTCTTGACGATGGCAATGTCATTGACCTGGCTCGCGAGCTCGGAGGCTTGTCGCGTGCCGACTTCATAGGACAATCGCATATCGATATCGGGAAGATAGATGGTCGCGCCAGGCCAGGCTTTTGACCAATCCACCCCATCCTGTTTGGAGGCCTTGCCGCGCACAGAACAGATGTCGGGATTGAGCGTGCACAGCAGCACCTCGACATTGTACGGGGTGCGTCCCTCAAGCCAGGATGGCCAGATGCCGCTTCTGATCATGACATCGGTGGGATTTTCGCCAGCAAGAATGATGGCCCGTTTGGTCTTCAGCGCTGTGTTCTCAGAGAGGGTCAGATAGAGTTTGGCAAGCGCGGCCTGGACCGCATCCTTGCTGACAACCTCGGTGCGCCAGAAAGCCTGCCTGGATGCGTCTGCGAAATCCGGGGCTATCATCCTGCCGCCGGTCTCCTGCGCCACAGCCCCTGCGGATGCTGACGCCGATGCGGCGCAAATCAAACCGGCAAGGACTGTCATCCGGCTGAAAACCGCCGTCCTGCGACGGTCGGGGGCAATTCGGTATTGCCTGTCAAACGGTGAAACCATTCCGGGCATGACAACCTCCATGCGAAGAGCCTAAATGCGAGTCTCCACCACTTCATCCCCAGAAATGGTGATGGCAGACTCCACAAAAACCTGTGGACTGAAACCCGTCGCCATGCGGATGAGCTGCGCCCGATTTTGTGTCATGGTTTTCGAAAGCAGCGTTTTGACCTGGGTGTAGATTGTTTCGGGCGAACGATTGCGCTGCTCCGATATCTGCGCGTTGGTCATGCCGTCGGCGATCATCGCAAGCACGGCTTCTTCCGAGGGCGTGAGAGAAAACACCTGCGCCAGATACCGGGTATCCACGCTGTACTTCTGACTTGTATCCAGACTGAAAAGCACGAATCCGTTCAGATTGGTCTCGCCGATAATGTTGCCCGAAAAAAGCGGACAGACTTCAATGCAAAGTGCGGCTTCATCTTGCCTGAGCGGATGAAGCACCGCCTCCTTGCGTGGGCGCCCGCCAAACTTGCCGTGCTGCTCGACGCCTGAAAACAGTGTATCGAGCTCGGCCCTGACTTTCGGATCGTTGGCAACAAGCCGTCCATGTGCGTTGAGCGCAAAAGCAGTGTGCACTTCAAGCTGCCGGTCAAATTCGACATTCTTGAAGACAATTCCGCCATTCGTCGAAAGGATGCAAATGCCGATGCGAAAGTGGTTGAAAGTCTCAAGCAGGGCTTTCTCCGCGCCGATCACGCGGGTGGTCTGACGGCCCATATCAAGCGCCTTTGCGATATGCGGCATGATCGTGTTGATGGCCTGCAGACGTTCGCCCGTTGGCAATCCGGCTCGTCGCGAGAACTGCATGGCAAAGCGGTCTGAATAAAGATGATCCTTGTTGAGCAGAGCACCAGCCCGGAAGGAAATGCCGTAATTCGCCATCATCTTGGCATTCGGCCGGCTATCGATCACCGCACGCGTGGGGCCCAGAACAGTATCGGGTATCAGTTCAATGCCATCTGTGAGCTGGGAATATTCGGCAAATATCCTCTGATCCCTGAGTTCCTGCTTGTTGAACAGACGGAGATACTCGTCGACAAGAACACGCTCGTAGTTGGATGTATTGTATGTCGCGCAAACGGAGGGAGTATGGACTGAAGTGGAGATGTCAAACACGAATGCGCCGCGCGCATCCACAAGCTCTGCGACCTTGTCGAGGATGTCCGGCCAGCGTTCCGGCTCCATTGCTGCATCGTAAATCGACAGAATGAGGCTTTGCGTATCCGGTAAATTTTGCACCTGGTCCTCCAATGACTTGGATTGCAGGGTTCTATCCCTGTCTTTAGCTTAACTGCCCCCACTTTGTTGATTATGTTTTATAACACCTGACCCATGTGGCTGCAAAGTTCCTGAATTCTCGGTTAGCAATTTGCTCCACCGACCGGTGCTATGCGGAGAAGAGAACGTCCCCCGTGGCAGGGAATGTAGCGGAGTTGCGTGTCAGGTTCATGCTGTTCACGGTCATTCCAAGAGCACGATATATTCCCCGCCCGGCTCACCATATGCACGAAACTCAAGCACCCAAAGCCAAAGCGCTCCGCGTGACACAGCGCGATATCATCTTTGTGCCAGCGCAAGCACATAGAGATAATCTGGGCTAGAGGATGAGCTGCTACCCCACTCTGCCTCTTTGCTACCATCGCATCTGATCGGAGTTTAGTGTGAACTACACAACCACAGCATGCACGGCGATCCAGATCTGAGCAAGGTTTTGATAACCACACTGGCAAAAACCGACGTTCCAGGCGGCTGGAATCTTTGAAACACGATGCCTTTTACCGGAAATGAAGTGTTTGTGTCCTATGCCGGATCGGACTGAAGCAGGGAGCCCGATCATGGATGCTGTGAGCGACAACCGGCACGTGCCGCTTTGTATTGATCTTGATGGAACGTTGATCACCACCGACACCCTTTGGGAAGGGCTGGTCTCGGTGCTGATACGCCGCCCATGGCTGATCTTTGCGGTTGTTGCCTGGGCTATGTCCGGCAAGGCGGTGCTCAAGCGCGAAGTCGCGGCCCGCTACCAGAACACGGGTGGCGACTGGCCCTACCGCGCCGAGGTGATTGAACGGATCCAGTTTGCCCGCAATGCCGGTCAGCCGGTCTGGCTGGTGACTGGTGCGGCCGAATCCACAGCCAAGGCCATTGCCGCCCATCTTGGCTTGTTTGACCGTGTCCTGCACTCCTCCGACTCAGAGAACCTGACATCCCGCCGCAAACGTGAGCGCCTTGTCGCTCTGTGTGGCGATGGCGGTTTCGATTACGCCGGCAACAGCCATGATGATGTCACGGTTTTCGATGCGGCACGGCGCGCCATCATCGTGGCGCCAGACAAAGCCGCCAGACGCTGGGGCCGAAAGCACGACGCCGAAGTGTTGCCGCTGGCCCGGGTCTCGCCGCTGACGATTTTCAAGTCCATCCGTGTGCACCAGTGGCTCAAGAACGTCCTGATCGCGGTTCCGCTGGTGCTCAATCACGAATATGCGGTTGCAGGCCTGGTCTTTGCGGTCTTTGCTGCCTTCTTCTCGTTCAGTTTCCTGGCGTCCGCGGTCTATATCATCAATGACATTGCCGATCTCGCCAACGACCGCAAGCATCCGCGCAAGCGGCTGCGTCCGCTGGCCAGCGGCGCGGTGTCGATTCCGGTGATCAGTGCCGTAGCAGTCGTGCTGGTCGTGGCTTCGGTCGGGCTGGCCAGCCTGTTGCCGCCACAGTTCTGGGGCGTTTTGTGCCTCTATGCGGTGATCACCACTGCCTATACCTTTGTGCTCAAGCGCAAGCTGCTGGTGGATGTCTTCACTCTGGCCGGGCTGTACACCGTGCGCATCATCGCAGGTGCGGCGGCCACCGGCGTTGATCTTTCGTTCTGGTTGCTGGCGTTCTCGATCTTCTTTTTCCTCAGCCTTGCGCTGGTCAAGCGATTTGTCGAACTCGATGAACTGGCCGACGATGATGCGATGCAATTAACCGGTCGCAGCTATATGGGCTGTGACAAGGACATGATTGGACAGGCCGGGGTCGCCTCGGCGTTCTCGGCGGCGATGGTTCTGGCGCTCTATGTCGACAGCAAGGAAGTTGCCTCGATGTATCCGCAGCCGGCGCTGCTGTGGCCGCTGTGCCCGCTGATTCTCTACATGCTGCTCAGGATCTGGGTTCTCGCACGGCGGTCGCAGATGCATGAGGATCCGGTGGTGTTCATCATGCGTGACTGGCGCAGCCAGATGACCACGGTCGCTGGTGCCTGCCTTGTCTTCCTGGCGACATGGAAGATGTGACCCCGATGGGCACCGCGTTTGAAAGCTGGGGCAGGGTGGTTCGCCATCCGCGCGGCAAAGCCCAAGTCACCGATTTTACCGGCGGCGCCGAACAGGGGTTCCTGGCTTTCGGCAATGGCCGGTCCTATGGCGACACCTGCCACAATGACCGCGGCCGGCTGATCGCCATGCAGCCGGGTGCCGCGATCAGCGCGTTTGATCCCGATACCGGCATCCTGAGCGCTGACGCGGGCGTTTTGCTTTCGGATATTCTGGCTCTGGTCATGCCGCACGGCTTTTTCCTCGAGGTGACACCCGGCACGGCGCAAGTGACGCTCGGTGGCGCCATTGCCAATGATGTTCATGGCAAGAACCACCATCGTCGCGGCACATTTGGCGGATCGGTGGTTTGCTTCGTGCTGCTTGGCAGTGACGGGGTGCGCAAGACCTGCTCGGCAGATAGCCACACAGCACTGTTTGAAGCCTCCATCGGCGGCATGGGGCTCACCGGAATTATCGAATCGGCCACCATCCGGTTGATGAAGGTCGCCTCCGCCAATGTGCGCCAGACAGCCTTTCGCTTTAACTCGATTGACGGCTATTTCGACGCGATTGACGATATTGATGCGGCCCATGAATATTCGGTGGCCTGGATAGACCAGCTGGCACGCGGCAGTGGGCTCGGGCGTGGCGTGCTGATGGCAGGAGACCATGCCGAAGATGGTGGTCCGGCAAAGCCGCCATCGCCGCCAAAACTGTCGGTTCCGTTCTCGCCGCCGGTCAACCTGCTCAACCGGCTGACGCTCAAGGCTTTCAATGAATTGTATTACGGCCGCGCGCCAAAACAGCCGACCACCAGAATTGTGCCGTGGGCCTCCTATTTCCATCCGCTTGATGCGATCACCGGATGGAACCGGCTCTATGGCCCGCGCGGGCTGTTTCAACATCAGAGCGTCTATCCTGCGGTCAATGCCCGCGAGACCACGATTGCGCTGATCGAATGCGCCCAAAATCATGGCGCGGCGTCGTTCCTGACGGTGCTCAAGCGCTTTGGCGATTTTTCCTCTCCGGGCCTGATGTCGTTTCCGCGGCCGGGTTTCACCCTGACGCTGGATTTTGCCAATTCCGGCGAGCGGACACTGAAGATGCTCGATGCGCTCGACGACATCGTGCTCAACGCCGGCGGGGCGCTCAATCCCTACAAGGACCACCGCATGTCGCCAAAGATGTTTGCGGCCTCGTTTCCGCAATGGCGGCAGATGGAAGCGATGCGAGATCCGGCGGTAATGTCTGATTTCTGGCGCCGCACAGCAATGGTTCTTTCCGAAGGCGAGGTTTTTGCGAGCAGCCTCGATCAGGCCGCCCGCGCCTGATCGGTTGTGATGCTGCTTGCCAGGATCAGCCCGGGCAAGTAACTCAGGACATTCAGAGCGACTGAGGCCGGCCCCGCTCCGGCCCAACCCCGAAGGCAACAGCCATGTCCCGCATCTGCATTCTCGGCGCTGGCGCCTGGGGAACAGCGCTGGCCACAGCCTTTGTCCGGCAGGGTCACGATGTGCGGATCTGGGGTCGCAATCCTGCGGCCTGTGACGAGATCAACCGGCTGCACACCAACACTCCCTATCTTGGCGATGCGGTTCTGCCCGATGCGCTGCAGGCGACGCCCAACATGGCGGAAGCTGTTACCGGCGCCGAGATCGTGCTGTTTGTCGCGCCGGCCCAGTCAACCGGCGATGTCGCCAGCCAGGCTGCTCCGCACCTTTCTGCCAGTGCTGTTCTGATTGCTTGCGCCAAGGGTATCGACAATCGCAGCGGGCAGATGCAGAGCGAAGTCATCGCCGCGCAATTGCCCGATCATGTCGTCGGGGTTCTCTCAGGTCCGAGTTTTGCCGCCGATGTGGTGCGCGGATTGCCGACTGCCGTGACGCTGGCGATGCCCGAACAAGACGCAGCCCAAGCCCTGGCGCAGAGCCTGTCCGGCGGCGGTGTCCGGCTTTACGCCTCCGACGATATCGCCGGGGTGCAGATCGGCGGATCGCTGAAGAACGTCATGGCGATTGCTGTCGGGATCTGCCGCGGCGGCGGCATGGGGGCCAGCGCCGAAGCCGCGCTGATTACCCGTGGCTATGCCGAACTGGTGCGGCTTGGCGTGGCGATGGGCGCGCGGGCCGAAACCCTGCTGGGTTTGTCCGGTCTTGGCGATCTGGTGTTGACCTGTTCGTCTGAATTGTCGCGCAATTTTGCCTATGGCATAGCCGTGGGCAGCGGCCGGGACGTGTCGGGCCTCAAGCTGGCCGAGGGCGTCTATACGGTTTCCATCGCCAATAAAATTGCCGCCAAGCACAAAATCTCCTGCCCGGTCATGGAGACCGCCGGCATGGTGTTGTCGGGAGCAATGTCGGCAGAACAGGCGCGCGTTGCGCTGATGTCGCGCCCGGTCAAGGCGGAAAACCCTGAAACACCAAAGAGCCCGGATTGAGCTCAATCCATCCGGTACGATATCGCGGTAAAACCTGATTTTCGACTATTGCGCATGTTTTCCCTGAAGCATGAGGGAATTTTCACCTTTTCCCGGTTTAATCAATGCAATCAGATCAAACGCCGAAAGGCCGCGTCAAGCGGAGCATCCCATGGGCTCAAGCCACACCATAACGCCCGTCATTCTGTGCGGCGGCGCCGGATCCCGGCTTTGGCCGATGTCCCGGGATTCAAAACCGAAACAATTTCACCGGCTGGTCAATGACAAGACCCTGCTGACCAACACGCTTGAACGTGTCGATCACAAGGGCGAAGGCCTGCGCTATCTTCCCACCCGCATCGTCGGCGGGGTCGGGTTTGAATCGCTGCTGGTCGAACAGGGCGAAACCGGCAGTGTCGAGGTTGAGCGCTATTTGCTTGAGCCGCTGATTCGCGACACCGCTGCCGCGATCGCGGCATCGATCGTCGATCTGGCCGAATCCGATCCGGACCGAATGGTTCTGGTGCTGCCGTCCGATCACCAGATCTCCGACGTGGCGGCATTTTTCGACGTGATCCGCACCGGTGCGGAAGCGCTGGCGACACGCGGCGGCATCATGACCATCGGCATCGCGCCGACGCGGCCCGAGACCCAGTATGGCTATATCGAGCGCGGCGACGGCGACGGTCCGGTCTATGACGTCTCGCGGTTCCGGGAAAAACCCGATCTCGAAACCGCCGAGAGTTTTCTTCGCTCCGGCCGGTTTTTCTGGAACGGCGGCATCTTCATGTTCCGCGCCGGCGATATGGGCGCCGAACTGGCCCGCCAGCAACCGGAAGTCTGGGCGCAGGCGAAGCTGGCCGTCGAGCGCGCCGATGTGAAAGGCAAGTGCTACCGGCTCGATGCGGAGGCCTTTGCCGCCAGCCCGAAGATCTCGATCGATTATGCGGTGATGGAAAACGCCCCGCGGATCGGCGTTGTGGCGGCCAGTTTCGACTGGAATGATCTGGGATCGTGGAACCAGTTGCATGACGGCTCGCCGCTCGACGAGAACGGCAACGCCCGATTTGGCGATGTGCTGACCATCGATGTGTCCAACAGCTATCTCCGCTCCGAAGACCGGCTGCTGGCAGTTGCCGGGCTCGACAACATCATTGTGGTCTCCCAGCCCGATGCGCTGCTGATCGTGCATCGCGACAAATCGCACCTGGTCAAGGACATCGCCGGGCGGGTCAAGAAAACCGGTGAGTGGCCACCGCTGGCTGTGGCCCGTTCAGGCAGGCCGGTCCCTTCGACACGGCTTATCCGCAAGTGGCTGTTTGACACCGCCCTGCCGCTCTGGGCCGGTGCCGGCGTCGACCGGGTGCATGGCGGCGTGTTTGAGGCGCTCAATCATGATGGCAGTCCGGCGGACCTGGATTACAAGCGGCTCAGAGTTCTGGCCCGGCAGGTCTACTGTTTTGCCAATGCCGAACTGCTCGGATGGGAGGAAGATGCCCGAGAAGCGCTCGCCCATTGCTTCAGCACCCTGACCACCACCGGATGGCACCCAGATGGCGGCTGGATTCATCTGTGGAACCCCGATGGAACGGTCAAGGATCCGCAACGCGACACCTATGATCAGTGCTTTGTGCTGCTGGCGCTGGCCTGGCTGTGGAAGGCAACAAAATGGCCCGAAGCCCGGGTCTGGGCCGAACGCACCATTGCCTATATGGACGATCACCTGGTCGATCGCGTCAATGGCGGATTTTACGAATCGAGCCTGCGTCTGGATTACCGTCGCGCCAACCCGCACATGCATTACCTCGAGGCGATGCAGGCCTGGTACGAAGTCACCGGCGAGCGCGCCTTCCTCGATCGCGCCCAGACCGCGGTCGATCTGTTCACCACGGTGTTCTTCAATCCCGAAAGCTGGAGCGTCACCGAGCATTTCGAGCGCGACTGGTCGGTGCGCCAGGACAAGCCGGCCCGCGTCGAGCCGGGGCATCATTATGAATGGGTCTGGCTGCTGCTGCGTCAGGCGCGCTTCGCCGACCAGCCGCAACTGAAGGAATACGCCCGCAAGCTCTACGCCACCAGCCACGCTTTCGGCCATGCCCGCGGCACCGACGCGGTGTGTGATTCGATGGCGCCGGACGGCTCGGCCATGGTGGGCACCGCCCGGCTGTGGTGCCAGACCGAGGCATTGAAAGCCGGACTGCTGGCCCGCGCCGAAGGTCTGCCGGGCGATGAGACGCTGTTCATCCGCATGCTTGACGTGATCTTCAACCGCTATCTGACCACACCAGCGCCGGGTGGCTGGTATGATCAGATTGATCCCAACGGCAGAGTGATATCCAAGGACATGCCGACCAGTACCTTCTACCATGTATTTTGTGCACTGGTGGAGTATCTCAGGCACGAGGACATGCTGGCCTGATCTGACGAGCGGCAATGCCGGCGCGGTGGTGCGCCCAAACGCCGTCGCAGGATGCGCAATCAACGGGAGAGACGATCATGGCGGCGAAATTCGGCACCAGCGGGCTTCGCGGTCTTGTCGGGGAATTGACCGACGGCACTGCCGCAGCTCACGCACGGGCCTTTGCCAGGCACCTCAGGCTCTCTGCAATGGCAGCCGAGGGCGCGCCGGTATTCCTGGGCCGGGACCTGCGCGCCTCCAGCCCGGAGATTGCCGGGCAGTGCGCTGCGGCTTTGCTTGCCGAAGGGTTTGAGCCGGTCGATTGCGGCGTGCTGCCGACACCGGCGCTGGCGCTGCACGCCATGGCCAAGGGTGCTGCCGCGCTGATGATCACCGGATCGCATATCCCGGACGACCGCAATGGCGTCAAATTTTACCGTCCCGATGGCGAGATCGACAAGCAGGACGAAGCCGCAATCTCCCGGCTTGCGCCGGAATTCCTTTTGGGCCCCTTATCTGCGCCCTCCGGCTTGCGCGACGAAACAGCCGCCGCCACCGCCGCTTTCATTGACCGCTATCGCGGCTTTACCACCGGCGACATGCTGCGCGGATTGCGCATCGGCCTCTATGAGCACAGTTCTGCGGCAAGCGGCGTTCTGGCCGAGATTTTGCAGGAGGCCGGCGTTGAGGTGGTGCGGCTTGGCAGGTCGGACGTGTTTGTTCCGGTCGACACCGAAGCCGTGTCGGACGAAACCAGGGCGCTGGTGGCCGGCTGGGTCTGCAGCCATGGGCTCGACGGTCTGGTCTCGGCTGATGGCGACGGCGACCGGCCGCTGGTGGCGGATGAGACCGGCCAGGTGCTCAGAGGCGATGCGCTGGGTCTGATTGTGGCGCGCTATCTTGGCGCCGATGCCATCGTCACCCCGGTGACTTCCAATTCGGGCATTGAAAGCCGCTGTCAGGCACGGGTTCATCGCACCAGGGTCGGTTCGCCCTTTGTCATTTCCGGCATGGCGCAAGCCCTGGCCGGGGGCGCCAGCCGCGTCATCGGATTTGAGGCCAATGGCGGCGTGCTGACCGGCAATGACATCGAGGTTGGCACGGCCCGGCTCGCCGCACTGCCGACGCGCGACAGCGTTCTGCCGGTTCTTAGTGCCTTTGCAGCGGCCCGTGCGGCAGGGCAAAGCCTCTCGGCCCATGTCGCAGCTCTCGGACTGCCGGTTGCCGCCAGCGACCGAATCGAAAACTTCCCCACGGCAACAAGCAAGGCGCTGCTGGCGGAGCTGTCAGAAGATGCGGCGGTTCGCGACAGCTTCTTTGAACCGATCGGGCCGGTCTCGACGGTCGATCTGACCGATGGGTTCAGAGTGACGCTGCAAAACGGCGCCATCGTCCACCTGCGCCCGTCAGGCAACGCTCCCGAAATGCGGATCTACAGCGAGGCTGCGACTGAAGCCGAGGCACGCAAATTGATCGTCAGCACTGTCGGGAGAGTTCATGAGCATTGCCGCCCACATAGCTCCTGAGCTACCCCGAAATTCGCGCACTGACATAAGCTGCGATTTGTTGCCGGCAGGTCTTGATTCAGCAGGTGCAATGTAATTACCCACCCCCTTGCCATGCACCACAATGTCTGAATCCATGATGATATGGATCGGACTGATTTGCAGCAGCTGAGCAAGGACGAATTGATCGAGATGGTGCTTCGGCTCCAACGGCCTGCCAAGGATTCTCGGACGTCTTCCAAGCCGCCCTCTACGGACAAGAAAGAGAAACGCGTCAACTCACGACCGGGTGGAGCCAAGCCCGGGCATGAACCCCACAATAGGGTGCTGGCGGATTTTGCCGACATGTTTCGCGATCATGAACCGACCGCCTGCAAGAGATGCGGCCATGCGTTTTCCGGTGATGATACGATGGTGCTGGCCGGGGCCTATGACGAGATCGATATTCCTGCGATCCGTCCTCATGTCACCCGGCATCGGCGTTTTTCCTGTCATTGCCCGCAATGCGGCACGACGACAAAAGCCACCGCACCTGCCGTGGCAACCGCAACGCCGTTCGGGCCAGGCATTCACGCGCTGGCGATCTACCTCAAGAGTTTCCATGCATTGTCTTACGAACGCCTGAGCGGTGTGTTCATGGATATCTTCGGCCTCCATGCGAGCGAGGGCGCGATCATGAACATGTTTGCCCGCTCCCGTCCGAGCTTCCAGGCCACAGCACAGGCCGCCAAGGCCAGCCTTCGAGCCGCCCGCGTTGTCGCCAGCGACGAAACCGGTGTGCGTATTGAGGGCACAAATGCCCAACACTGGGTTTTTCATTGCAAGGATGCCGTTGTCCACCAGCCCGATTACTCCCGTGCAGCACGGGTCGTTCACGAGACCATGGGCGGCCATGTCCCCGAGGTATGGATATCTGATCGGTATTCAGCCCAGCAATCTCACGGCCATCGACATCAAACCTGCCTTGCACATTTGGCGCGTGATACAGCCTTTGCGCTGGAACATGGCGAGGATGATCTCCCTCTTCGCTTCCAGCTTTGGTTTGGCCGTGTGTTTGATTTCGCCAGAGCCATAAGCACATTCGCTGCGTCTACCGTCGCAAGCAAGAAGCGCAAATTCGATAAACAGCTTGCCGGGCTTCTATGCGCCCCGACTTCATGCGACCTGGCCCAAAAGCTCCAGGCCAAGATCGGGCGGGCCCGCGATCAGCTGCTGACGTTTTGCGACTATCCCGGAGAAGTCGATGTCACCAACAACACATCTGAGCGAAAGCTCCGTCCATGGGTCATTCAGAGAAAGGTGACAAACGGATATCGCGCCATGTGGGCCGCCCAAGCCGAGGCGGATGTACGCACAACCGTCGATACCGCCCGCCTCAAAGGCGCAAATCCCTTCCAGGTTATCGCATCCGTCTTGGCGTAGGCCGACATCAAGGCCCGAAATCATAAATTCAGGGGTGGGTAATTACGGTGCAATGAGCGGCTGATCTGAAACCCGGTTGAATCAATTCTCGCGGAAAGCTTTCGCGAAGCTGTCACGGATCGGGCGAACCAGATAGTCAAGGAAGGTCCGCTCTTCCGTGGTGACAAAAGTCTCGACCTGCATTCCCGGATAAAGGTCCAGAATGCTGATCCCCACGTCCTCTATATCGGCGAGTTTGAGGCGCGTAAGATAATAGGGCTGTCGGGTGGACTCATCGACCAGGATGTCGGCAGAGACAAAGTCCACGGTTGCCTTGGCGACGGGCGTGGTGCGCTGGTTGAGAGCACTGAACATGATTGTGGCTTCCTGGCCGACCGAAACTACATCGATATCTTCCGGACTGACCCTTGCCTCTATGAGGAGTTCCGCGCCCTCCGGCAGAATTTCCACAAGCTGCTGACCGGACTGAACCACTTCACCGATTGTGTGCACTCCAAGCTTGATCACGGTCCCTGCAATTGGCGAGCGCACGACGGTCCGTTCCAGAATGTCGCGGGCTGCCTTGATCTGATTTTGAATGTCCTGCAATGCTGAACGGACCTGAGCGAGCTGTTTGGACGCTTCCTCCTGACGCGAGGTCCGGGTGTGCTGAATTTGCTGTTCTGTCTGAGCAATATCCTGCCGAACTGTGGCAATGGAGGCAATATTCTCGCCTTTGTCACCCAGAAGCGACGCGCGGGCGCGTTTGAGAGCCAACAGTCTCTCTTGCGTGGTCAGGCCATCTTTCATCAGTCCTGCCAGCCCGTGAAGCTCATCCGCCATCAATGACATCTGCTCCTCAACAGCTTCATTTTGCGCTTTGATGCCGACTATCTGTTCTTCGAATGCGCGGATTTTCTTTTCAAGTATGCCGATTTCATCCTTGTGCCTGGACAGGCGGGCGCTGAAATCGGTGCGTTCATCTTCCAACAGCAGAACGATCGATGGGCTGGCGGTCTTCTCGGTCAACTGTGCCGGAAAGCGGATTTCGTCAAGATTGTCACGCTCAGCCAGCAATTTTGCCTCGAGCGCCATCAGGGTATCCCGTCGCTCGGTCAGCCGGTCGAGATTGGACGCTGCAGCGGTTTTGTCGAGTACCAGAACCGGCGCACCGAGCGTGATCCGGCTTCCCTCCTCAATCAGGATTTCCTTGATGATCCCACCTTCGAGATGCTGGACGACCTTGTTCTGGCCGCTGACCACAAGAGTGCCAGAGGCAACGGCAGCTCCGGCAATTGGCGCAGTCGACGCCCAGACACCAAAACCGCCGAAAAACAGGACCAGACCCATCACCCCCACGAGCACAGGCATGCGAACCGAGAAAAGTTTCGATGTGGCGGAAGTCTTTTTGGCGTCATTTGGGGTCATTGGAAATCCTGGTTATCGACGTCAACCGCCCGGTCGCACTTCCGGTGGCTGAGGAGGGATGTCCGCCCGAGTTCCTGGCCGCCCGGGCCCCTGATCCGGGGATGAGGCGCGCCATCATCTCGTCACGCGGGCCCCAGGCCTCGATCTCGCCCTGGCTGAGGATCATGACCTTGTCAGCCACCTGCATGACACCGGTTCGCTGGGTTATGATGACAACTGTCGTTCCCGCCGCCTTTGCGGCCGAAATCGTCTCCGAGAGTTGTCTTTCTCCATCAATATCCAGGTGAGCGTTAGGTTCATCAAGCACGATGAATGCGGGCGAACCGTAGAAAGCCCGCGCCAGTGCAACACGCTGGGTTTGCCCGCCCGACAGGCCTCGCCCCCCCGGCCCCACAAGCGTTTCATATCCCTCCGGCAATTGCATGATCAGTTCATGGACACCTGCGCGCCCGGCCGCCTCGACTACAGCGGAATCAACCCGGTTCGGGTCGAGCCGTGATATGTTCTCGGCGATGGTTCCAGGCATCAACTCGATTGACTGGGGCAAATAGCCAACGTGGGCGAAGCGTGCCGCGTCAGGCCAGTTCATGATATCGGCCCCGTCCAGCCGGACACATCCTCTGGACGGGCTGGCAGCGCCGACGAGAAGCCGTGCCAGCGTGGATTTCCCCGCGCCGCTAGCGCCCAATATGACCAGAACCCCGCCAGCCTCCACCTTGAAATTCAAGCCTTTGAGGACTGGGTCCTGCTCCGCAGTTCCCGGAGCAGCATAGACAAGCGTTTCGACATCGATCCGCCCGGTAGGCCGGGGGAGTGATGTTCTTTCACCAACCGAGGCCGACTTATCAAACAGGTTCGTCAGGCGGCGATGGGCAAGCCGGGCCTGAGACAGCGACCGCCATGCTCCCACGGCCTGTTCAATGGGCCCGAGCGCACGCGATGAGATGATGGAAGACGCAAATATCATACCGGCTGTCATCTCGTTGATGAGCACGAGGTAACCACCCACCCCCAGCAGCGCTATCTGCAGCAGAAGCCTGAAAAAACGCGTCAGCCCGAAAAATGTCGAATTGCGAATGCCGACACGGTCCTGGCCCAAAAGCGATTTGTTGTTGCTTTTCGCCCATTTCGTCATGCCCGCATCGAACATGCCCATTGCACGGACGGTTTCCGAATTGCGGATTATGGACTGGGCCACGCCCATGCTGGTCTGGGTGTCGACGCCGGCCTGCTGCTGAACCGCGAAAGTGGCTCTGTCATTGGCGGCAGCCAGTCCCATCAGCAAAAGCGCGCCGACCAGTGTGATGTAACCCAGCGTCGGATGGATGAAAAAGACCAGCACAACAAACAGGGGTGCAAAAGGCAGATCAAGCAGGCTCAGCGCCACACGGTTGGATATGAACCCTTTCAGGAGCGAAATATCGCGCAGGGGTTCCGTCCCGTTCATGCCGGAGCGCTCATTTTGCAGGATGCGTTCAAAAACCGGTCGCGAAATGCCCAATTCGAACTGCGCGGCAGCCCGGTTCGCCATGATCCCGCGCACGCCTTCAAGCAGGCCGAACACCAGTACCGCCAAAAATGCCACGATGCTGATCATGACAAGGGTATCGAAACTCCGACTGACAAGCACCCGGTCATAGATCTGCAGCATGTATAGCGGTGTGGCCAGAACAAGCATATTCAGGAACACCGAGAAACCGGCAATCATCCAAATAATGCGCCTGACCGGCGCCATGAACGTAGACATGGAAACAACCGTTTCACCCCCGGAGACAGGGACGTGACTGGACGATCGACCTTTAACCATTTGCTACCCAAATGCTTGTTTTGACATCTAAACGATACATCATCCAAAAAATCGGAAGAGCACTCAATCTTAACCAATTTTATACCATGTTCATCCGGCAATGTAATAGCGCATGTGGGGCTATCGTTAATTTCGGAAATTCAGGCAGTTCTGATGAGGCGGCCTGCAGAGCGATGGGCCAGCAGCAAAGACTGCAAATCCGCCGTCTCGTAAACTTGAATTCTTCAATAACGAACGTGATCGCGCCCCGAGCAAGCATCCACCGACACCACATTACCTGCCAAATAAATCTACATCCCCGCACTGCGAAGGATCAGCCGCTTGCGTACCGACTCGAGATGCGCGCGCATCGCATTCGCAGCGTCTTCCGGCTTTTTGTTCAGGATCGCCTGGCAAATGTCCTTGTGCTCGTCGAGGGTCGGGTAACTGCGGGAGGGGCCGGACTCAGTACGTTGCGTCTGCCAGACATTTGAGCGTCGCACGGCGTTCAGTGTTTCAAAAACCGTCATCAGCAACTTGTTTCTGGTGGCGGTCGCAATGGCATTGTGGAACCGGTTATCCCACGCCTCGAAAACGCGCCAATCCGTCGCCTCGGCACATCGCCGGTAGCAGCGCCGGAGTTCCCTGTGATCGCTTGAAACGCCGTTTTGTGCCGCCAGTCGAGCGAGTTCGGGTTCGATAATCAAACGGGCGTCGGCTATCTCTTCCGGAGTGGTTATGCCGCTGAGGTAGCGCACCTCTGTAAGATTCAAGACCGAGCGAGCCCCGATATAGGTTCCGCGCCCCACCTGTCGCCAAACCCGGCCTTCGTCCTCCAGCACGCTCATCGCCGTGCGCAGCGCGGCCCGGGTCAGTCCCAGCTCGACACATAGCAATCGCTCAGGCGGAATCCGGTCGTTCAGGGCGAAGTCATGCCCCTCGATATAGGTTCGCAGTCTCTCGACGGCTTCGGCTGCACGCTGCTTGTTCATATACTGACCAATGCCGTAATTGGTCACGGTTTGCACCTGTTTTTTTGGCGCCATAACAATCAGAATTGTGCTGACTTAAAGGATCATACGTTCTTCGTTGACCGCTGGCATTGCATGCTCGCACACGCAGATCATTATCAGGGAATTCATATGACCAAGCTTGCTCTCTCGCTGGCATGCACGCAGACCGACCGGGCCGCTCCCATACTTGACGGGCGCATTGCCATCAGCGGATGTGACGTGATCCCGCTGCCAGGGGTGACACAGACCATTTTTCGTCAAGTGCTCGATGACAAGGCATTCGACATCGCCGAAATGTCGATGTCGAGTCACCTGATCCAGGTTGACCGGGGTGTTCGCGACTACGTCGCACTGCCAATCTTCCTGTCTCGCAGCTTTCGGCATTCAGCCATCTATATCAACGCCAACAGCGGAATCAAGAAACCGGAGGACCTGCGTGGCTGCAAGTTTGGTGTTCAGCAGTTCCAGCAAACAGTCGGCCTTTGGGTGCGGGGCATGCTGGCTGACGAATACGGGATTCGCAGTCAGGACGTAACCTGGATGAATGGCGGGCTGGAAGCGCCTGGCGGTGGCGAAAGGCTGAAGCTCGACCTGCCCGAGGAAATCAGCCTTACCCCGATTCCCGCGACCGAGACACTCAATGGCATGCTCGCCGACGGCCGGCTGGATGCTCTGATTGCAACAAAGCCGCCCTCATCCTTTACCAGCGGAGACAGCCGGGTAGCGCGGCTTTTCCCGGACTACCAGAGCGCGGAGAAGGACTATTTTCGCAAAACCCGGGCGTTCCCGATAATGCATTGTGTCGTTGTCCGGCAAAGTCTGGTCGACCAGCATCCATGGCTCCCCGCTGAAGTGTTCAAGGCCTTTGTCAGAGCCAAGGCGCTTGCCCTTGATGAGATGAAGCAGGTTAACATTCTTCGGCTGACTCTGCCCTGGATTGCCGAAACCTTTGCGGACGTCCAAAACCTGATGGGTGGCGATATCTGGAATTATGGCCTCAAGGAGAGCAGGCATGAAATCGAGCACATGCTGAGATATGCTCATGGAGATGGCCTGACCGGCCGTCACCTGACTCCTGAAGAGGTCTTTCATCCCAGTACATTCTCCCTGTCCGACAAGATATAACGAAGGAGACCTCGATGGCTGATAGCAAAAACGGTTCACAGGAAGACCCGCTGTTTTCCGGATTGTTTGATCCGACGATTACAAGCATCCCGCAAGGTGTTTCCCAGCCCAATCCCGACATCGTTCCGAATGCCGAGAATATGGGAGTCTGGAAAGAAGAGACCCGGATGCCGATCGCGACGGCTGAAATGGGTGTCATCGCATGCAATGGGAAGGTCCATGTCATCGGCGGCTATGCGCGCGGTCAGGTCAACAGCGATTACCATCAGGTATTCGATCCTGCGACCGGCGAGTGGACACTGAAGGCGCCCATACCCTATGCCTGCAATCACCTCAGCATGGCGGCGATCGGCAGCAAGATCTACAGTTTCGGTGGCTTTATCGAGCAGAACCGCTGCCCGCACTCCAACTGTTTTGTCTATGACGACGACACGGATGAGTGGGAACGGATTCCGAACCTTCTCAGACCGCGCGGTGCGATTTCAGCAGTGGAACTCAACGGACAGATTCATCTGCTTGGCGGCCGCAACGTCAGGTCGGTCGATTGGCACGAGATATATGATCCGGAAACGCAGCAGTACCAGCTTCTCAACGATATGCGCGGATCGACACCGACGCAGCCATTCGCGGGCCAGCGATGCCACATGGGAGCTGTGGTCGTGGATGGAAAAATCCACTGCATCGGCGGGCGCAAGGATTCCTACGACTTCAACACCGGTCTGCATTCGGTCTTTGATCCCGAAAGTCTGACCTGGTCGTTCCGGAAGGAAATGCCGACCATTCGCAGTGGACACTCTGTGGCCTATGTGAACGGCAAGATACTGGCGTTCGGTGGCGAGGCGCGCGGTTTGGTCTTTGAAGCCAACGAGTCGTATGATACCAAGACCGAAAAATGGGAAATTGTCGCACCAATGCCGGTACCGCGGCATGGCTTGCATGGCGCGACCGCAGCAGTCATAGGCAATACTGTCTACGTGCCCGGCGGTGCCCCGATTACCGGCGGGAGCGTCCAGGGTGCCTATCACGACTCCTTCACCTTCGGTTAGCACGCGGACCATCAACCAGACCCTGATGTGCTTCATGAAAGCGCAATCGGGGCATTCTGGCACTTTCACCTGAATTGAAAGCCTCATTCCCGTCTGGTGACGAAGGAAACAGGAAAGGCACGGCCAATGGAAAACCCGAACCTCAACATTGTGCTGCGCATGCAAGGCAATGTAGCCCCAATTTGCGATGGCAGGGTGAAAGTCGATGGATTTGACCTCACAATCCACGATGAAGGGGCAATGCAGGGCGCCTTTAGAAGCATGGTGCGGGAGCACAAATTCGAGATCAGCGAACTTGCACTGACAACCTATGTCGTCGCACGGGAACACGGTGCGGAATTCACGGCACTGCCAATCTTCCTTGTCCGGGAATTTCACCACGGTGCGATCCTGTTCAACCGGAACGCCGGCATTACTGATCCCAAGCAGCTAGAAGGCCGCGACGTCGGAGTTGACCGCGGATATACCGTCACAACAGGCGTGTGGGCGCGCGAAATCCTCGCCAAGGAACACGGGGTGGACCCCAGGCGCGTCAACTGGATCCTGTCCAGCGACGAACATGTTGCCGATTTCCGGCCGCCCGAAAATGTTCGACTCATAGAGGACGGACGCAGCCTGAGAGAGGACCTTCAGGCAGGTGTGCTGCCCGCCACCGTCGGGTTCTTTCCCGAGGATATTCCAGAACAGTATGACAACATCGTTGCCTTGCACCCTGATGGGCTGGAGGCTGGTCTGCGTGCATTCGACCAGCGCGGACACTACCCGATCAACCACCTGATCGTGGTGCGCAACGACGTGTTGGCGCGTAACCCGGATTTGCCTGTGGCGCTGTTCGACGCATTTGCGCAATCCAAGCAGATCTATGTTGATCAACTCAAGGCTGGCGCGATCGAATCTCCGACAGCCATCGATCAAATGCATGCCCGGATACTCGAGCGTGGTGCCGATCCACTGCCCTACGGCATAGAACCCAACCGGGCGCTTCTGGAGGGGTATCTGGAGCAATGCCAGGCGCAGGGCGTGCTGAACCGTCCAGTGAGCCTTGAGGCGCTGTTCGAGCCAACGACGCTTGAATTGATCGGCTAGACAATAGCTAGCCAACGCCGCGACGGGACCGCCATGACCCTAATAACAACGCCGCGCATCCGACTGGATGCGCGGCGTTGTTTGTTACTTCATGATTGCGCTGGCTCGTCTCTGGCTATTTCGCCCGATTGGAGCGGGCTATCGGTTCAACCGCCGTCGGCTGTCAGTCCCGCAGCCTCAATCCCGGCAATAGCGCAGACTTCATCATTATCGCCGGTATCCCCGGAAATCCCGACAGCACCGATAATGTGCCCGTCCGAATTCTTGATCAGCACACCACCCGGCGCGGGCACGCATCGCCCGTCGGAAGCATCTGAAGCAGCACTCATGAAGCCCGGCACTTTCTGTGAGCGCTTGGCAAGTTCGCGTGACCCCAACCCGAACCCCAGCGCGCCGTAGGACTTTCCCTTGGCCAGTTCGAGGCGCAGAATTCCGCTGCCATCCTCCCGCTTGGCGGCGACCAGATGACCACCTGCGTCGAGAACGACAACCGTCAGCGGCTCTAGAGAATTCTCCCGCCCCTTGGCGAGTGCGGCGTCAACGACGACAGAAGCATGCTTGAGCGAGATACTTGTCATGTTCTTGTTCCTTTTTCCGATTCATTGTTTTCAGCACAGGCCGCAGCAAGCAGCAGTGCACGGGTGATCTCGACCGCTTCGGCGCAAACCTCGTAGGGCGAGCGTTCCCAAAGGGCGGGATTGGGGGCCTCGTAGCTGAGGTAACCGTCGTAACCGATTTCGCTCAAACGGCCGAAAAGATTGTTCCAGTCGATCACACCCTTCCCGGGCACGAGCCGATCAATCGGGCGGCGAATTCCGGGTGTCGGGTGCAGGGGCGCATCGCTGTATTGAAATGCAAACAACTCGTCTGCACGTACGCCATCCAGACCGGCTGAAACACCTTGGCTTCTGTGCAAGTGATAGGCGTCGAGAAGCATGCCGCAACTGGGGTGGCCGGCGCCCTCGATGATCTCACGCAGGACCGCGGTCCGGTTGACTACCGGGTGCTGGGAGTTGAACTCAAGTGCAAGTTTGAGATCATATTCGGCAACGATCGCACCGGCAATCCGGGTTGCCGCGATAGCATCCTTGACGGTGCCTGTCACCTGGCCCGGCGCGCTCATGATCATGTCGCAGCCAACTGCCTTTGCAATCTCACAGGTTTCATGCAGGACGCCAAATAGTCTTTTCTGTTCCTCAGGCGGCGTAAAAAACCAGCCATATTCTGTGCCCAGAACGCCAATGGACACATCGCTGTCGCGCATCATGGCAATCACATCGTCTTTCGTCATGCCACGGTCAAAGCAATCGACAACGTCGCTGCGACGGATCTCGATTGCGTCAAAACCTGCCTTCGCAGTTGCATCCAGACAGATATCAAGCGGCGTGGTATGGATCGTCCAGGTGTGAAGAGCCGTCCTGAACGGCTTTTGCGTGTGTTTCATGATGCAAACTCGCTGTTGGACAGCCGCAGGCATCCGGAACGTCGCGCACAATTCATGCTCCCCGTCCCGGGATGATGTCGGTTCAGCGACTGCCGAACAGACTTGCATATGCGCACGCTCAAATGATCAGCTTCCATTTACCCATGCCGACGTCCGTCCTTGCTGGTGCCTCGCACAATGCGAACCGAGTTGTTTTTGCTGTGCCATTGTTCACGCGCTGCACCGCGCAGCACTGAAATGGCAAAGTCTCAATCGTCGTCCTAGGATAGGTCGATAATTGGCTGGGCGAAATTTCAAAGCAAAACCATTTCATCGATTGGGTCACCTGCAATATCTTCCGTTGGCGTGGCCGCACACCTATGCTGCAGCGCATAAGTGCGTGGTGAAAGTTTGCCATGCGGAACAGGCGCGGATGCGCTGCAAGGGAGAAGTCGATGGAGAAACGTGTTGCGGTGGTCACTGGAGCTGGCAGTGGCGTAGGTCGTGCGGCTGCGCTTGCACTTTTGAATGCCGGCTGGTCGGTTGGACTTGCAGGCCGCCGGGCCGACGTTCTCGAAGAGACCGTCACGATGGCCAAGGCAGGAACGGCATTTGCGGTGCCGACTGACGTGACAAAGCCGGATGATGTTGAGGCGCTGTTCACCGCTGTCACAACGAAATTCGGACGGCTGGACACGCTTTTCAACAACGCCGGCGGCGGTGCGCCAAGCACGAATTTTGGCGACGTCACTTACGAGACCTGGCTTCGCGTTGTGAATGTCAATCTCAACGGAATGTTTCTCTGTGCGAACGCGGCCTACCGGGCGATGCGAGATCAGTCGCCACAAGGCGGACGGATCATCAACAATGGCTCCTTGTCGGCACACACCCCGAGACCGGGGTCTGCGCCTTACACAACGACCAAACACGCGATATCCGGGCTGACGAAATGCATCTCGCTTGATGGGCGCGCGCACAATATTGTTGCGTCACAAATTGACATTGGAAACGCTGCAACACCGATGACTGCACGAATGGCCGGGGGCGTGTTGCAACCCAACGGTACGATGATGGCCGAGCCCACCATGGATGCCGCGAATGTAGGGGACACAATCCTCATGATGGCCAATATGGACCTGTCCGCCAACATACAATCGGTTATGGTCATGTCTTCGCAGATGCCGTTTGTCGGGCGCGGTTAGACACAGTTTGCAGAGTGCCCGTTCAAGGGAGAATAGTACGATGATAGGGCCTCAACGATGAAGATCTGTATTTTTGGGGCCGGCGCGGTCGGAAGCCACATCGCTGCGCGGTGCGATTTCGGCGGCGCCGTCACATCGGTCGTGGCCCGCGGCACGCAGCTGGAAGCGATCCGTTCGTCAGGGATCGTCTTGCAGTCACCGGACGGAGAACGCGCGGCTTCGGTCACCGTTTCGGATGATCCCGGTGAGCTGGGCCCCCAGGACGTGGTGATTGTTGCCGTAAAGGCCCCTGCCTTGACATCCGTCGCACGATCCATCGGCCCGTTGCTCAAGCCGGATACAGCAGTCGTTTTTGCAATGAACGGAATCCCCTGGTGGTATTTTTACGGCCATGGTGGAGCAATGGATGGCACCCGCCTTCCCACCATCGACCCTGAAGGCGCCGTGTGGAATGGCGTTGGACCCGAGCGCGCCATCGGATGCGTTGTCTATTCGGCAAGCGAGGTGGTCGCGCCGGGGATTGTTCGACTTGCTCAAGCCAGCAGCCGCCTGGTGATCGGTGAACCAGACGGGACAATGTCGCCCCGCTCGATTGCGATTGCCGATATCCTGTCCGGCGGCGGCCTCCCGACCACGACAACCGATGCAATTCGCGACGTCATCTGGTCAAAGCTGCAAAACAATGTCGCTTCGGGGCTGATGGCGATCCTGACGCAGTGTACGGTCGACAAGATCGCGGCAAAGCCGGCCTGTGCGACAGCCATGCGCGCGCTCCTGACCGAAACCATCAAAGTTGCAGAAGCACTCGGAAGATCGCCGTCGCGTGATATCGACAAGGTGATGGCACAAATGCACGCGCTCGCACACAAACCGAGCATCCTGCAGGATCTGGAGCAGGGCCGGATGATGGAGATCGAGTCGCTTTACACGATCATTCTGCGATTGGCCAAGATGGTCGAGGTCGAGACACCGAACCTGGATTTCATGATAGCGCTCGCCAGTCTCCGCGCCGAAGCAGCCGGTCTGGCCCCCGATGTGACCTAGCCCGGACGGTAAATACGCCGCTTCCCTCATCGAACCAACAGAACCTGATCAGGGTAGAATGCGTGCTGCGTCCGGCAAAGACCGCCCGCGGAGAAGCCTTCTAGTACTTTCGCTTTTCCGCACATCTTCAGGCCCGACAAGGGGTGAGATTTTGACCCCTTGCCGGTGGCTTCACGATGAGCTGCGGGCGGGCCTGAAACTTGTCTAATCAGCCGCCGCCCGGCTTTGTGCTCTCTATTCTTTCGTCTCGTTCTGACTGGCAAGGCTGCTTCGCATGCTGCTTATGGCACTGTACACGAAGGTCGCCAGCGCCAGTCCGAGAATTGTCAGTGTAATTGGCCGAGTCAGCACCACACTGAGATCGCCCGCGTGGATCGTCATTGCACGGGCAAGGTTGGATTCGACGATCGGCCCCATTACGAAAGCCAGAACCACCGGAACAACGGGAATGTCGATTTTCACCATCCAGTAGGCCACCAGGCTGAGCACGATGACCATCATCACATGAGCCGTGTAGTTGGCATAGGCATAGGTCCCCAGCAGGATCATGATGAAAACACAGGGGCCGAGAATACGGCGCGAGATCTTTGAGATATAGGCGAAACCGCGCGTGTAGATCAGGCCAAGCGCCAATAGCCAGAGATTGATGAAAATAAGTCCGATAAAGATCGAAGTGATCAGTTTCGGCTCAGCTGCGAAAAGCAGCGGACCGGGAACAACCCCTTTGCTGATCAGCACGCTGAGCAGGATGGCGGCTGAGCCTGAACCGGGAATGCCCAGCGTCAAGGACGGAACAAGGGTGCCTGCGACGACCGCGTTATTGGCTGTCTCGGGAGCTGCGATGCCTTCGGCGATACCTGTACCAAACTCATTTTTGGGTCGCCGCGACCAACGCTTTTCCTCTCCATAGGCGATCAGGGAACCAATCGAAGCGCCGGCGCCGGGCAGCGCACCGATGGCTGTGCCGATCATGCTGCCCCGGATCCATGTCGGGATCAGCCTGCGAAAATCCGACTTCAGGAAACGATCATCGGTCTTTTGCGTGTTGATCTGCAGAACAGTTTTTGGCGTCTCGATGGTCTTGCGGTGGCTGATGAGCAGGCGAAGCGCCTCGGGACCAGCGAGGAACGCGATGATCACCACAACAAGCGGAATGCCATCCGTCAGGAACCCCTTGTCGAAGGTAAACCTCATGCCGCCAAAATCGGAACTTCCAACGGTGGAAAGAAACAGGCCGAGACCTGCCGCCAGAAACCCGCGAGTAGGGTCCCGCCCGAAGAAGCTGCCGATGATCGAAAGCCCGAATATGCCAAGCGCAAACATTTCACCGGGTCCAAATTCAAGCGCAATGCTGGCAATCCATCCCCCCACAAGGATGAAGATGATCGTGCTGGTAAGGCCGCCGATGACACCGGAAAGAAGCGATATCTTGAGCGCCCGGTTGGGAAAGCCTTTCTGCGCCATTGAGTAGCCGTCCAGGACGGTTACGGCCTGCGCTGGCGTTCCCGGCGTCCGTATCAGAATTGCCGGGATCGAGCCGCCGTATTCCGCTGCGGAATAGACCGCGAGGAAAAAGATGATCGCCACATCGGCGGGCATTGTGAATGTAAGTGGAAAGAGAAGGGCAAGAGACTGGGAGCTGCCAAAACCGGGAAGCGCGCCGAGAACGATCCCCAGGGTCACACCGGCAACAATTGCGAGGATCACTGGCAGGCTGCCCATGTCCATGAGGACCGGTCCGATATTAGCGATTATGTTTTCCATGTTCGTTCAGTACCCACCTAGATACAGGGGAAGGAATTTCAGCGGCAGCGGCACATTCAGGCCAAGGACGAATGCGCAATAAACCACCAGCGTGGTGCAGATCGCACCCAGCGCCGCAATCACAACAGCCTTTGGCCAGGGCATCGGAAGCCGCGGCAACAGCAAGGCGAACATGAAGAGCGACGTTGCAATTTCCAGACCAAGGGGCTTGAGCAGAACCATGTAGAGCAGCGAAAGAGCGACGATCAGAGAGACTTCAACCAAGTCCAGGGTGATCGGTCCGTCCTTGTCGTCGTCGGCGTCGTCAATGTCGTCGGGAGGCGGCTGCGTCTCAGGCTGCTTTGTGATGAGTTCCCGGATCAGCGTGGCAACACCGCAGACCAGGATCATGGCAAGGGCGATGCGCGGGAAAAAGCCATCACCGGGATAGCCTCGCAGAATGGAGGGAGGCAGTTGGGTGGCTTCCCAATAGAGATAGGCGGCCCCCACCAGCGTTACGAACACCGAAATCATGAAGCTGCGCCGCCGCGGCAGTACAAGTGTTCTTAGTCGTGTAAGCATTGGTGCGGTTCCAAATCTCAGGGTTTTCGTAATGCACGTCAGGCTCGGCTGTTTTCGAAAGACGATCCCGTCTCATGCGGACCGCATGAACGGGGGGCGGAGCATGGCCGCCCCCCGGTAAGCGAGGTTGATTAGCCGTCGATCATTCCGACCTTGATCAGGAACAGACGGGTTTCAGCAACATCATCCTTGAAATCGGACATCAGCTTGTCGCGATCTGCAGCATCAAACGCAGGCACGACGTGTGGATTTTGCACCATGTAGGTATCCCGGTAGTGGTCGGACTCGGACACCTTTTTCAGTGCAGCGGCGAGTGTGTCCATGACCTCTGGCGGTGTGCCCGCCTTGACCATGAACCCCTGCCACTGGTGCGGAACGTTATAGGACATACCCACGTCGCGGATCGACGGAACATCGGCCCACAGCGGATCTTCCAACCGCTCCTCGTTGAGGGTCAGAATGGGGCAGATTGTCCCCGCTTCGATATGGGTATTCCACACACCGGCCGGTCCAAAGCCTACGCGCAAATGGCCCCCGATCACATCCTTGACGACACCGCCGGAGCCTTTGTACGGCACGAATCCGAGGTCGGCGCCAGCCGGATCGCGGCCGATCATGGTGTGCTGAAGGTGCTGCGTGGAACCAACCTTGTTCGAACCCATGGTCAGTTTGCCGGGATTCGCCTCATTGTAGGCGACCAGATCCTCCCAGCTTTTAATCTCGGGGTCGTCGCACCGCACGGCGACACCGTAAACCGTCTGCTCAAACTTCGCCAGCAAATGAAAATCATCCGGCGTCTTTGTGAAGTGCGGCAGATTGAAATAGCTGGTGAAGCTGCGGCTCATGTGCATGAATGTGTAGCCGTCGGCCGGCTGTTCGCTCAAATAGACCGTGGGCTCGTGGTTTGAACCACCGTTCTTGTAGGTGACATTGATCGGAACGCCGAGATACTCATCTTTTTTCAGCTCACCGGCAACCATTTCGCACCAGATCGATGTTCCCGAGCCCGGGGACGTCGTACAGACAAGTTCGATCGGCTTTGATGGATAATTGCTGTCTTGCGCTGTCGCTACTGTCGCGAACGCCATCACGGCTGTTGCGGACGTGAAGAGTGCTGCGGCAGTACCAATTCTTTGCGATATTCTGGGCAGGATGTTCATCTTGGTATTCTCCTCCATTTATTGATCTAGCTTGTCTCCCCGATCATCGGTCAAAACGATCGCTAATTCTTCGGATCGGTTTGCGGGGGTGATTCAAAGTCCTTGTGCCCGGCTTGCCGAGCACAAAGCGATCAAAGCCTCCCCTTCGATCTCTTGGTCGTGGGGAAAAGCATATCGGCATACCTGCTTCGATGGATAGGCAGATTGCGTACCAATTGCGGCATTGGTTGCGGCGCGAACCGAGGCTCGCTTTCGCTGCCAGCAAATATCTGAAGGCCGAAGATATCCGACCCCTCGTGACAACTACGCACACTATCGAGCTGTTTGCAGTCCGGGTGTTCAGTCCCGGCATCTCGTGCCACACGCCGAGGATGGAGCTATTCTGTCCGGAAATCCGTGGGATCGATACCTGACGCGCGCCGTGTCAATACGGGCCCGGATGACGCGCATTCGCTCTTTGTCTTTTGCATGTCGTTAGCGCAAAGCCGCTGCACACTTTTGCGCGACAGGCATCAGCCCATTTGCAGCGCGCGATAGCGTCGCTGACTTTGACCCAGGTGGTCACGCATGGCGCGTCGCGCCGCTTCGGGGTCGCGATTCTGGATGGCCTTTATGATCGCCATGTGCTCCGCATCCAGCATCACCAGATAGGATGGATCGCGGGTCATCTGTGTCCCAATCATGGTGCGCGGTATCGAATCGGGACCGAACATGGCCAGCATCTCGCCAAAGCGCGGGTTGCCCGAGGCGGCGGCGATGGCCATGTGCAGCGCGAAATCCGCCTTGGCCGCCATGCGTCCGGCTTCGACCTCAGTGCGCAGAAGCTTCATGGCCGAAAGCATGTACTCCTCCTGCTCCGGATTACAGCGTTGTGCTGCAAGCGCTGCAGCCTCGCTTTCTATGGCAAGGCGCAGTTCGAGAAGTTCCAAGACCGAGGACAGCCGGGTCTGATCTGTATCGCGCAGGGGCGGGTATGAGGACTTCGCTGCCTCGACCACGAAAACACCAGAGCCCTGTCGCGACAGCAAAAGCCCGTCGGCTCTCAGTGCTGCCACCGCTTCGCGCAGCACTGTGCGGCTGACGCCGAACTCGGCCGAGAGCACCGACTCGGTTGGAAGCTTTTCACCTGGCCGGTATTCCCCTCGCCCGATCTTGCCGCGTAACACCGCGGCAAGTTCGGAAACGCGGCTCGGTTTCCCGGAAGAACTATCTGTCACGTCAAACTCCTGCATTCTGACATTTCCTGACGCAAATCGCGGCAAATGCCAAGCGGTCTGTTTAATTCATCCTATTAATTCATACTATCTATATTGCTATTCTGCGGAAGGAAATCTAAACGAAGGAAATGCAACGCAACCAAGGATCCGCATCATGACCCCCGAACAAATCAAAACTGCCCTGGGTTCTGGCCTGCTTTCTTTTCCCGTCACTCATTTCGATGACGACGGCGCCTTCGCAGCCGACAGCTACAAATCACATATTGAATGGCTGACGGGCTTCAAGGCTCCGGTCCTGTTCGCGGCGGGCGGTACCGGCGAGTTTTTCTCGCTAAAGCCGTCTGAAATCCCGACTATTGTCTCGGCAGCAAAGGAAGCTGCAGGCGAGACTGCCATCGTCTCCGGCTGCGGTTACGGTACCAACGTTGCTATTGATATTGCCAAGTCCGTCGAAAAGGCCGGTGCTGACGGCATATTGCTTCTGCCGCATTACCTGATCGACGCACCCCAGGAAGGGCTGTACGCTCACGTCAAGGCCATCTGCCAATCAGTCGGCATCGGCGTTATGGTCTATAATCGCGACAATGCGGTGTTGCAGGCCGATACGCTTTTGCGGCTTTGCGACGACTGCCCGAACCTTATCGGATTCAAGGACGGCACCGGTGACATCGGCCTTATTCGCGAAATCACCGCACGCGCCGGCGATCGCTTGATGTATCTGGGCGGCATGCCCACGGCCGAGCTGTTCGCTGAAGCCTATCTGGGTGCCGGCTTTACCACCTACTCTTCGGCGGTGTTCAATTTCGTGCCAGGCCTGGCCAATGAGTTCTACACGGCGCTGCGTGGCGGCGACCGGGCGACATGCGACCGCCTTCTGAAAGATTTCTTCTATCCATTCATGGCTATTCGCAACCGTCAGAAAGGGTATGCCGTTTCGGCCATCAAGGCTGGTGTGCGCCTTCAAGGCTTCGCCGCGGGCAAGGTACGGTCTCCACTGACCGATCTGAGCAGGGAAGAAGAGGCAATGATGGAAAAACTGATCGGCGACCATCGTCGCTGATCCCCCGCCCTGTTCAATAAACAACAGCCTACCCAATGCCGGGCGGCGATGTGAACCGGCGGGCTTGAGCCGGTTCAGTGGGTTGCGGTTTTCGAGAGCAGGTTGAGGACGCCGACGCCTGCGACAATCAGGCCGATCCCCAGATAGCCATAGAGATCCAGTTTCTGGCCAAACAGGAAAATCCCTATGAACGTCACCATCGCCACACCGGCGCCGGCCCAGATCGCGTAAGCTACGCCTACCGACATGGTCTTGAGCACGATCGACAGAAAATAGAAGGCGACGGCATAGCCGACGACCGAGATGCTGCCATAGTTCCACTTGGTAAAACCGTCGGACGCCTTGAGGGCGGTTGTCGCAACCACCTCGCCGGTGATGGCAATCGCCAGAAAAATCCAGGGCATGTCATCGCTCTCCGCTGTGAGGTTCGGTTTGTGAACCGCTGACGCTCAATGCCGGAGCGGCATCAAGGTCTTCCAGAAACTTCAGGATTTCGCGCCGCGTTGCGGGGTTCGAATCCGGTCCGCCACCGAGATCGGAAAGCCAGAGCCCGTCAGCCGCCAACCGCAACGTGCGTGCCAGCGGCGTGCTGTCGGTCTGGCGATGTTCATCCAGCCGGGCTTCGACCCAATTGTTCCACAGACCACAATAGCGCGGATCGGAGCTGAGCATCAGGATCAGCACGGCGAGACGTTTTTCCTCGGGCAGACTCATGTCGATGCCGGCAATGACCTGCAAATAGGCGCGCGAGAACCGCCCATGACTGGTTTCATCGGGATCAAGAGTGGCCTCGACCAGACCGCCAAACCAATTGACAACCTGCTCGAACAAACCATCAACCAGTGCGTCCTTGCCCGGATAGTGATGCAACAGGCCGCCTTTGCTGACGCCGGCCTGACGCGCCACGCTTTCCAATGTCAACGCAGGCAGCCCATGTTCGATGATCACACCGGCCGCGGCGTCGAGCAGTTTTGCGCGCAACGCTTCAGGATTGTTCTTGCGATGAGGCAAATTTATCATTCTGTAAACATACCGTCTGGCCGGTTTTTAAACAAGCCATTGCCGTTTGCCTTGATGGTGTTTTTGCACCGTCCTTGTCCGCTCGCAGGCTTGCCGTTGAGGGCTCGTTTGGTGTCTATGACAAGACACGAAACCATCGCCTCGGAAGCTGGCAACTGGTGGCACGCAGACATAACGACCACTGCAGTGCTCTTCCCATTGCCAGCGCCGACCTGCCAACCCGGAGATTTTCATGAAAGCCATATTTTGCACAGACCGCGGGCCTGCCGCGGAGACCCTTTCGCTGCTTGAGGCCTCAAAGCCATCACCGGGACCGGGCGAGGTCCTGGTTGCGATGAAAACTTCAGGCGTCAATCCGTCTGATGTGAAAACCCGCAGCGGCGCCCAGGGCCCGATGGTCGCCGACCGGGTGATGATCCACAATGACGGCGCCGGCATCATCGAAGCCGTTGGCGACGGCGTCGATAGCGGACGTGTCGGTGAGCGTATCTGGCTTTACAATGTCAATCGGTCGACCGACGGGGTCAAGCAGGGCACCAACGGCACCGCCGCAGACTATATCTGTGTGCCAGCAGCACTTGCTGCGCCGCTGCCCGATCAGGCCAGCTTCGAAGCCGGCGCCTGCCTTGGCGTACCCGCGATGACTGCGCACCGGGCCGTGCTCTGGGCCGGACCGGTGGCCGGCAAGACCGTGCTGGTGACCGGTGGTGCCGGCGCCGTAGGGCATTCGGCAATCCAGATCGCCAAGGCCATGGGCGCACGGGTTATCGCCACGGTAAGTTCTGATCAAAAAGCCGCTGTCGCGCGCGAAGCCGGGGCGGACGCGATCATCAATTACAAAACCGAAAACCTGGAAGCCCGGATTATCGAACTGGCCGGCCCCGACGGCGTCGATCATGTCGCCGAGGTGGATCTGGCGGCGCATATGAGCCTTTATCCAAGAACTCTCGGATTCAACGCCACAGTTGGCGCCTATGCTTCAGCGACCGACGTCAACCCGGTGCTGCCGTTCTTTCCGCTGGCGTTCCGCAATATCTGTCTTCAGCCGGTTTTCGTTTACTCGATGTCGGATGCGGCCAAATCCGACGCCATCAGGGACATCAACGCACTTCTCACCTCAGGTGCACTGACGCCGATGGTGGCCAAGGTCTTTGCGCTGGGAGAGGTGGCTGCGGCGCATCAGGCCGTCGAAAGCGGCACACTGATCGGCAACGCCATCCTGAAGATCTGAACCATCAGGCAGAATGATGAAAACGGCCCGCGCCTGTGTCAGGCGCGGGCCGTAATCTGTTCGGGATCAGTCGGCGTCGCTGTCCCAGCCGGAGATTGCCTTGGCTTCAAGGAACTCTTCGATTCCCCAGACACCGCCTTCGCGGGCCCGGCCGGACGCCTTGACGCCGCCAAAGGGCGAGCCGGCGCCGCGTGATTTGCCATTCATCTGAACCATGCCCGAGCGCAGTCGCCGCGCCATGCGATTGCGCTTGGCGCCATCCTGGCTCTGCACATAATTGGTCAGACCGTAGATCGTGTCATTGGCGATCTCGACCGCATTTTCCTCGCCGTCAAAAGGAATGATCGACAGCACCGGCCCGAAGATTTCCTCGCGTGCGATGGTCATGTCATTGTTCACATCGGCAAAAATCGTCGGGCGGACGAAATAGCCCCGGTTGAAGCCTTCGGGCCGGCCAAGTCCGCCGGCGACTAGACGGGCACCTTCATCGATGCCCTTCTGAATCAGGCCCTGGATCTTGTCGAACTGCTGGGCCGAAACCACCGGACCGATATGATCGCCGGCCTGGTTGGCAGGACCGACCTTGACAGTGGCGGCAACCTCGATGGCCTTGTCCACGGACTGATCATAGACCGAACGTTCGACCAGCATGCGCGTCGGAGCGTTGCAGCTCTGACCGGTGTTGTTGAAGCATGACCGGACGCCACGCTCGACGGCCTTTTCATCGGCGTCGGCAAAGATCACATTGGCGCCCTTGCCGCCGAGTTCGAGGCAGACGCGCTTCAGCGTGTCGGCAGCGGACTTGGAAATGAGAATGCCGGCGCGCGCTGAACCGGTGAAGCTGATCATCTCCACATCAGTGTGGGTCGACAGATCGGTGCCGACGCCGACGCCGTCGCCATTGACCATGTTGAACACACCGGTAGGCAGGCCCGCGGCATGGACGATTTCGGCGAAGACGATCGACGACAGCGGCGCGATTTCCGATGGCTTGTGGACCATGGTGCAGCCGGCCAGCAGCGCCGGAATCACCTTGAGCGTGACCTGGTTCATCGGCCAGTTCCAGGGCGTGATCAGGCCGACAACGCCGATCGGCTCCATGGCGATGCGATCATTGGGCGCATGCGGTCCGAGCGGACGGATGAATTCGATGTCCTCGAAGGCCTTGATGAAATTGTCGATATGCCAGGTTCCGGAGGTGACCTGATCGTCGCGTGACATGTCGATCGGCGCGCCCATTTCAAGACTGATCGCCTGGGCCATATCCTCGGCGCGCTCGACATAGATGTCGCGGATTTTCTTGACATAGCCAAGCCGGGTCTGGGGATCGGTGCGCGACCAGCTGTCAAAGGCTGCCTTGGCCGCAGCAACTGCCGCATTGGTGTCTTCGGTGCCACCAAGCGAGATCACCGCACAGGCCTCTTCGCTCGACGGGTTGATGACTTCGCAATCGCGGCCGGCAATCGGCGAAACCCAGGCACCGTTGATGTAAAACTCGCGCTTCTCAATCATATTGTTCTCCATGCTCTCTGGCCGGCAAAGCGGCCGGGAATCGCCTTTAGTCTGATTTGGGGGGAAGCGGCGATGATTGCAACCTCGATTCCGCAGAACGATCGCCGAGCTTCAGCCTCAATCGGGATTTCACGTCACCTGCGTGGCGTCAACCGATCGGGCGACCGGCAGCGCTCAATGAAGCAAATTCCGGCCAATGCCTTTCCAGACCCGGTTTTGTCGCGTATTGGACCGTCAAGACGAGCCCCAAGCTCTCCACCGGACCCGAATTCATGAACTACAGCATCCTGTCATTCTTCCTGCCGTTCACACGGTATCCCTATGAAGGCCAAGATGTGCCCTGTCCGGGCTGCGGACATGGAGCCAAGACCAGGCTTGCAGGGATTGACCGCAGACTGAAACGCCTGACGACGGTTGCCTGCGACCATTGCGGCCTGCTCTATACCAGCCCGATGCCTTCAGATGTCGAACTGGAAGCCTATTACGCCGATTTCTACCGCTTCGATTATCAGGCCGCTTCAACGGTGCCGAAGGAAAAGCATCTGGCAAAACGGCGCGTCGAAGCCGCCAACCGTGTGAAGCAGCTTGAAGGGCTTTTGCCGGAAAATGCCCGGACCCTCGATTTCGGCTGCGGGTCAGGTGAATTCGTCACCGCCATGCTGGCGCTCGGCCATGACGCGCACGGATTTGAACCCGGTGAAACCTATGGCAACCATGCGCAGTCGCTGCATGGAGACCGGATCACCATCAAGGGATGGCAGCAGGTCAGCTATCCGGAGCGGTTTGACCTGGTGAGTTGTTTCCATGTGGTGGAACATTTGAGCAATCCGGTGGATGCACTCCGCCAGATGGCCGCTTGGTCGGCGCCCGATGGCCTTGTCTATGTCGAGGTGCCCGATCTCGGGACGACCTTGAACAAGGGGTTCGGCGCCCTGCATTTTGCCCATCTGCTCGGCTTCAATCATCACAATCTGATTGTCGCCGCCGCGCGCGCCGGGCTGGTTCCCGAGAAGGTCGTCACACCGACAGGGATCATTTTCCGCCACCAAGCGATCGATGAGGCTGCCACGGAGGCCGAGGCCGCACGTGGGGCGGCGCTGACGCAGCGTCTCTATGGCAATGGCAAAATGATTTCAAACTACTTCAAGCACCAGTTCCGCAAGATTACCGGCGCCTACAAACGACAGGGCTGACACCAACCTGCTCTGCGCCGCGTGTCACCTCGGGGTGCAGTGTCAGATTATCGCAGCGATTTCAGCAAGGCAGGCGTTGGAAAACAGGTTGGCGACTGGCTGTTTTTTGCCTGCCATTCGCCGATTGACCGCCGGGTCTTGTAGCCCGGCAGGCCGTCCGCTCCCCCGACATCATAGCCCTGCTTTTCCAGCGAAAATTGCAGCCTGGCGATGTCGGAGCGCAGCATCTTGCCGGTATTGCCCCAGGGTGTCACAAACGCACTTCCGCCATGGGCCATGCGGTCGGCGAGATTGCCGATGAACAGCGCGTAGAGGTCGGAATTGTTGTATTCCTTGATCACGTAGAAATTCGGTGTCACCACAAATTCCGGGCCGTAGATTCCGGCAGGCACCAGCACCATGCCGGGCGCACGGCGTTCATGATCGGGAAAGGGCCGGCCGGAAATGCGGATGATACCCATATCGGTCAAGCCGCTGATCGACCGGGCCCGGTCCGGGCCCTCAAGGGCGCAGGTGACGCCCCGCGGGATCACCGCCTCAAAGCCCCAGTCGCGACCGCGAACCCAACCCGACTGGGCCAGATAATTGGCGATAGAGGCCAGCGAATCGGCGGTCGAGTTCCAGATGTCGCGCTTGCCGTCGCCATCGAAATCAACCGCATGGTCAAGATAGCTCGACGGCAGGAATTGCGGCTGGCCCATGGCGCCGGCCCAGGAGCCTTTCATTGCCGAAGCGGAGACATCGCCGCGCTGGAGGATCTTCAGCGCTGCCAGTATTTCCTTGCGGAACAGCTCGGGCCGCGTCGACATGAAGGCCTTGGTGGCAATCACCCGCACTGCCGAATGGGGAATCTTGGCCCGTCCGAAGCCGGACTCGCGGCCCCATATCGCCACGATGATCGACGCCGGAACGCCATAACGATCCTCGATCTTGCGCAGCGTGCCTGCGTGTTGCGCCATCAGGGACCGACCCGAGGCGGCGAGACCCTGAAGCCGTTTTTCATCGAAATAGGCGCCGGGGCTGCGAAATTCGGCCTGGCTCTGGGCCCGCTGCTTGGGTTTGGGAAAACCGGGGGGTTGAAGATCAGGAAGATCCCAATCGAGACTGATGCCTGAAAAAGCGCTGTCAAAAACCGGTTTGGAGACGCCGCCGCGTTTGGCTTCCGGCCACAGATCAGCCTCCAGCCATTGGCGGAACTGGGCTTCGACCCCGGATTTGGTTGCGGCGTGTGATGGCATGGCCCCGAATGTGGCCACGGCGAACAGGAGGGTCATCGAAAGGATCAGGGTGCGAATCATCTGCTCAATCTAACCTGAGCAGCACGTCAGGAGAATGGCACGTCCGGTTTCACCGGCATCAGCTCTGGCGAAAAGCCTCTATCTCGATCTCCGTCAGCAGATCGGGGTGCGCCAGACCGGCAACAATCACGTAGGTCGAGGCCGGTGCGTGACCTTCGAGAAACTGATCCCGAATCTCCCGGTAGGCGCTGACATCGCCGGGCGCCACGTCGTAGACACGTATCGAGACGATGTCGCTGATTTGCATTCCGGAAGCGATCACGCCGGCAAGTCCGTTGCGCCACGCCTGTTCGGCCTGGGCACGGTAGCCCTGCAACATCTGCCCGTCCGGCGCAACCCCGATCTGGCCCGAGATGATCAGACGGCTTCCCGGCGAAACCATCTCAACGGCCTGGACATAATTGGAAGCCGGCTTCGGCATGGTTTCGGGGTTGAAAAATCGTGGCATGTGTCGCTCCCTCAAAAGGCAGTGCGCGCCCGGATGGCCGCAGCCAGCGTGCCTTCGTCGAGATAATCAAGTTCGCCGCCAACCGGTACACCATGGGCCAGCCGGGTGATCTTGATGTCGAAGCCGGACAATTGCTCGGTGATGTAATGCGCCGTGGTCTGGCCTTCGACGGTTGCGTTGACGGCAATCAGGATCTCGCGGACTTCGCCCTTGGCGACCCGGTCGACGAGCCCGGCAATCGACAGATCGTCGGGGCCGATGCCATCGAGCGGCGACAAGGTGCCGCCGAGCACATGATAGCCGGCATTCATCGCCGCGGCCCGCTCCAGCGCCCACAGATCAGCCACGTCCTCGACAACGATGATGACGGTCTGGTCGCGGGTCGGATCGGTGCAGACCGTGCAGGGGTCGGAGGTGTCGGCATTGCCGCAGGTCGAGCAGATGCGGACCTTGTCGAAGGCCTCGTTCATCGCTAGTCCCAGCGGTCCCATCAGCTGGTCCTTTTTCTTGATCAAGTGCAAAGCGGCGCGGCGCGCCGATCGCGGCCCCAGACCGGGAACGCGCGCCAGCAGCTGGATCAGGCGCTCGATTTCCGGCCCGGTTACACGTTTTTGCATCTCAATCTCCGGTGACGGTCACGCAGCTCAGAATGGCAATTTCATGCCGGGAGGGATCGGCAGGCCGGCGGTCAGTTCCTTGGTCCGCTCGGCAACCATGGTCTCGACCTTGCCCTTGGCGTCGTTATGGGCTGCGACAATGAGATCCTCGAGGATCTCGACATCATCTTCCTTGAACATGGAAGGATCGATTTTCAGGCCCAGCATCTGGCCCTTGCCGGACAGGCGCACGCTAACCATTCCGCCGCCAGCGACGCCTTCGCATTCGAGTGCCGCCATTTCGTCCTGCATGCTTTCCATCTTGGCCTGCATGTCCTTGATCTTGCCCATCATGCCCATGATGTCTTTCATCACAATCTCCTTTTGGTTGTTGAGTGCCGGTCCTGATCCGGTCCTGCGGCCCCATGCTGCAGCCATTTGCTGCAGTATGGGCACCGGCTAATCGGATTCGTCGTCGGGATCCATTTCATCTGGCAGGATGTCACCGTCCTCGGAAGGCGACAGCACCGTTTCGGCCAGGATTTCCTCGGTAACGGCGATGCGCACATCGGTGATCCGCGAGCCGGGGAACTTTGCCAGAATGGCTGCCACATCAGGATCCTGACGCGCATCGCTGACCAGTGCGTCCCGCTTGGCGGTCTCGCGCTCGGAAAGCGTCGGGGCGCCTTCTTCGCGGCTCAGCGTCACGATCCATTTTGCCCCGGTCCAGTCTGCCAGCTTCTTGATCAACTCACCCGGCAGGCTCGGACTTGCTTCCGGTGTCAGGCTGATCTCGAGGCGGCCGGGCTCGATCCGGACAAGACGCACACCGGTTCGGATCTGCACCTTCATGGCGATGTCGCGAAATTTTTCGGCCAGCGCCACCATGTCTTCAAGTGACGTTATGGCGATCTCTTGCACAGGCTCTGCGAGAGCCGGCGTGGCGACCGTGGGCTCGGCGGAATGAGCCAGCCGCATCGCCGGTTGTCCGCCACCGCCGCCTTGCGGCATGCGGCGTTCGCCGACCGCGCGGGCCGTCGCACCGCCGCCGCCAGAGGGTTGCCCGCCGCCACTGGTCGAAGCCGCTCCGGACGTCGTGCCGCCGGAATTGTGAAACGCCTTCACCGCATCCTCCGGCGACGGCAAACTGGCCGCATGCCCGATCCGGATCAAGGCCATTTCCGCTGCCGCAGCAGGCCGGCTTGAGGTGTCGGTTTCGGTGATGCCCTTGAGCAGCATCTGCCAGACCCGCGAGAGTATGACGGTCGACAAGGTTCCGGCAAAATCAGCACCGTTGAGGCGCTCGGTTTCGGTCAATGAGGGATCTTCACCTGCCTGCGGCACGAATTTCAGCCGGGTAACCAGATGGGTGAAATCAGCCAGATCGGTCAGGATCACCGAGGGGCTGGCGCCCGAATTATACTGATCGCGATAATTTGCCAAAGCTGCCGCAACGTCGCCAGTCATCAGCGACCCGAACAATCCGACAATGCGGGATCGGTCAGCGAGGCCAAGCATCGAACGCACGGCTTCAGCATCGACCCCGCCGCCACCATGGGCGATTGCCTGATCAAGCAGCGACAGCCCGTCACGCACCGAGCCTTCGGCGGCGCGGGCGATCATGGCCAGCGATTCGTCGTCGATCAAAATGCCTTCCTGATCGGAGACATTCCTGAAATGGGCAACAAGCAACCCCGAATCGATCCGCCGCAGGTCAAAGCGCTGGCAGCGCGACAGCACGGTGATCGGAACCTTGCGAATCTCGGTGGTGGCAAAGATGAACTTCACATGTGAAGGCGGCTCTTCCAAGGTCTTGAGCAGGCCGTTGAAGGCCTGATTGGAGAGCATGTGCACTTCGTCGATGATGTAGACCTTGTAGCGCGCCGACACCGGGCGGTAGCGGATCTGCTCGATGATCTCGCGGATATCGTCAATGCCGGTATGCGAGGCGGCATCCATCTCGATGACATCGACATGGCGACCTTCCATGATCGCCTGGCAATGTTCGCCCGGAACGGTCAGGTCTATGGTCGGCTGGTCGATCTCGGCAGTCTGGTAATTCAGCGCCCGCGCCAGAATCCGCGCCGTCGTGGTCTTGCCGACACCGCGCACACCAGTCAGCATCCAGGCCTGTGCAATGCGGCCGGTGGAAAAGGCATTGGTCAGCGTGCGGACCATCGGCTCCTGGCCGATGAGATCGGTGAAATCCTTGGGCCGGTATTTCCGCGCCAGAACCCGGTACGGTGACTTCGCCTCAGGCGCTGTCCCCGAGGGGGCTGTATTCGTGCCGGTTAAATCGTCCATGATCCTCGTGCCGCCTTCGCGCTGGCCCGGTGGCCATTCAAATCGAATGTTTGCACCCCGGTCGAACCCGGTCAATGACCGGGCCTGCCATGAATGGCACGGGCAAAAGGGTGGGAGGCTGGCACGGTGACCCGTGCCTGGCTCGTTAGGGCTGCTTCCTTCCGGACCTGACCCGGTTGGCGAGTGGCTCGTCCACCACCAACCTCCCACCGCACATATCGTCAATCGAACAGGCAAAAGCAAGCCAGGGGCCAAAAAAACTGCTAGAGTTTGCACTCAACTCTGTCCGGCGGTATAGCCCATGTCTGATTTTGTTCTCGATCCGCGCCTCGACCGCGATTCCAAGCTATTGATCAAGCTGGGTTTGTGCCAGCTCAGATTGATGATGGACAGCCGCTGGCCCTGGGTGCTGCTGGTGCCGCAACGCAGCGGTATTTCGGAGATATTCGACATGACGCCGCTCGACCAGACGATGCTGACCTTCGAGACCGCCCTTGCCGCCAAGGCCCTCAAGCAGGCGACCGGCTGCCTCAAGATCAATGTTGGTGCGCTTGGCAATCAGGTTCGCCAGTTCCATCTTCACATCATTGCCCGCAACGAAGGCGATCCCGCCTGGCCCGGTCCGGTCTGGGGGCATGGCGAAGCCAGCGCCTGGACTCCCGACGCCCGCACCGAATTTACCGAAAGACTGCTTGAGGTCCTCTGATTTATGATATTTTCCCTGTTTGACCATGATGCTCCTCATGGCGAAGCCAGCCGTCTGACGGCTTTTTCAACCAATCGGCTTGATCGCCGCTCCGAACACCGCACCGAAACCGAGCTTGGTGACGCGCTCAAGGATCCGGCAACACGCTATTTCGCCATCACCAAAGGCCGGCTGGCGATGCGGGTCGATGGCGACGCACCCATTGGGTTGCTGACGGCTGATGACATTGCGGCAATGCAGCCGCAAGACGCCGACGCCATTCTGATCGGATGGACCGAATCCAATGCCGCCCGCATCGCCATGCCGGTCGGCATTGGCCCCGATGATCTGCCCGAAGCCTTCAAGGCCATCGACACACGGTCGGTCTATCGTCAGGCGCTTGTGGACGAGGAAACGCTGGGCGCCTTTGCGCAAGGCACCAGCCTTGTTTCCTGGGCACTGGCGCACCGGTTTTGCGGCGTCTGCGGAGGGCAGATGACGCCCGAAGCCGGCGGTTACCGCCGAAAATGCCACAGCTGTGGCCATACGGTGTTTCCGCGAACCGATCCGGTCGGCATCATGCTGGTTGTTGATGAGGCTGGCGATCGCTGCCTGCTTGGCCGCAGCCCGCATTTTCCGCCCGGCATGTTTTCATGCCTGGCAGGCTTCATCGAACCGGGTGAAACCATGGAAGACGCGGTGCGGCGAGAGACAATGGAGGAATCCGGCATCAAGGTTGGCCGGGTGCGCTATCATGCCAGCCAGCCATGGCCGATGCCGCATACATTGATGATCGGCGTCTATGCCGAGGCACAAAGCCTCGAGATTTCCCGCGACACTGCAGAGCTTGAGGATTGCCGCTGGTTTGACCGCACCGAGACCGAAGCCATGCTGGCGAATGTTCTCGGCGAGGCCAATGCCTCGGCGCCGCCGCCCGGCGCCATCGCCCATCGGCTGATGCGCGACTGGCTGGATTGGGGCAAGTAAAGGGGGCTGTTCAGCCCTCGGCCTCTTGTGCGTGGGTTCCGTTTTGCACCAGGCGGAACGGATGGGCAGGGTAGACACCGAGAATCCGCAGTTCCTTGGAAAAGTAGCCAAGCTCCTCCAGGGCGCGGGCGACCGGCGCTTCGTCCGGATGTCCCTGGATGTCGGCATAGAACTGGGTTGCGAAAAACTTGCCGCCAATCTGGTAGCTTTCCAGCTTGGTCATGTTGACGCCATTGGTGGCGAAACCACCCATCGCCTTGTAGAGCGCTGCCGGAATGTTGCGGACCTTGAAGACGAAGGTGGTGACGACCACCTCGCCCGCCACCGGCCGCGGCGGAATCTGGGCCTCACGTGACAGCACCACGAAACGGGTGACATTGGTTTCGGTGTCCTCGACATTCTGCTCGAGGATATCGAGGCCATAGAGTTCGGCTGCCAAATGCGGCGCAAGTGCCGCCATGGTCCGGTCGTTGCTCTCCGAGACCAGCCGGGCTGCGCCGGCGGTGTCGCCAGCCACAACAGCCTTCCAGCCATTGGCGCGGACAATTTTGCGGCACTGACCGACGGCATGGACATGGCTGTGCACGGTGCGGATTTCCGACCGGTCAACGCCCGGCAGCGCCATCAGCTGAAAATGGATCGGCATGAAATATTCGCCGACGATATGCAGTTGCGATTCGGGCAACAAATGGTGGATGTCGGCAACCCGGCCGGCGATGGTGTTTTCGATCGGGATCATCGCCAAATCCGCCTCACCCTGTGCAAGCGCGTTGAAGGCATCCTCAAACGTGGCGCAGGGCAACGGATCCATGCCGGCAAACATGTCGCGGCAGGCCATGTCGGAATTTGCGCCAAACTCGCCCTGAAAGGCGATGCGGTTGGTGGATGCGGTCATGATAGGTGTCCGTTGTGAGAAATGCGTGTCTATTTCGGCGCCAGGATTTTGCGGGCGCGTTCAAGATCGGCGGGAGTATCGACACCGAGAGGAACGGAGTCAACGATGGCCACATCAATGCGCATGCCGTCCTCGAGCGCCCGCAACTGCTCAAGCGATTCGCGTCTTTCAAGCGTTGAGGGAGGCAGCGACACGAAGCGCTGCAACGCCGAGCGGCGCCAGGCGTAAAGTCCGATGTGGTGATAGAGCGGTCCGTCGCCATAGGGCGCGGTGGCACGGGTGAAATACAGTGCCCGCAAAAGCCCCTCGCCGATCGGCGTACCGATCACCTTGACGATGCTCGGGTTGATTTTCTCGGCTTCGTCGGAAATTTCGACGGCCAGCGTGGCGAGATCTGCCTTGGATGTCAAAAGCGGCAGGGCAGCCCTGCGGATGGCTTCAGGCTCGATGGCGGGAATGTCACCCTGAACATTGAGGATGACTCCGGCTCGCGCCTCGGGGTCCATTTTCATCGCCGCTTCGAACACGCGATCCGATCCGGACTGGTGATCATCGCGAGTCATCACCGCCTCGAAGCCTGCGGCTTCGACCACATCGGCGATTTCGCGCGAATCAGTGGCAACGGCCACACGGCCAACAGCTGCAAGTGCCGCCTGCCGGGCCACCCAGACGACCATCGGTTCGCCACCAATGTCGGCAAGCGGTTTTCCGGGTAGCCGGGCGGAGGCCATTCTGGCCGGAATGATAACGAGCGTATGCTCTGGGCCTTCTGCCATATGGGTCTGATCCTCGGGTTATTCGGCACAAGTGTCAAAAAGTCTCATGGCCGCCATTACAAACGGTGTTGCAACGAACTTGCAAAAGACATAGGTTCCGCGCGATTTCAAGACTGGTTCGGACATTGCTGAAAACAGCGCGGGACGCCGGATCGAAACGGAGCGACGGAACATGAACTCCTCATATTTTAACTCGGCAGCAGGCGCTTTTCTCGGTGTTTTGTTTGTTCTGATGACCCTTTCCATCGTGTCGGAGGGGATTTACCACGCAGCGGAGCCGGAAACCGAAGGCTTTCTGATCGAGGTTGCTGAAGGCGGCGGCGATGCGAGCGCGCCGGCAGAAGCGGCTGAACCTGAACTGATTGCGCCGCTGCTCGCCAGCGCCGATCCGGCCAAGGGCGAATCCGTGTTCAAGAAATGCGCCGCCTGCCACAGCAATGATGCTGCCAGCGCCAACAAGGTCGGCCCCGGCCTGTGGAACATCGTCAATCGGCCGGTCGCCACGCATGAGGGGTTCAAGTACTCCAGTGCCATGACCGAATTCTCCGAAGATGGAACCGTGGTTTGGGATTACGAGCATCTCAGCGAATTCCTGGCCGCACCGAAAAAATATATCAAGGGCACAGCAATGGGCTTTGCAGGCGTCAAGAAGATCGACGAGCGGGCAGACCTGATCGCCTATCTTCGCACGGTGGGCGATACGCCGGCGCCGTTGCCTGACGCAACCGAGGCCGCCACCGATGCGAGTGCCGAAGCCCCTGCCGATGCGGGTGCCGAGGCTGAAGCCGCTGCCGAACCTGCAGCAGAACCGGCTGCGACGCCTGCGCCAAGCGAATAATCTGCCATTCGATTGTTATGAAAGCCGGGCCTCGTGCCCGGCTTTTTTTATGATTTCATGCGGTTTTTGGCATCAGCCCCTGCAAGTGCCGCAGAACTGGCCTATTGTTGTTGTTATGACACAGGTTACCGGAGGACCCGCACCCATGACCATCCGCATTGCCGCATCCATGCTGGCCGCATCCGTTCTCGCCCCGATTCTGGCCCCCACTCTGGCATTGGCCGGAGTAATCTTCAGTGCAACGGTTGCATCGGCTGAGGAACCGGTCTGGCAGCATGCCACGGCAATGATTGACGAGCCGAAATACGCGCAAGGCTTTGACCGCTTCGACTACGTCAATCCGGATGCGCCGAAGGGCGGCACGCTGAAACTGGCGGAGGAAGGCACCTTCGACAGCTTCAACCCGACCCTGGCCAAGGGTGAATTGGTGACCGGGCTCAGCCTGGTCTTCGACACCTTGATGAAATCGTCGGAAGACGAGGTGTCTTCGTCCTACGGGCTGCTGGCCGAAAGCACCTCCTTTCCCGACGATATTTCAAAAGTCACGTTCCGGCTTCGGGCGGATGCCAAATGGGCAGACGGCAAACCGGTGACCGCCGACGATGTGGTCTTCAGCTTCGACAAGGCCAAGGAACTCAATCCGCTGCAGGCCAATTACTACGCCCATGTCGTCTCGGCCGAGAAGACTGCAGAGCGGGAAGTGACCTTTCTGTTTGACGAGAACAACAACCGCGAACTGCCGCAAATCCTTGGGCAGATCCTGGTTATCCCAAAACACTGGTGGGAGGGGACAGGCGCCGACGGCAGCGCGCGCGACATCAGCCGCACCACGCTGGAGCCGGTAATGGGGTCAGGCCCCTACCGGATCGCTGCCTTCAAACCCGGGTCAACCATCCGCTACGAGTTGCGCGACGACTACTGGGGCAAGGATCTCAACGTCAATGTCGGGCAGCACAATTTCGGTGCGATCGAATATATCTACTTCTCCGACGCCAATGTCGAATTCGAGGCTTTCCGCGCCGGTACGGTGGATTTCCGGCAGGAGAATTCAGCCAGCAAATGGGCTACTGCCTATGATTTTCCCGGTGTCCAGAATGGTGACATCAAGCGCGAGGAAATAGAGAACCCGCTGCGCGCCGTCGGCATCATGCAGGCGATGGTACCCAACATGCGTCGCGACAAGTTCAAGGACATACGGGTGCGCAGGGCGCTCAACTTCGCCTTCGATTTCGAAGACCTGAACCACAATCTGGCCTTTGACGCGCTGGCGCGGGTCGACAGTTACTTCTGGGGCACGGAGTTGGCTTCCACAGGCTTGCCGGAAGGCCGCGAGAAGGAGATTCTCGAAGGGCTGAAGGACAAGGTGCCAGCCGAAGTGTTCACCACGCCCTACACCAATCCGGTGGGCGGCGATCCGACAAAGGCGCGCGCAAATCTGCGCCAGGCGCTGACGCTTTTGCAGGAAGCCGGATATGAGCTGAAGAATGGCAGGCTTGTCGATGCAAGCACGGGCGAGCCCTTCGAGATTGAAATCCTGCTTTCCAGCCCTTCGCTTGAAAGGTCGGTGCTGCCCTATGTCGCCAGCCTGAAGAAAATTGGCTTTGATGCGCGGATCCGCACGGTCGACGCCTCACAATATACCAACCGGGTGAGAAGCTTCGACTACGACATGATCTGGAATGTCTGGGGGCAATCGCTCAATCCGGGCAACGAGCAGGCCGGGTATTGGGGGTCATCTTCGGTGGATCGCGAGGGATCGCGTAACTATGCCGGAATATCCGATCCGGCAGTCGACGAATTGATCCGGATGGTGATTTTCGCCCAAACCCGCGAGGAAAAGGCGGCGGCTGTAAAAGCACTCGACCGGGTACTGCTGGCACATCATTATGTGGTGCCGCTGTTTTACAGCAACGCGGTCAAGGTGGCTTACAGCAAGAACCTCGCCCACCCCGACGAGCTTCCCTATTACGGGCTCGGTTTTCCGGATGTGTGGTGGATGAACGAGCCAAATTGAGGCGTTTTCGGCCTTGCACCGCATGCGACATTCGATTCTGTATGAGACAGAGACGAATCAGCCGGATTCCGGACAATCCGGCTGGAAGGACGCGGAATTGAGCAACACACCACCCAACAGAGATGATGCGCGCGCTGCGACTGACAGGAATGTTGCCTGATGGGCATCTATATCCTTCGCCGGCTGCTTTTGATGATTCCGACCGTCGTCGGCATCATGGCGATTTCTTTTGCGGTGATCCAGTTCGCGCCCGGCGGGCCGGTCGAGCAGGTGATTGCCGAGCTGACCGGGCAAGGTGATTCGGCAATCGACCGGATTTCCGGCGGTGGTGACACCATGGGCAGCGCCCAGCAGGATTTCGGCGATTCCACATCCTCGCAATATCGCGGCGCGCAGGGACTTGACCCCGAATTTATCGCCAAGCTGGAAGCCCAGTTCGGCTTTGACAAACCGCCGCTCGAGCGGTTCGGCAAGATGATGTGGGACTATATCCGCTTCGACTTCGGCGAAAGCTATTTCCGCAGCATCGATGTGCTTGATCTGATCATCGAGAAAATGCCGGTTTCAATCTCGCTCGGCATCTGGATCCTGCTGTTGTCCTACGTCATCTCGATTCCGCTGGGGATCAAGAAGGCGGTATCCGATGGCTCCCGTTTCGATGTCTGGACCTCAGGCCTGATCATCATCGCCTATGCCGTGCCCGGCTTTCTGGTCGGCATCATGCTGATCGTGATGTTTGCCGGCGGATCGTTTTTTGACTGGTTCCCGTTGCGCGGCCTGACCTCGGACAATTTTGCCGAGTTGAGCCTGTTCGGCAAGATCGTCGACTATTTCTGGCACCTGGCGCTGCCCCTGATCGCGCTGTCGCTGGCGGCATTCGCCACCACGACGCTTCTGACCAAGAACTCGTTCATTGATGAAATCCGCAAGCAATATGTCACCACGGCGCGGGCCAAGGGACTGACCGAAAGCCAGGTGCTTTACCGGCATGTGTTCCGCAACGCGATGCTGATCATCATTGCCGGCTTTCCCGGCGCGTTCATCACGGCGTTCTTTTCAGGATCGCTGCTGATCGAAACGATTTTCTCGCTCGACGGATTGGGGCGGCTCGGGTTCGAATCGGTGATCCGGCGCGATTATCCGGTGGTGTTTGCAACGCTGTTCATCTTTTCACTGATGGGGCTGGTCGTCGGGCTGATTTCGGATCTGGTCTACACCTGGGTCGATCCGCGCATCGACTTTGAGAAAAGGGACGTCGGATGAGCGCGGCGGCTTCCAGCAACCCTGAGACCTATGATGTCAATGGCCGGCCAAAAGGCTGGCTGTCGCCGACCAACAAGCGGCGCTGGGCCAATTTCAAGGCCAACCGGCGCGGCTACTGGTCGCTGTGGCTGTTCCTGTTCCTGTTCATCGCCAGCCTGCTGGCCGAGTTCATCGCCAATGACCGGCCGATCCTGGCCTCCTACAAGGGCGAAATCCTGTATCCCGTGCTGGTCGACTATCCGGAGGAAAAGTTCGGCGGCTTTCTGGCGCGCACCGATTACCGCGATCCATTCATCCAGGACGAAATTCAGGCCAATGGATGGATGATCTGGCCGCCGATCCGCTATTCCTACACCACCGCCAATTCCTATATTCCGCATTCGGCACCGACCGCGCCGTTCTGGATGCTCGAAGACGGTGCAAGCTGCTCGGCTTACCCGCTCAAGGATGAGGACCCCGGCTGCACGCTGGGCAACATGAACTGGCTGGGCACCGACGATCAGGCCCGCGATGTCACCGCGCGGATGATCTACGGGTTTCGTATTTCCGTTCTGTTCGGGCTGATTCTGACGATCTTTTCGGCTGTGATCGGCGTCACCGCCGGCGCGGTGCAGGGCTATTTTGGCGGCTGGACCGACCTGTTGATGCAGCGTTTCATCGAGATCTGGTCATCTATGCCGGTGCTCTACATCCTGCTGATCATCGCCGCGGTGCTGCCGCCGGGGTTCTGGATCCTGCTTGGCATCATGCTGTTGTTTTCCTGGGTTTCGTTCGTCGGCATCGTCCGGGCGGAGTTCCTGCGCGCCCGCAATTTCGAATATGTCAACGCCGCCCGGGCGCTCGGCGTCGGCAACTCCACCATCATGTTCCGGCACCTGCTGCCCAACGCCATGGTGGCGACGCTGACATTCCTGCCCTTCATCCTGTCGGGTTCGATCACCACACTGACCTCGCTCGATTTCCTTGGCTTCGGACTGCCTCCGGGTTCGGCTTCGCTGGGTGAACTGATTGCCCAGGGCAAGCGCAATCTGCAGGCACCCTGGCTGGGGATGACCGCGTTCTTCACCATCTCGATCATGCTGTCGCTGCTGATCTTCATCGGTGAAGCCACGCGTGACGCCTTCGATCCGCGAAAGACTTTTCGATGAGTAGTGGTTCAGGCAATACCAATGACGTGCTGCTGTCGGTGCGCGATCTTTCGGTGGAATTCCACCAGTCCGGCGAAAGTCAGACCGCGGTCGACCATATCTCGTTCGACATAAGACGCGGCGAGACCGTGGCGCTTGTGGGCGAATCCGGCTCCGGCAAATCGGTCTCGGCGTTGTCCGTGCTGCGGCTCTTGCCCTACCCGGCGGCGAGCCACCCGTCGGGCGAAATCCTGTTCAAAGGCCAGGATCTGCTCTCGGCACCGGAACCGGTGATCCGGGATGTGCGCGGCAACGACATCACCATGATTTTCCAGGAGCCGATGACCTCGCTCAATCCGCTGCAATCGGTCGAAAAGCAGATCTCGGAAATCCTGCATCTGCACCAGCCTATCAAGCCCGACGAGGCACGCCGGCAGGTGCTGGAACTGCTCAATCAGGTCGGTATCCGCGATCCGGAAAAACGCCTAGCCTCCTATCCGCATCAATTGTCCGGTGGTCAGCGCCAGCGGGTAATGATCGCCATGGCGCTGGCCAACCGCCCGGAATTGCTGATTGCCGACGAACCGACCACGGCGCTCGACGTCACCGTGCAGGCACAGATTCTCGAATTGCTGAGCACTCTCAAAAGCCAGCACGGCATGGCCATGCTGTTCATCACCCATGATCTCGGCATCGTCCGCAAATTTGCCGACCGGGTTTGCGTGATGACCGACGGAAAGATCGTCGAAGCCGGTCCGACGGTCGATATTTTCGCCAATCCGCAGCATGCCTACACCAAGCATCTGCTTGCCGCAGAACCGAAGGGCGAGCCGCCCGAGCGCGATGAAGCCGCCCCGGAAATCATGCGTGCCAAGGACATCAAGGTCTGGTTCCCGGTCAAGAAGGGTTTTCTGCGCCGCACGGTCGACCATATCAAGGCGGTGGACGGGCTGTCGCTCGATCTCAAGGCAGGCCAGACGCTCGGTGTTGTCGGCGAGTCCGGATCGGGCAAGACAACGCTGGGGCTTGCGCTGATGCGGCTGATCCGTAGCGAAGGCGAGATTTATTTCAACAAGCTGCCGCTGCACGAGCGGTCATTCAAGCAGATGAAGCCGCTCAGAAGCGCCATGCAGGTGGTGTTCCAGGATCCGTTCGGGTCGCTGAGCCCGCGGATGTCGATTGCCGACATCGTCGGCGAAGGTCTGGCCATTCATGCCCCTGACCTTTCGGCCCGCGATCGCGACCGCCGCGTCGCCGAAGCGCTGGAGGAAGTCGGGCTCGACGCCACCACCCGCTGGCGCTACCCGCATGAATTTTCCGGCGGTCAGCGGCAACGGGTGGCGATTGCCCGGGCCATGGTGCTCAAGCCGCGCTTCGTCATGCTCGACGAGCCGACATCCGCGCTGGACATGAGCGTTCAGGCCCAGGTGGTCGATCTGCTGCGCGATCTGCAGAAGCGGCATCAACTGGCCTATCTGTTCATCAGTCACGACCTGAAGGTGGTGCGGGCGCTGGCCAATGACGTGATTGTCATGCGCAACGGCAAAGTGGCCGAACAGGGCACGGCGGACAAGATTTTCGACCACCCCGAAACCGAATACACCAAAGCGCTGATGGCGGCGGCCTTCAATCTGGAAGCCGCTGACAGCACCGTGGTCAGCGAATAGGCAGCTTCATGACAGACAAGAGCATCGACAAGGGCCGCATTCTGCTGGCACCCACCGGCTGGTCGACAGAGCTGTGGATTGATGAACTGGCCAAGGCCGCACCAGACCGGGCCGTGACGCTTGAGCCGGAGGGTGAAACCGATCCCAGTATCCATTACGCGGTGGTGTGGAAACAGCGGAAGGGCCTGTTGTCGAAGCTGCCCAATCTCAAGGTGATCTTCTCGCTTGGCGCCGGTGTCGATCATGTGTTTTCCGACACCAGCCTGCCAGACGTGCCGATCGTACGCGTGGTGTCGCCTGACCTGACCACACGGATGAGCGAATATGTGGTCTGGCAGGTTCTCGACCATCACCGCCTCGGACCGCACTACCGGGCTCAGCAGGCAGACCGGATCTGGCTTGAGGACAAAGACCAGGCCGCTGCCGCCGATATTACCGTTGGCATCATGGGGCTGGGCGAACTGGGCAGTGATGCAGCCGCCAAGCTGCAGGTGATGGGCTTCAAGGTCTCCGGCTGGTCGCGAACTCAAAAACAGGTCGAGGGCGTTGCCTGCCATGCCGGCCCCGAGGGGCTTGATGCATTTCTGGCCTCTGCCGACATTTTCGTGGTGCTGCTGCCGCTGACACCCGACACAAGCGAAATCCTCAATCGTGACGTGTTTTCGAAGATGACAAAGCGCGGGCCTTTGGGCGCGCCAGTGCTGATCAATGCCGGGCGCGGCGGGCTGCAGAACGAGACCGATATTCTCTCGGCCCTCGATGAAGGTCTGCTTTCGGCCGTCTCGCTCGACGTGTTTCAGCAGGAACCGCTGCCGCCGGAAAGTCTGTTCTGGGCGCATCCAAAAGTGACGCTGACCCCGCACGCAGCGGCATCGTCGGTGGCATCCTCTCTGATCGTGCCGATTGTGCGCCAGATGGACGCTTATGAACGCGGCGAACCGCTGGTCAATCTGGTTGACCGCAAAACCGGGTATTAAGGCCTGCGATAGCCTGTCGGATGACTGTAGAGCTTGGCGATGCGGTCAATTGCCTCGCGCAGGGGTTCGCGGGTGACAGACATGGTTGCACCGGAAGCGTGCAGCAGGGTGTGCTGATCTTCCAAAAACCCGACATGGCCTTTCCAGAACACCAGATCCCCGCGCTGCAAACCATCCCTGTCGGGATCAATCGGGGTTCCCAAATCTGCTGCCTGCTGATCTGAATCGCGCGGCGCCGGTTTGCCGGTCATGGCGAGTGCCATCTGCACCAGGCCCGAGCAATCGATACCAAGGCCGGAACGCCCGCCCCAGAGATAGGGCGTGTGCAAAAACCGGGCGGCGACGGACACGGCATCTTCAGCCGCTGTTTCATCGATCGGCCGCAGATGCGTGGCGATGATGGCGGAGCCATCGTCCAGAAGCGCATAGGGAGTGGCACGCGTTTCTGCGGCGCCAACCACATTCACACGGCTGCCCATCGACAAGACCTTGAGATGCGGAAAGCGCAGATCCGGACCGGGATAGACAAAACTGCGCGGCACTGACACGACATGGGTGGCCGGGCTTGTGCCCTCCGCGATGGCCTCTTCGCGCAGATAACCGACATAGCCGTCGGCGGCCAGCTTAACCCAGGCCCAGCCACCAGAGCGGTCAAACACGGTCAGCGTCTCGCCGAGAAGCGCCTCTGTATCCATGCTGCAATCAGCGTCAGGTCTGGGGCGGACCGGGACCACTGGCAGGATCACCTCGCCAGGCGTGCCTTCGGCAAATCGCTCAGCCTCGACCCGGCCCTTGAGCCGGATATCGGCCAGATCCGCCCGATAGGCGTGCAAGCGATGGTCAAGTGTTTCACTCATGGATCTGATCTTTCGCCAAGGACAATTTGCGGCCTTCAGCAATGATGATGTCGCCAAGTCTCTCGACAAAGAGCGCGCCGTCCACCGTCCGCTTGATGATGACATTGCGCCGGTCGCGATCATCGCGTACCCGGCGCACCAGCCCCATATGGCCCATGGTGTCGAGCGCCCGGGTGATCACCGGCTTGGTTACCCCCAGCGTGGCGGCGAGCCCCCGAACCGTGTGCGGCGGCGGCGCCAGATAGATGTGCAGCAAGATGGCCAGTTGCCTGATGGTCAGATCAGGCCCGATCACACGCACATGCTCAAGCGTGGCGGCGTGCCACAGCCCAAGGGCATCGGAGGGCCGGAGGTCAAGTGACATTGCGGGTGCCTGTATCGTTTCGGTACCGAATTACTTTGACCGAAACACAGGCAGCGCGCAAGTCAGCGGTTGATCTCAGGCAGGATGCCGTTTGCTGATCACATCAAACAGGGCCCGGATGCCCTGGGCTTCGCCGCCCATCGGGGCATGCGGCTTGTCCTTTGGCGACCAGGCGAAAATATCAAAATGCACCCAGTTTGTTCCGGGCGCCACAAAACGCTTGAGAAACAGTGCGGCCGTGATCGAACCGGCAAATCCGCCCGCCGGCGCGTTGGTCAGATCGGCAATCCGGGCTTTGACATCAGCTTCATAGGGCTTGTAGAGCGGCATCCGCCAGAGCGGATCGACAACCGCTGTCGACGCCGTTGCGAGGTCTGCGGCCAGTTGATCGTCATCGGTATAAAATGGCGGAAGATCGGGACCGAGCGCGACACGCGCTGCACCTGTGAGCGTCGCCATGTCGATGAGCAGGCCGGGATTGTCCTCGCAGGCGAAGGTGAGCGCATCTGCCAGCACCAGGCGTCCCTCGGCGTCGGTGTTGTCGATCTGGACGCTGAGGCCCTTACGGCTCATAAGCACATCGCCGGGCCGGAAGGCCGACGCCGAGATCGAATTCTCGACCGCCGGGATGAGCACCCGCAGATCGACCTTCAGGCCGGCGTCCATGATCATCATGGCCAGCGCGATCACATTGGCGGCGCCGCCCATATCCTTCTTCATGTTCAGCATCGAAGCGGCCGGTTTGATATCAAGACCACCGGTGTCGAAGCAGACCCCCTTGCCAACCAGGGTGAGTTTCGGTGCACCCTCCTGACCCCAGCGCAATTCAAGCAATCGTGGCGCCTCCTGAGCCGCTCGGCCGACCGCATGGATCATCGGAAAGCCCTGGGACACGAGCTCATCGCCGGCAATGACACTGACCTTGGCCTGGTAATGTGCACCAAGTCCGCGGAAGGCCGCTTCCAGCGCATCCGGCCCCATATCATTGGCGGGCGTGTTGACCAGGTCTCGAGCCAACCCCACCGCCGTCACCGTGCGCCTGATGGCATCGGCATCTGCATCGTCGGGTATCACCAGCCGTGGACCTTCCGGTGCCGGCTTGCGGTAGCTCTCGAACCGGTAGGCGCCCATGCCGAAAGCCAGCGCCATCCTATCGCCCGGGATGGGCGAGGCGGCAATGTGCCAATCTCCCTTGGGCAAAACCCGTGCAAGCTTGCCGCCTACCAGCGGATGGCAGTCACCCTCCTCGCCCAGCCCGAACAGCGCGCCCGAAAGCTTGCCCTGGCTGTCGGGCACCAGCAGCACTGATCCCTCAGCGGCCTGAAAGCCGGCGGATGCCGCCCAGGCTGACGCCGCTTCTTCCAGCTTTCCGTGGTCCATATCGGCCCGCGACACCGCCCAGATGGGCAAGGTTTCAGCAGACTTCGGCGCGAAGGGCGACGGTCGATCAATGTGGGCATAGGGCGACATTGTTTCTCCTTTGGCTCTCCGCAAAAGGGACGCGGAGAATCAGACGTTAACTCTTGATTAGGGTTAACAGATTATTGCTTGAACGAAGACTGCGGCGCCACCCCTACCGGGCCGCCACGCACCTCAATTTACGGGACCAGGCCATGTCAGCGACCCCATCACGTGCACTCCTACCCCGGCGGCTGCTCAGCGCAGTCTGCATTGCCGCGCTCGCTGTCTCGCTTGCGGGATGCGCTTCCAAGGGCAGGCTGACCACCGGGTCGATCCCGTCGATGAACAAGCCGCTTGAGACCATGAACGCGACCGAGTTGCATTCCGCAGCCGCCAGCATCGGCAGGGTTTATGACAAAAACCCCAAAGACGCCGCTGTCGGGATGAAATACGCGTCCGTCCTGACCATGGGCGGCCGATCTGAACAGGCGCTTGCCGTGATGCAGCAAGTGGCGATCCACAATCCGACCGATCGCGCGGTGCTTGCGGCCTACGGCAAGGCGCTTGCCGGCGCAGGCCAATTCGACAAGGCGCTTGATGCCATTCAACGGGCGCAGACCCCGGACCGTCCGGACTGGCAGCTGTTGTCGGCGGAAGGGGCCATTCACGACCAGATGGGCGATCCCGACACCGCCCGCGCGCGCTATCGCAAGGCGCTGGATCTGCAACCCAATGAATCCTCGATCCTGTCCAATCTCGGCATGTCCTATGTCTTGCAGGGCGACCTTAAAACCGCGGAATCCTATCTTGCTTCCGCCATCCGCCAGCCCGGTGCGGACAGCCGGGTTCGCCAGAACTTGGCGCTGGTTGTTGGCCTGCAGGGCCGCTTTGCCGAAGCTGAAAAAATCGCCGGCGCAGAGCTTTCTGCGGAACAGGCAAGCGCGAACGTGACTTATCTGCGCGCCATGCTGAGCCAGCAAAACGCCTGGAACAAGCTCAAAGACACCAATTAAGGGGTAAGCCACTTCGCGCTCACGCCACACTGATCCATCCATGCAAAACGCCACGTTCAACTGAGCGTGGCGTTTTTTTGTTCGGGCATCTGGTGTTTTATTTGCGGGTCAACTGATGAAAGTCTGGGGCGATCGGCTGCTTTTGCCGCCAAAACGCCGCGCTTCCGATTGGATCGCGTGGCGCTGTCGGTTTATCAGATATGTGCGCCATCCCCGGCTTGTCATCCCGGAGATGGATAACTTCAGGCGGCCTATTGCGGCATGCCGCCAGCGAAATTGTCCGCCACCTGGATCGCTGCTGGTCCGAGAATAACGCCGATGAGCACCGGCAGAAAGAACAGGATCATCGGGACAGTCAGCTTCGGCGGCAAGGCTGCGGCCTTCTTCTCTGCTTCATTCATGCGCTGATCGCGGCTTTCTGCTGCAAGAACGCGCAAGGCCTGTGCAATCGGCGTGCCGTAGCGCTCGGACTGGATCAACGCCTGGGTGACCGACTTGACCGTATCGAGGCCCGTTCTGTTGCCCAGATTTTCAAATGCCACGCGCCGGTCCTGGAGATAGGACAATTCGGCAGTTGTCAGCACGAATTCCTCGGCCAGTGCAGTGGATTGCACCGCGATTTCCTCGGCCACGCGCTTCATCGCGGCCTCGATGGAAACCCCGGATTCAACACATATAAGCATCAGGTCAAGGGCGTCGGGCCAGGCAAGCTTGATCGACGCCTGGCGTTTTTTGGACTGATTGGAAACAAACATGTTGGGCGTGTAGAAGCCGACATAGGCACCAACGATGCAGGCCAGGACTCTCACGGTGAAAGGCTTGTCAGTCAGGTTTTCCAGAACGAAGACGTAGACAACCGTGCCGGTGAGAAAAATGAAGGGCAGCACGAACCGCGCCAGCAAGAACATGTTGAGCGAATTCTGGGTGCGATAGCCGGCCGCGCGCAGCTTGGCGACCGTGGCTTCATCTGCCAGCGCATTCTTCAGGTTAAGCTGCTCGACAATGCCGCGCACGGAGGCGTTGTTGTGAGACCGCAGCCCGGCACTCTTGGCGCCTTCGCGCGACTGCTCGGCGTTGAGCCTGGCGCGTTCCCTGGCGCGGATTTCATCGCGCTCAAGTGCTGCGGACTTCATCCGCGCATCAAGGTCGCCCCGTTCAAAATAGGGAGCCATGATGGTGAACAGTGTGGCGAAGACCGCCACGGACACGAGAATGGGGACCAGATAGGCCGGATCAGTCAGGGAAGACGCAATATCAGATAGCATGGTTCATCCGTCCCTAAATATCGAAGTTGATCATGTTGCGCATCACCATGATGCCGATCGACATCCAGATTGCCGATGCGCCAAGAATGAGGTGGCCGCGCGTATCGGTGAAAAGGATCGTGATGTAGTCAGGCGATGTCAGATAGACCAGCGTGGCCACAATGAATGGCAAGGCGCCGATGATGGCCGCCGACGCTTTTGCCTCCATCGACATGGCGTTGATCTTGGCCTTCATCTTTTTCCGGTCACGCAGCACCCGCGACAGGTTGCCAAGGGCTTCGGACAAATTGCCGCCAGCCTGGGCCTGAATGGTGATCACGATGGCGAAGAAATTGGCTTCAGAGAGCGGGATGCGGCTGTAGAGCCGGGTACAGGCCTCCGGTACGGTCATTCCCATCTGCTGTGCTTCAACGATGCGCTTGAACTCGGCGCGGACTGGTTCCTGGCCTTCGGACGCAATCATCCGAATGGCGTCATTCAGTGGCAGACCGGACTTGATCGACCTGACCATGATGTCCAGCGCATTGGGAAATTCGGTCAGGAATGCCTTCAAACGCCGACCGCGCAGAAAACCTATGGTCCAGCGCGGAAACCCGGCGCCAAAAATGATCGCCACGCCGGCCGCAACAAGAGGACTGCCATAGCCGACGAATGCGACCAGACCTGTGACAGCGCCCAGAATGAGAGAGAATATGTAGAACTGCCGGATCGAAATACCGAGCCCCGCCTGAGCAATCAGATCCTTCAGGGGTGGTGACTTGCGGCGGTCGTTTTCCTTGTTTTTCTCTTCCAGCGTCTTGAGCGAGTCCTGGACGGATTTGCGGCGTTTGTTGACTTCATTGAGCCTGTCGCGCGCCGCGGTCGCCTTGGACCGGTCGGTTTCAGCCGATTTGACCCGTTTGACGCGGTTTTCAGCCTTCCGATCGTCCTCGATCCGGCTGTAGAGCACGCCATAGCCCAAGGCACCCGCCGCAAGCGCGACCAGCCCTATGATGGCAAGTACCACTGTATCCACACCAAACACGCGACTTACTCCTTACGAGGTCATTTTTTCCATGGCGTCGAGCGAGGCGGCAAGGCGCTTGTCCTCGCCATAATAACGGGCACGATCCCAGAAATGCGGCCGGCCGATGCCGGTTGAACGATGTTCGCCGATAATGTTGCCATCGGCGTCTTCACCCGACATGTCGTATTTCATCAGGTCCTGGGTGATGATCACATCACCTTCCATGCCGATGACTTCGGTAATGTGGGTGATGCGGCGCGATCCATCGCGCAAGCGGGCGGCCTGAATGACCACATCCACCGATCCTGAGATGATTTCGCGCACGGTCTTGGCCGGCAGCGTAAATCCGCCCATGGCGATCATCGATTCCATACGGCTCAAACACTCGCGCGGGCTGTTGGAGTGGATCGTTCCCATCGAGCCGTCATGACCCGTGTTCATGGCCTGCAAGAGATCGAACACCTCCGGGCCACGTACCTCACCGACTATGATCCGCTCAGGCCGCATGCGGAGACAGTTCTTGACCAGATCGCGCATGGTGATCTCGCCTTCGCCTTCAATGTTGGGCGGGCGGGTTTCGAGCCGCACCACATGCGGCTGCTGCAGTTGAAGCTCGGCGGAGTCTTCGCAGGTGATGATCCGCTCGTCAGGATCGATATAAGCCGTCAAACAGTTGAGCAGCGTGGTTTTACCAGAGCCGGTACCGCCCGAGATCACCACGTTGCAGCGCACCCGGCCGATGATCTGCAATACGGCAGCTCCCTCGGGCGTGATCGCACCGAACTTGACCAGCTGATCAAGGGTCAGCTTGTCCTTCTTGAATTTACGAATGGTCAGCGCAGTGCCGTCAATCGCCAGCGGCGGTGCGATGACATTGACGCGGGAGCCGTCGGGAAGGCGGGCGTCACATATCGGGCTGGATTCATCCACCCGGCGGCCTACCTGGCTGACGATGCGCTGGCAGATCGACAGCAACTGGCTGTTGTCACGGAACCGGACATCGGTTTCGAGCACCTTGCCGGCCACTTCGATGTAGGTCATGCCTGCGCCATTGACCATGATGTCGGCGATGTCGTCGCGAGCCAGCAAAGGCTCCAGCGGGCCATAGCCCAGAACGTCGTTGCAGATATCATCAAGCAGTTCTTCCTGCTCGGCGATGGACAGCGCAAAATTCTTGATCGTGATGATATCATTGACGATATCACGGATTTCTTCACGCGCGCTTTCGGCATCAAGCTTGGCCAGCTGCGACAGGTCAATCGTGTCGATCAGAGCCGAGAAGACCTGGCTCTTGGTGTCGTAATAGGCTTCGTTGCGGGATGACTTGCGCTTGGCCTGAGGCTCCTCGCGACGCGGCGCGGCCTGCTGCGTGGGCTGCGGAGCAGACGCGGAGGCCTTGGCGTGTGCCGGCGCTGGAGCCGGCGACGACGCCTTGACTGCCGGGGCGACCGCGACCGGAGCTTCGGCACTGACCGATGGCTTGGCTGCCGGGGCGAGCGGTGGCTTACCCGGTGCGTCATTGCTGCGTTTGCCGAACATGTTCAGTTCCACTCCAGACTTACGGTTACTTGCGACCCAACAGACCCATCAAAGACGACAGGCCGGCCTTCTTGCTTTTTTTCGCTTCCGCTCTTCCGGTCACGACATGCGCGATCTGAGCCAAGGATTCGGCGATTGGCGACTTGGCCGAGGATTCGGCTATCATCCGACCGGAATTCGCCGCTTCGCCGAACAACGGCGCATCGAACGGAATAATGGCAAGCGGTTCGATTTCCAGCGGATCGCAAAACACATCAGGCGCGATTTCCGGCCGCTTGGCCATTCCGACCTGGTTGAGGATCAGCATTGGCGGATGATCGTTGGGTCGCAGCTTGCGCAAGGTGTCGAACAGATTCTTGGTGTTGCGCAAATTGGCGAGATCGGGTGTTGCGGTGATGACAATCTCATCGGCGGCACAGAGCAGCTTGCGGGTCCAGTCAGACCAGATGTGCGGAACATCGAGGATCGAGACCGGCGCGTTGCGCTGAATGATGTCGAGAATTGGCAAGAATGCCCCGCCGTCAAAATCGTAAGTCCGGTCCAGCATGGAAGGCGCGGCAAGCATCGACAGATGCTCCGAGCATTTGGTCAGCAGGCGGTCCAGAAACACCTCATCGAGCCGGTCTGGCGAAAACACCGCCTCGGCGATTCCCTGTGTCGGATCGTTGTCAAAGTTGAGGTTCGCGGTTCCGAACGCCAGGTCCATGTCAGCAAGGATGACCTCGCTGGAAAAAAGATTGGAAATGCTCCAGGCACAATTGTGGGCCAATGTGGACGACCCAACGCCGCCCTTGGCACCGACAAAAGCGATCGACCGCCCAAGCGGCGCTGCGTCAGGGTCGACGAAAATCGTCGAGATCACGCCGATGACATCGGCCATCGAAACCGGAGCAACGATATATTCAGAAACACCATTGCGTACCAGTTCACGGTACAAAGACACATCATTGACGTGCCCGACGACAACAACCCTGGTATCGGGATCGCAGACGCCGGCCAGTTCACCCAGTTCTTCCATCAGTGTCTGGGCGTCGGCGCGAGTCTCGAGAATCAACAGGTTGGGCGTCGGTGAGCCGGCAAACATGTTGGCCGCGGCCGAGACTCCGCCGGAATTGATACGCAGATTGACCTTGGCCATGCGCCGATCCTGGGAACAGCGTTCCATGGTCTTGGCCAGACCTTCGGATTCAATGAAGGCATGCACAGAGATCCGCGGCAAGGGCCGGACGCGCTCGAAGTCGCCGCGCTCCTGAGCGTTCTCGCCCTGCTCTGGCTGCTGTTCCTGCTCAAGCTGGTAATCAAGGTTGGTCATTGCATTGTCCTGCTTCAAAAAGCGCGTTGCGATTCAGCCTGTTCATTAGTTTCCGAGACCCGCACCGCTTGTTCTGTAGGTTTCAATCACCGCTGAACGCCGTTCAGCATCAATCGGAGTCATGCCGCGGGGCGCGATCAGATCACCCGGATTGGCAATCTGGGCGGCCAGGTTGTTCTGGCTGGCACATCCGAAATTGGCCCAATGCTTGTTCTCGGAGGTGTTGCCGAGCATATCCTCGGGCCAGCGCCCGCACTCGCCGGTAGAAGCAGTGATGGCCATGAAAGCGATGCGGATCGGTGCAGCATCATCCGGCGAGGACACCTGATATGGCGACGACAATATGCGATCTCCGGGGACGCCTTCCTTGCGCAAGACATCTGCCACCTGAGTGGACAGAACCGAAGCAGCGCCGGCATTGGCCGAACCGACCGGAACCATGATGCGGATGGCGCCGGATGCGCCCGACCGGTAGTTTTGTGCCGCACCGCGGATGGTCTCGCGCATCGATATGGTCAACTTGCGGTCACCCGTTGCAATGGGAAGGTCGACCGTGCGCTCCTTCTCCGCGATAATGATCGGGTGATTGGTCCGGTAATCGTCAGGAACAGCGCCGACGGTAACGCTGCGGCCTGGCCAGCCGGCGCAGCCGGATAGCAGCGAAACGGCGACCAACAACGGCAGGGCCGCCCGGAACGACCGGAGATCAGGATTAACGGAAACTGGGATCTTGCTAGACATGGTGAGGGTCCTGATCATTTGTAGATAAAACCGACGGCGCCGTGGTAGCGGCCTGGCGGCAATTTGGTTTCCATTCGGCCATAAACCCGGTTGACCCGGCCGAGGAAAAAGCCCGCGCCGTCGCCGGCTGCATTGAAATTGTCATCCGGACGGGCGATCTGGTTGCGAGCAACAGGTTTGACAATGTAGGGCGTGGCTATGATGACCAGCTCGGTCTCGTTGCGGACGAAATCACGGCTGCGGAAAAGCGTTCCCAAAACCGGAACCTTGGACAATCCCGGATAGCCCGACATCGCCTGGCGAATGTCATCCTTGACCAGACCGGCAAGCACAATTGATCCACCGGACGGCAGTTCCACCGAGGTTTCGGCCTCGCGGCGCTTGATTGACAGGCGAGTCAAACCGGAGTTGTTCTGTGCACCCTGAAGCGAGGTCGATCCCTCGAATGTCGGCTCCGACACTTCGGTGTAGACCTTGAGGGAAATTCGCCCCGGCGACAGCACAACCGGCGTAAAGTTCAACCGGATGCCGTATTCCACTTCGCGATCGGTATATGTGGCTTTACCGTCGTCGTCGTAGTCAACCGCATCACGGACCTGGAACTCGCCGCCAACATAGAATTTGGCGCTTTCGCCCGAGATCGCCGTCAAACTGGGTTCCGCCAGGGTGCGCATGACACCGGCCTGTTCCATTGCGTTGACATAGCTGGATATGGTGCGGCCGCCGACGGTCCCTGCCAGCGAGGCAAAGTTGAGACCGGTGGTCAGCGATCCCAGGTTGGCGGGGTTGTTATTGTAGAAGGCTCCGTTGCCGCCGGTGATCGACGAATTGAAGCCGAGCTGCTTGAGCACCTGCCGGCTGACCTCGGCGATGGTCACCTTGAGGGTCACCTGGTCTTCGCCATCGATCTTGAGCAGATTGACAATCTGGGATTTCTGACGGTCCTCGGCGCTGATGGCGGCGTCGCCGCCCTCGCTGGTCGCAGTTGTCAGACGCGTTGTGGCCTCGCCACCTGTCAGAAAGATTTCTGCCAGCCTTGCTGCCTGCGCGGCATCCTGCGGGGTGCGAACCGATCCGGTCAGGACAATGTTGTCGGAAATGATTTCGACCGTAATGTCGGAGTCCGGGAGAAAGCGGGCAAGGTGACCCTGCAGACCTGAGACATCGCGTTCGATTTCAAGATCGATGGCAACGATCTCTTCGCCGTTCGGGCCGAAAATGAAGATGTTGGTCTGGCCAACCGTCTTGCCGAACAGATAGAGCCGGCGAGAGGTGCGTGTGACCGCATCAGCAAGGGTCGGATCAGCAACAAGGATATCATGAGCATCGGTCGGAAGATCGATGACGATGGCCTTGTTCAGTCCCAGCTTGACCCGTTTGTTGACGCCGGGCCCGGTCTGTTTGATCGTGATGACGCTTTCAGCCGCCTGAGCAGAGGGCAGGAAACGGCCGCTTGACGGTTCCAGGCCTAAGCCCAGGACCACGGTTGTTCCCACCAGAGCAATGCTGGCGATGGATGACAGGAGCGATTTTGCAATGTGACGCACGTTCATTCTCCGCTTCAGTTGGTGGCGCCAACTTTGGTTATGGTGCCGGAGCGGATCAGCTGGATGGCAGTGGAGCCGTCTTCGCCGCTCAGTAGGTATTTTGCACCGTCGCTGTCAGGTTCCTGAACATCGGCGACGCTGCGCAAGGCGAGGGTCAACCGGTCGGCCATTTGCTGGGCAACGGTAATGATTTTTGCTTGTTCCGGCGTCAGCTCAAGGGTCGCCGTGGTTCCAACCGCTGTGCGGTTACCCTCGGCGTCTTGCTCGATCCGCTGGTCGATTGCCAGGATCCGGATGTTGGAAAGAATGACTTCCGTGAGAAATCCTTCCTCCGCCGTCTTGCGGCGCACCATGATCACGTCCACCCGGTCATTGGGGAGAATGAAGCCGCCGGCGCTGGTGGCCACCGATATCTCTGTCGCAATGGCGCGTTTGCCGGCAGGCAGAAGCGAAGACATGATACGGGAGGAGGAATCGACGATTTTTTCAGGCCGCAACGGTTCGCCGGCAAATATCGGCAGACGAACCACCGCACCGGTGAGCTCGGCGATCGCCTCCGGACGATTGTCCCGACGGACCAGCCCTTCGATGACGCCGTCTTCCGGCCAGCCTTTCCACTCCAGTGTTTCCTCGTTGAGACGTGCGCCTACCGGCAGGCTGGCGGTTGTCACCAGCACATCGATGGTCGGCATCTTTTCGATTACCGGCGCAGAGGCAATTTCATTGACCTGTACCGTGGGGGAGGTCAGATTCATGGCCAGATATCCAGCAAGTCCTGCTGCCAGGACTGCCACTGTCATTATGACGACGCGGGCGGGTTTCATGCTGTTTCCTCAAACGAGTATTGGATAGGCTCGCTGCAGAATGCATGTGTAATCGTGTAATTATGGTTAATGACCCGGTAGCAAACAGGGTTAACGCAAGATTGATTGGAAAAAGTTCAGCCTGCCAGGTCCTGATTCACCTGCGCAATCGCCCGAACCATAGGGCGCACACGCCGGAACTTGTCGCTACAAGAACTTGGAAAAGAGACGACTGCGGCACATCTAGCTGGATGCGCGGCGCTTTAAAACACCGGCCAGCGGCCGCAATCTGGAGCACCGTCCAACAAATCGAACGATGCCCTAATGCAGGCGAGCCAGCGCCTGGGTAAAGATTTCGGTGTCAGGAAAAGTGGAGAAGGCTGCCGCGCCAATGGCCACGCCATAGGGAATTCCGGCACGCGCCTTGAAAAAATGCATCGGAATCGGGACCGGCGAAATCAGGAGTACATTCTCATTGGCGCGGATCATCAGCACGATCAGGGCCAGAAAGCCGCCGTAAATGCCAGTGAAGCCAAGAAACGCAACCAGATCAATGTTGAAGCCGTACCAGAGCGCTGCGGCGCTGAGGATCTTGGCGTCTCCGCCGCCCATTACATTGAAAGCAAACAAGGCGAAACAACCGGCAAATACCGTTAATGCGGCGGCTAGAGACCAGCCGAATGTGACCAGGTCCATGCCGCTAAACGGAGCCACCACGAAAAATGACGCCGCCAATACGATTGGGACACGATTGGGGATTTTCATCGTCAGTATGTCAGAGAATGCCGCCATGGCCAGGCAAAGCGGAAAAATGACAAATATTGCGGCCTCGACCATCGGTTTGCTCCTGAGTTGCCTGGAACCCTAGCGGCAAGACATTAAAAAAAAGCAACGCGCATAAAAAAACCGCCCCGAAGGGCGGCTCTTGAAACGGAAAATCCAGTAGCGCGGGCTTACAGGCCCTGTGCGCCCTTGGCCGTATTCATCTTGTCGGAAAGGCCCTGGAACTGAGCATTGAGTGTGTTGCCCAGTGTGGTGGCGCCGGTGATGAGCGCGACCGAGATAAGCGCAGCAATGAGGCCGTATTCAATCGCTGTGGCGCCGGATTCGTCATTGGCGAAACGTTCAAAAAGGTTCTTCATGGGTTTGTTCCTTCATCCACTTGTATATTCAGCACTCCGCCAACTGCTTCGGCTGGTCGGATTTGACGATCATAGGAGCTGAGGTTTTCAAACTGCTTAAAGAACAAGGTGAACAAATACCTACTGGTCAGAAAAACCTGTTCTGATGAACAGGACGATAACAAGCAGCATGGAACCGGAGATACTTTCGACTGGCAGGATAGAAATGCAAAAAGCCGCCCCGAGGGGCGGCTGCTTAAATCGCAAAGGCTTCAGCGCCGCGCATCAAATCGGATGCTCAAAGGACGCCTTTAGCTCTTGAACCGATGCATGTACGATATCATCCAAATAAACTCATTCGACATCGACATGCATCAGGTGAGCCAATTTTACAGGCCCTGTGCGCCCTTGGCGGTATTCATCTTGTCGGAAAGACCCTGGAACTGTGCATTGAGCGTGTTGCCGAGGGTGGTAGCGCCGGTGATGAGGGCGACCGAGATAAGTGCGGCGATCAAGCCATACTCAATTGCGGTGGCGCCGGATTCGTCCTGAACGAAACGATTGATCATGTTTTTCATGGGATGCTCCTTAGTTCACATAATGGTTTCAGCACTCCGTCAACTGTTACCGTTGATCAGATAGAGGCACCCTACAGACAGGCATTTTCGATCTACTTAATAAAGAGAGTTAGCAAAACCTTCCGCGCCGGCAGCTGCAAACTGGCTTAATGGAGTCCGAACGAGCGCTCTCGAAAATCAGCTGTGCGCCGGCCCTATTATAGAGTGAACCTGAACGACGCCTTGTTTGAAGTATCGGGTCCATGTCAGCGCAAACCACGCTGCCGTTTGAACAGGGCGATGACTGATTTTTCAAAGATCCGGGCCGCTTTAAGGCTTCGTTCACCAATCCGAGTGATTTTAGGGGCTAGATCCGAAATCCCGAGGAAACGGCATGACCCACTCCCACCCAGTCCGAAGCCGGTTGATGCATGCCCTATGCGGCATGGCCCTGGTCACGATGTCGACACTTCCGGCACAGGCAACCGATGATGTCATCCGGGTGTTCATGGATCATGCGCGGATTCTCAAACTGGACCGCACCATCAGCAAGGTCATTATTGGCAATGCCGCAGTGGCCGATGTTGCCATCTCCGATCCGCAGACCATCGTGTTGACCGGCAAATCCTATGGCACGACAAATCTTGTCATTCTCGATCAGGCCGGCGATGCGATCGTCGATGAACGCATTCTGGTTTCTGTTGATGAGGCCAATACGCTTCGTGTTTTCAAACAGACGTCACGATCGGTGTTTTCCTGCTCGCCATCCTGCGAAGAGCATGTGCCGACGGCGGCAACGAGTCCCTGATCCCTTGCCCAGCGCAAGTATTGGTTGATGGTTGATTAACCACGCCGGGAGACTTGCCTGCAACCGCGTTACGAATATTCAACTAGTTTGGTCTAGCGTCGTCCCTTGACACCTAATGTCCGGGAGCATGACGATGAATGTCGATGATCAAGCCAATAAACGGCACACGTCACCACGGCGGATGCGGCGGATTCTTGCCCGGTTGAACCGATCCCGGGACGGGACGGCTGCAATCGAGTTCGGGCTGCTGGCGTTTCCCTTTTTCCTTTTGATCTTCGCCACCATCGAAGCCTTTATCGCTTTTGCTGGCGAACAATTGCTCGAAAACGCCGTTGATACGATGGGCCGGCAAATCCGCACGGGCCAGATCACGTTCGACATGGGCCGTGCCACTGATCTGACCGAAGTTCAGTTCCGCACAAAATTCTGCGGTGAGATCAGCCTGATGATCAAATGTGCTGACCAAGAAGACCCGGACGACAAGAAACTCTATCTCGATGTTCGGGAGTTTGCGGATTTCTCGGCCATCCCGACCTACATTCCAAAGATGGGCAACGAACGTTACTCGGATCTGGATGACACCGGCTTTGCCTATGATCCTGGTGGACCGCAAACGATCAATATTGTCCGGGCCTATTACCGTTGGGAAGTCATGACCGACCTTGTCAGGCCCTACATCACCAACATCCGCAAGGATGGTGAAATGCCGCACGACTACCTGATGGTGGCAACTGCTGCATTTCGCAACGAGAACTATCCGTGAATGGCGACACACGAAATGAAGCCAGGCGGAAATCACAAGGGAGCACGGCTATGACCGGCATCTTGATTGGACTGCGCGAGACCGCACGGAAGCTGCGCGGCGACCGTGCAGGCGTCGGCGCAGTTGAGTTTGCACTGATCGCACCGGTGCTGATTGTCCTCTATATGGGATCGCTGGAAGTGTCTGTCGCCATGTCGGTCAACAAGAAACTGGCGCGCGCTGCAAGCACCGTGGCCGATCTGGTGACCCAGGACGACAGCATCGACAAGGCTTTTCTCCAGTCCATGCTCAATGTGGCGCAAAGCGTGATGACGCCGTTTCGCGCTGACGGCGTGGCGGTGAAGATCACCGGAATCTCGATCAACGGGGCAGGTGTCGCGACCACCAAATGGTCATGGCAGGAAGACAACACGCGGCCCTATGTTGTTGGTTCCACCCAAACCCTGCCGAATGATCTTGCGATACCGAACACGTTTCTGGTTCGGACTGAAGTCGAGTTTGATCACGATCTGCTGCTGATCATGCCGGGCATACAAGACGTCGATTTCCGGACGATCCACATGAAGAAAACCTACCATCTCCGCCAGCGTGTCGGCGACGAAGTTTCCTGCGACAACTGCTGATGCGCCTTGCGAGACAATATTAACCGGCGCGGTCAACGCGCCGGTGGCGTGACGGAACTGTTCAACAGACCTTCCACGAGTCCCCGCACATTGCGGTAATCCTCCGGATCCGGCGTGACATAGCCGCCGCCATAGACCGGCTCGAAAATATCGAGCAGTCCCGGGGCCTTGGACGGCATTTCGTCAAGAAATCTTCCCAGAGCCTCGACCAGATCGTCTGGCAGTGACCGGTGTGCGGCATGCGGACCATAGGGAATGCGCTGGGACGACCAAAGCACCCGGAGCGGGTCTGCGGCCCCGATGCCGGACCGGTTCCAGCCACCAAACAAATGCGTCAGATCCGAGCCTGCATCGCCTGGAATATCCGGCAGCCAGGCAAAATATCCGTCAACTTCTCCGGCAAGGTACAGCGCGATCACCGCGTTTACGCTGCCGGCGCGGACCAGCTGTGGCGCATCCAGGCTGCCTGCCCGGATTGCCTGTTGCGGAATTTGCCATCCGGAAATCGACTCTTCACTGGAATAGGCGATCCTGAGCCCTTCCACCGGCCGATTGATGCTGTCACGTGCAACAAGCACCGAGCGAAAGCCGGTTGATCCATCGGCAGCCACCGGGCTTCGAAACGCCCGGACACAGCTGCAGACTGCATCGGTGGCGGCAAAGGATCTGGCAGAATGGATCGCGTAGCCGACGCGTCCACTGGCCTGCGCGTCAATCAGGGCCGCGTAACTGGCCATTTTGATGATCTCGACTGGAATGCCCAAAGTGGTCGCGAAAGAATGGCGGACCGCGTCAAGTTTCAGCGGATCTGCGGCTGCAACATGGGATTCGACCAGACCAATCCGCAGCACCGGAACGGATTCCCGGTAATCAGCCCGCGCCGCGCCGACCACGCACACAGCCGCTGCCAAACCGGCCCAGCACAGCAGGCGGGCCGGACGGGCCAATTCGTGTGCTCGTCTGGTGGACAGATGATGGGCAAGTCTGGCGGCTAGCTTGATCGTGATCATGGGAAAACCTGTATCATAAATGGCTGGATATGCGTGGATGTGGTGAAAACAGGGTTACCAGGCCAGAGACAGCTTCCGCCCTTCCGGTGACGGTCGAATCCGGCTAACCTGTGTCTCCCTTGGAGATTACTTTATGGCGCGTGCATTCCTGTTTGTTCTTGATTCTTTTGGCATCGGCGGAGCGCCAGACGCTGAAGCCTATGGAGATCTCGGCGCCAACACGCTGGGGCATATCGCCGAACAATGCGCGGCTGGGCTCTGCGACCGTCCAGGATTGCGTTCAGGTCCCTTGTCGTTGCCGCATCTGCAATCGCTGGGATTGGCTGAAGCGGCACTGGCTGCGTCTGGCGACATTCCGGCCGGATGGCAACTCGTGGCCCAACCCCGCGGAATTCACGGTGCCGCAAGCGAAACATCGCACGGCAAGGACACTCCGTCCGGGCATTGGGAGATCTGCGGCCAGCCGGTGATGTTTGACTGGGGCTATTTTCCCGACGACGGTCCGGCATTCAGCGACGAACTGGTTGCCGAGATCATATCGGAAGGCGAGTTGCCGGGAATTTTGGGAAATTGTCACGCGTCAGGCACCGAGATCATCGCCCGGCTCGGCGCGGAGCATGTGCGTACCGGTAAACCAATCTGCTACACCTCGTCTGATTCGGTGTTCCAGATAGCTGCCCATGAGGAGAGTTTCGGCCTGCAACGGCTGATCGACCTGTGCCAGATCGTGCGCAAGCTAGTCGATCCGCTCAATATCGGCCGGGTGATCGCGCGGCCTTTCGTGGGGACGGCCGAGACCGGCTTTGACCGCACCGGCAACCGTCGCGATTTTTCAGTGCCGCCACCCGGACCGACCTTGCTCGACCAGGTCAAGGAAAGCCAGCACCGGGTGTTCGCTGTTGGCAAGATCAGCGATATTTTCGCGCATCAAGGGGTTACCGATTTGCGCAAGGCGAGCGGAAACGCGGCCCTTTTCGAGGCCACCCTGCAGGCCACCCGGGATGCCGGTGATGGCGACCTGGTGTTCACCAATTTCGTCGACTTCGACATGCTGTACGGCCATCGCCGCGATGTTGCGGGTTATGCCGCGGCGCTGGAAGCGCTGGATGCGATGCTGCCGCGTTTTGCCAAGATGTTGAAGCCTGGCGATCTGGTGCTGATGACTGCTGATCATGGCTGTGACCCGACCTGGCGCGGGACCGATCACACCCGCGAACGGGTGCCTATATTGGGCTTTGGCCCCGGGGTGGCCGGACGCGACATCGGTGTGCGCACGACTTTTTCCGATATTGGCGCAACACTGGCAAAGCATCTGGGCTTGCCCGCAAGCGGCAATGGAAGGAGTTTTCTGTGACCGGGAATGTGAAGAAGGCGGAACTGCACTGCCATATCGAAGGTGCAGCCTCGCCGGAACTGGTCCGGCAACAGGCGCGAAAATATGGCGCCGATGTCTCGGGTTTCATCTCCGGTGACAGCTATATCTGGTCTGATTTCACCGAGTTTCTGGTGGCCTATGATGGCGCTGCCGCGTTGTTCCGCAGCCAAGACGACTATGCCTTGCTGGCGCGTACCTATCTTGAGGGCATCGCTGCCGAAAATGCCATTTATTCCGAGATCTTCGTGTCACCAGACCACGCCGTGGCTGCAGGCCTGTCTCCGTCAGCCTATTTTGACGGTCTTGCCGAAGGTATCGCCCAGGCGAAGGCTTCCACCGGTATTGAATGCAGGATGATCATCGTCGGGATACGGCATCTGGGCGCGGAAAAGGTGGAAGCGGCAGCAAGGCTTGCCAGCACGCGACCGCATCCGTTGATCACCGGGTTCGGCATGGCCGGAGAGGAACGCTTCGGCAAGGTTGCCGATTTCGCCGGCGCTTTCGACATCGCGCGCGACGCCGGACTTGGCATCACCATCCATGCCGGTGAACTCGCCGGACCCGACAGCGTACGCGACGCACTTGATCATGTCCGTCCCTCCCGGATCGGCCACGGAGTCCGTGCAACTGAAGACGAGGCTCTGGTCCGGCGGATAGCCGATGAAGGCGTTGTCCTGGAAGTCTGCCCCGGCTCCAATCTGGCACTGAAACTGTATCCGGACATTTCCAGGCACCCGTTTGATCGCTTGCGGCGCGCTGGCGTCAAGGTGACGCTGAGCTCCGATGATCCGCCGCATTTCGCATCTTCGATCGGCCGCGAGTATCAGATGGTGGCTGACGCCTGGGGCTATGATGCGGCTGAATTGACCGGTTTTACCCGCACGTCCCTTGAAGCGGCCTTCATTGACGAGCCCACCCGTGCAATTCTCTTGGGACAGCTTGACTGAAATCGGTCCGGGCGGTTGCCGGAGCCAGACAATCGGTGTCTAAATCGAGACTGGTTCAAACCGTGCTCCGGGAAATTTTCGGCAAGGAGACGGTGAAGATGTTTCAGGCGACAGGCGCCCTCATGCATTGATTGTCGAGATCAATGCGGCGTCCGGTCAAAGCTTCAAGGCAGAAAAACATGAACGGCGTAACGGTCATTGATCATCCCCTGGTGCAGCACAAGCTCACCATCATGCGCAAGAAAGAGACTTCGACAGCGGGTTTCCGGCGGCTGCTGAGGGAAATTTCGACCCTGTTGTGCTACGAAGTCACCCGGGATCTCGAGCTGACCATGGAGCGGATCGAAACACCGCTGGTCGAAATCGAAGCGCCGGTGCTTGAAGGCAAGAAGCTGGTGTTCGCCTCGATCCTGCGGGCCGGCAACGGCTTGCTGGAAGGCATGCTGGATCTGGTCCCCTCGGCCAGGGTCGCCCATATCGGTGTCTACCGTGACCACGAGACACTGGAAGCAATCGAGTATTTCTTCAAGGCACCCGAAGATATCAGCAACCGGCTGGTCATCGTTGTCGACCCTATGCTGGCCACCGGCAATTCGGCCATTGCATCGATTGACAAGCTCAAGGAGCGCGGCGCTGGCAACATCCGGTTCCTCTGCCTGTTGGCGGCACCGGAGGGTATTCGTAATTTTCAAAAGGCCCATCCGGATGTACCGGTTTTCACGGCCTCCATCGACAGCCATCTCAACGAGAAGGGCTATATCGTTCCCGGTCTGGGCGATGCCGGCGACCGGATGTATGGCACCAAATAGGCTGTGATGGTCAAAGCGCTTTTCGCGCAGAGTTAACGGTGTCGACGCAAGGCCCCGCATTGTTTGGAGCTTCTTAACCAATCACGCCGGTTTTCGCACGATTGTCGCGATTTTCACGCAGCGTTAGTCTTAAACATGTCTTATGAGCCGGTAATCTCGGGAGTGCCGGCATGTTCAAAAATCTGTTTCTTATGTCCTGCGCGGTGCTGGCCGTCTCCGGCCTGCCCTACTATGCTCAGGATCTTCGCGCGTTTCTGCCTCAGAACGCCGGCCTGGAAGCCGCCACCGCCACGCCGGTAGCGGCCCCCGCGCGCGAAGCCCCGGCAAAACCACTGGCGCATTATGCGACCGGGGTTCGGGCAGCCAGCATTCCGATGAACAAGGACGGGCATTTTTCCGCGGATTTTCACATCAACGGACGCTATGTGCGCGGAATGATCGATACCGGCGCGACCTATGTTGCGCTCAACCGGACCACAGCGCGCAATCTCGGCCTCGGACTTGCAAATTCCGATTTCAAACACCAGGTTCGCACGGCCAACGGACTGACCGAAGCTGCGCTGGTCACCATTGACCGCATCGAAGTCGGATCCGTTTCAGTCGACAATGTCCAAGCCTTCGTGCTTGCGGACTCGGCACTTTCGTCCACCCTGATTGGCATGAGTTTCATGTCGAAGCTGCAAACCTACCGGGTCAGCAACAACAGGCTCGAACTGGTCAACTGAACCGGCCAGTTCGTGGGCCTGTCAGCCCTGGCGGCCCATTATGACCGGTGATGCCGCCGGAGCCTCTTCGCCGATCCGCACAGCCTTGCGCAATTGCGCCCGCACCTCCGCCACCTGATCATCATCCCTGGCATGCACAAGTGCGATCGGCGTATCCTTCTCGACCCGGCTGCCGATCGGCAGCAATCCCGTCAATCCGACCGCGTGATCCACCGGGTCGCTCGGACGGGTGCGGCCGCCGCCCAGCGTGACGACGCAGAGCCCGATGCCACGCGTGTCATAGCCTGTGACATAGCCTTGCCGCTCCGCCGCGCATTCCGAAATGACCGGCGCTTTGCCGAGATGCTTGTCAACATCTGCAAGGAAATCCGCCGGACCGCCGAGGTCGGCCACCATCCGGTTGAAGTGTTCGGCAGCGCTGCCATCTTCAAGCGCCCCGAGCGCACGGGCTGTGGCTTCTTCGGAATTGGGCGCCAAGCCACCCGACACCAGCATTTCGGCGGCCAGCGCCAGCGTCACCTGCTGCAGGCGACTGTCGCGGGCCTTTCCGGTCAGGAAATCGACGGCGTTCCTGACTTCAACCGCATTGCCGGCAGCGCTTGCCAGCGGCTGGTTCATGTCGGTGACCATCGCCGAGGTCGGCATGCCGGCGCCGGTAGCTACCTCGACCAGCGATCGCGCCAACTCTTGTGCCCGCTCGGGATTGTCCATGAAAGCACCGTTGCCGCATTTGACATCCAGCACCAGTGCACCGAGGCCGGCGGCAAGTTTCTTGGAGAGGATCGAGGCGGTGATCAGCGGAACCGATTCGACCGTCGCGGTCACGTCGCGGATGCCGTAAAACCGCTTGTCCGCCGGCGCCAGATTGCCGGTCTGGCCAATGATGGCGCAGCCAACCGAGCCGACGACCTTGCGAAACAGGGCATTGTCCGGCATCGCCGTGTAGCCGGGGATCGATTCCATCTTGTCGAGCGTTCCGCCGGTGTGACCAAGGCCGCGGCCGGAGATCATCGGCACGGCCAGTCCGCAGGCTGCTGCAATCGGCGCCAGCATCAGCGAGACATTGTCACCGACACCGCCGGTCGAATGCTTGTCGACCACCGGGCGGTCGAGTTCGGGCCAGGACAGCACTTCGCCCGAATCCCGCATCGCCAGGGTGAGTGCCACTGCTTCTTGGCGAGCCATGCCCTGAAAGAAGATGGCCATGGCAAGTGCTGCGACCTGTCCCTCGCTGACGCTTCCATCGGTGAGGCCACGGACAAAATCTGCAATATCGGCAGGATCGAGCTCGCCGCCATCGCGCTTGGTCCGAATGATTTCCTGAGGAAGCATGATCCGCCCTATACGCCGAATGGCGTCCAAATGGTTTTGATGCGAACGGCGCGAAACAAAAACTCCTCACCCTGGCCCTGAGTGGCATCGAACCAGTCGCGCGCCTTGCCGTTGTTGGCCCAGACTGCCTTGAGGTTTCCGGCCGACTCGCGCTCGACCAGTTCGGTTCCGCTGGCGCCGCCGAAATACCAAAGTGCCGCGATGTCATCATGCTTGGCCATGGTGTCGGCGAGCGTATCGCGATCACCGGTGACAATGTTGACGACACCGCCGGGCACATCGGAGGTATCGAGCACCTGGTAGAAATCGCAGGCCGCCAGAGGCTGGCGTGGTGACGGTGTCACCACCACGCGGTTGCCCATGGCAATGGCAGGCATGACCAGGGATACAAAGCCGAGTAGCGGCGCTTCGTCGGGGCATGACAGACCCATCACGTCCAATGGCTCGTTGAGCGCCAGCGTCAACATGCGCTTGTCGGGCGCGCGCACCGCGCCGTCATATTTGTCCGCCCATGCCGCGTAATACATGATCCGCGCCACAGAAGCCTCGACCTCATGTTTGGCTGCGGATGACGAGGCGCCGGCATCCGCCAGACGCGCGGCGAATTCAGCGGCACGCAGTTCAAGATTCTCGGCCAGGAAATAGAGCACCTGCGCACGGGCATGGCCGGTCATACCGCTCCAGCCGGACGCCTTGTGTGCTGCCTCGACGGCATTGCGGATGTCCTTGCGGTTACCAAGCCCGACTTCCGCCAGGTGCTTGCCGCTCTTGCCGGTCACCGGATAGGAATAGCCCGAATCCGGACGCGCCTGCTTGCCGCCAATATACATCTTGACGGTGCGGTCGAGCGCGGTGGCGTCGCCGCCAAGGCCGGGTACGGGAGCCGGAACCGGCTCGCTTTCGGGCAAGGCCTTGGTCTTTTTCTGCCAGGACGGCACTAGATATTCGAGCATGCCTTCGCGGCCGCCCTCGCGGCCGAAACCGCTCTCCTTGTAGCCGCCAAACCCGGCTGAGGCATCAAACAGGTTGGTCGAGTTGATCCAGACTATGCCGGATTTGAGTGTGCGCGCGGCATCAAAGGCCTCGTCGAGATTTTGCGACCAGACCGATGCCGCCAGACCGTAGCGCGAATTGTTGGCGAGCTGGGCCGCTTCGCCCGGGGTACGGAAGGTCATCGAGGCCAGCACCGGTCCGAAGATCTCTTCCTGCGCCAGTGTCAAGGACGGCGCCACATCGGTAAACAGCGTCGGCGGGAAGAAGCAGCCATCGGCGTTCTCGATGGTCTTTGCCCAGCTCGGTTGCCACATCGTGGCGCCTTCGGCGATACCGGCCTCGACCTTGGCGGTGATCTCCCGCATCTGCACCGGGGCGACGACGGCGCCCATGTCCATAGACTTGTCGAGCGGATCGCCGACGCGCAGCTTTTCCATCCGGGCGCGCAGCTTGGCATGAAAGCGGTCGGCGATGCCTTCCTGAACGATAGCGCGGGAGCCTGCGCAGCAGACTTCGCCCTGATTGAACCAGATGGCGTCGACCACGCCTTCGACCGCCGCATCGATATCGGCATTTTCGAAGACGATGAAGGGCGATTTGCCGCCGAGCTCCAGCGACAGTTTCTTGCCCGAACCCGCTGTCTGGCGGCGAAGCAGGCGGCCAACGGCGGTGGAGCCGGTGAAGGCCAGTTTGGCGATATCGTCGTGCGCGGCCAGCGCCGCACCGGTGTCGCCGGCGCCGTTGACGAGATTGAACACGCCGGCGGGAAGCCCGGCCTCGGCGCAGATTTCAGCGAATGCCAGCGCGGTCAGCGGTGTGTGTTCGGCGGATTTGAGCACCACGGTGCAACCGGCAGCCAGGGCCGGCGCGACTTTCCATGACAGCATCAGCAGCGGGAAATTCCACGGGATGATCTGGCCGCAGACACCGACTGCCTCGTAGCCGGGAAATTCGCTGTCGCGCAATTCGGCCCAGCCGGCGTGATGATAGAAATGCCGTGCCACCAGCGGAATGTCGATGTCGCGGGTTTCGCGGATGGTCTTGCCATTATCCAGCGTTTCGAGGACCGCCAGAAAGCGCGCGTGCTTTTGCACGTGACGGGCCAGCGCATAGATGTGGCGGGCACGCTGGTTGCCCGACAGCGCCTGCCATTTCTTCAGCGCCTTGGAGGCTTCGCCCACGGCCTTGTCGACATCCTTGGCATCGGCAATGGCGACGTCGGCGAGCTTTTCGCTGTTGGCCGGATTGTGGACCTCGAAAGTCTCGCCCTTGGGCTTGGTGAAGGCGCCGCCGATGAAATGACCGAAGCCGGCTTCGTGGCTGGCGAGCCATGCGCGCACATCCTTGCTGTCTTCCGGCGCGGGTCCGTAGTCCATGGTGTTGAGAATATCCCTGATCTTGTTCATCGTGTGCTCCTCACGCCATGCCGTGGTGATCGGCAGACGCATAGCGTCCGGTCACATTGTGTTCGATCTGGCGTTCGATATCACCGAGCAGCGAGCTGGCACCAAAGCGGAACAATTCCGGCTTGAGCCAGTCATTGCCGAGTTCTTCCTTCATCAGGATAAGCCAGGCGATGGCGTCCTTGGTGGTGCGGATACCGCCAGCCGGCTTGAAGCCGCAAATCTGTCCGGTGTATTCGAGATAATCGCGAACCGAGCGCACCATGGTCAGGCTGACCGGCAGGGTGGCGTTGACGGCTTCCATCCCGGTCGAGGTCTTGACGAAATCGGCGCCGGCCATCATCGAGACCATCGACGCCTTGTAGACATTCGACAGGGTCTTGAGTTCACCGGTGGCGAGAATGGCCTTCATGTGGGCATCGCCACAGGCCTCGCGCATGGCCCGCACCTCTTCATAGAGCGCCGTCCAATTGCCGGTCAGCACATGGCGTCGCGAAATGACGATGTCGATTTCATCAGCACCTTCGCCCACTGAATAAGCGATCTCCGCCAGACGCTGCGGCATCGGGGTCAGACCGGCGGGAAATCCGGTTGCCACCGAGGCCACCGGAACACCGGAGCCCTCAAGCGCCTTGACTGCCGTGGCAACCATCATCGGATAGACGCAGACAGCGCCGGTGGTCAGGCCGTAATCTTCAAGGCCCAGGGCCTTGACCAGATCTGCCCGCAGCGGGTTGCGCGCCTTGGCGCAGAGCCGCTCGACCTTGCCGGGAGTGTCGTCGCCGGCCAGCGTCGTCAGATCGATGCACTCGATGGCGCGGATCAGCCAGGCGGCCTGCCAGCTCTTCTTGACCGTCCGCCGGGTGGTCAGCGTTGCAACGCGGCGTTCCGTCGCCGACAAATTGACCGACATGTTTTCAAACATCGCCGGCAGGAATTCGGTGCCGCTATTGCGTTTGTGAACCGGGGCAACCGAAACCAGTTGCGATCCGGTTGCTTCGCGTTCAGTCGCCGCCGCTTTGACGGTTTTGGTGCTCATGCCAGATCTCCGATGGCGTGGGTCAGGATGGCAGCGAGCCGCTTGCCGCCAACCGGCGCCATGTCCTTGGTTTCCTGATGGCTCAACTCGCCGCCGGTCATTCCGGCACCGTAATTGGTGATCACCGAAGCCGCCGCCACGTTCATTCCGAGGAAGCGGGCGAGGATAACCTCGGGAACCGTCGACATGCCGACCGCGTCTGCTCCCAAACCGCGCGCCATGCGGATTTCAGCCGGGGTTTCGAAACTCGGGCCCGAAAACCACATATAGACGCCTTCGTGCATTTCCGTGCCGGTCGCTTCGGCCGCAGCTTCAAGGCTCCCGGCGAGGCCGATATCATAGGCGCTGGTCATTCCGACGAAACGGCGATCACTGGGCTCCCCGAACAGCGGATTTGTGCCGGAGAAATTGATGTGATCAGAAATCCGCATCACCGATCCAGGCGGCATATCCTCACGCAATGATCCGGCCGAATTGGTCAGGAACAGATTGGTCACGCCGATGCCCTTCAAAGCCTCCAGTGGCACCCGCATCGCATCGGCCTGGCCGTGTTCATAATAGTGCACCCGGCCAGACAGCACGATGACCGGCGTTTCGCCGATGTATCCGGCAACGATCTCGCCGGCATGGCCGGAAACACCGCTGGCAGGAAAACCGGGCAATTCGCCATAGGCGATGCGCACCGGGTCGGTGACAGTTTCGACGAGAGACCCCAGGCCCGAGCCCAGGACAATGGCATGGCGCGGCATGAAACCGCGCAGCCGATCGGTCAGAACGTCAATTGCCGCATTCATCAAATCACCTCGGTTGCGAATGCATAGGGTAGCAATTCATCCATCCGCAGGGTTTTCTTGACACCTTCGGCATCGCACAGATGCACCAGCGTGTCGGCATCGGAAAATTCCGCCAGTCGTTGACGGCAGCCGCCGCAGGGCGTGCAGAGATCGAGTTTCTCGGCGATCACCGCAACCTCGCGAATCCGGGTCGAGCCGGCCATGATCATGTGGCCGATGGCCGTGGTTTCGGCGCACCAGCCTTCCGGAAAGGCAATCACTTCGATATTGGCGCCGGCGTGGATCGAGCCATCCGCAGCACGGATCGCAGCACCGACCGGAAATTTCGAGTAGGGCGCGTGGCACTTGGCCATGGCATCGCGTGCGGCTTCAAAAAGATCCCTGGCCATCTTATCGCTCCTTGACATAGGGCACACCGCCAGCGCGCGGCGGTATGGCCTTGCCGATAAAACCAGCCAGCAATATGACGGTCAACATATAGGGCAGCGCCTGCATGAACTGCACCGGCACCGCGCCGATGAGCGGCAGCTCATTGCCCTGCATGCGGATCGACATCGCATCCAGAAAGCCAAACAGCAGGCAGGCGAACATGACGTTGACCGGCTTCCACTTGGCGAAAATCAACGCCGCAAGCGCAATGAAGCCCTTGCCGGCGGTCATGCCCTTGACGAAACCGGCGGTCATGGCCATCGACAGATAGGCGCCGGCAATGCCGCAAAGAATGCCGCAGCAGATCACCGCGCGGTAGCGCAGCCAGATCACCGAAATGCCGGCGGTATCGACCGCGCCGGGGTTTTCGCCCACCGCGCGCAGTCTGAGACCGAAGCGGGTCCGGTAAAGCACCCACCAGGTGAAAGGCACCAGCGCGAAGGCCAGATAGGTCAGCAGGAAATGCCCCGACAGCAGGTTGGAATAGATCGAGCCAAGGATCGGTATATCGGCCAGTTCCGCAGCGAAGGGCAATTCGACAGTGGTGAATCGCTCGCCTTCGCCCAGTTGTGGCGTGCGGCCACCCTGCCGGAACCAGGCCTGGCCGAGGATAACGGTGGCGCCAAGGGCGATGAAGTTGATCGCCACACCGGAGACGATCTGGTTGCCGCGCTGGGTGATGGAGGCAAAGCCATGAACCAGCGCCAGGCAGACCGAGACCAGGATCGCAGCCAGTAGCCCGATAAAAGCGGATCCGAAGACCGAGGCTGCAGCACCGCCGGCAAAGGCTGCGGCGAGCATCTTGCCTTCGAGACCGATGTCGAAAATGCCGGCGCGCTCGGAATACAGCCCGGCAAGCGCTGCCAGGATCAACGGCACCGAAACCCGCACGGTCGATTGCAGAATGACGATCAGCGTATCGAAATATTCCAAGGGTCTACTCCGCCGCTGGCTGGGGCTTGTCCGCACGGGCGGCCCCCAGAGTTGCAAAAAACGTGGTGATGGCCGGCCGGAACATGTTTTCCATGGCGCCGGCAAACAGGATCACAAGGCCCTGAATGATGGTGATCATGTCGCGGGAAATCTCCGGCATCTCGAACGAAATTTCGGCGCCGCCCTGATAGAGCATGCCGAACAGGATGGCTGCCGGAATGATTCCCGCCGGATGCGATCGGCCCATCAGCGCCACGGCAATGCCGACAAAGCCGGCTCCGCCTACGAAATCGAGCTGCATGGAATGCTGGTCGCCCATGATCGGATTGAGCGCCATCATGCCGGCCAGCGCGCCCGACATCATCATGGTGATGATGATGATGCGGTTCTCGCGGATACCGGCATAGACTGCCGCCGAAGGGCTGTGGCCCATGGTGCGAATTTCATAGCCAAGCTTGGTGCGCCAGATCACCAGCCAGACGACGAAGGCGGCGACCAGCGCCAGCAGAAATGACAGGTTGAACGGCGCGCCGCCGATATCGAGACCAAAGGGCGACAACAGCCAATCCAGCCGCGGCAATTGGCCGTTTTCGGCAAATTTGCGGGTTTGCGGCGCCATCGAGCCGGCCGGCTTGAGCACATCGACCAGCACATAGACCATCAAGCTCGAGGCGATGAAATTGAACATGATGGTGGTGATCACCACATGGCTGCCGCGCTTGGCCTGCAGCCAGCCCGGAATCAGCGCCCAGGCCCCGCCAGCCAGAGCTGAGCCCAAGATGGCGACAGGGAAAATCACATACCAGGGGGCGAACTGATCCAGCCACAGGCAGGGCAATACCACGCCGAGGCCTGCGACATAGGCTTGGCCCTCGCCGCCGATATTGAACAGGCCGCAATGAAAGGCCACGGCGACAGCCAGGCCGGTGAAGATGAAATTGGTGGCGTAATAGAGCGTGAAGCCGATGCCTTCGCCATAGCCGAAAGCGCCTTCAATCAGCAGGCTTGCGGCACGCAGCGGGCTCTGGCCGACGGCCAGCACCACGAGACCCGCGACCATGAAGGCAACAATCAAATTTATCAGCGGAATCAGTCCGTAATCCACCCAGGCGGGCAGCTTTGCATAGGGTGCACTCATTCTGCTGCCTCTCTGGCATCTTCCACACCGGCCATCAGCAGGCCCAATTCACCCTCGCCTGTCTCGGGCGAGCGTTCGCCGACAATACGGCCGTCAAACATGACCAGAACCCGGTCCGACAATGAGCGGATCTCGTCAAGCTCGACCGAGACCAGCAGAACCGCCTTGCCGGCGTCGCGCATCTCGATGATGCGTTTGTGAATGAATTCAATGGCGCCGACATCGACACCACGTGTCGGCTGGCCAATGATCAGAACCGCGGGATCGCGTTCCATTTCGCGCGCCAGCACGATTTTCTGCTGGTTGCCGCCGGAAAAATTCGCGGTCTTCAGCCGTGGATTGGGCGGGCGAATGTCGTATTTCTCGATCTTCTCGACCGCGTCCTTGCGGATCGCATCCATGTTGAGGAACACGCCGTTGAGGTATTTCGGATCGCCGTGATAGCCGAGGATCGAGTTTTCGCTTTCATCGAACTTCAGCACCAGGCCCATATGCTGGCGGTCTTCCGGTACATGGGCCAAACCCCGCTGCCGCAACTCTGCTGCATCGGCTTTTCCTGTGACATTGATCGGCTCGCCCTTCAGCAACACCTTGCCCTTGACCGCACGGCGGATACCGCAAATGGCCTGCAGCAGTTCGGACTGCCCATTGCCCGCAACGCCTGCGATGCCGACGATCTCGCCGGCGCGCACCTGGAAGGAGACATCCTTGACCATGTCGACGCCGCGGCTGTCGCGCACGGTCAGGTTTTCAACCGAGAACAGCACCTCGCCAGGCGAAGCGGGACCCTTGTCGACCTGCAGCAGCACACGGCGGCCGACCATGAGTTCGGCCAGTTCCTCCACAGAAGTTTCCGACGTTGTCCGGGTCGCCACCATTTCGCCGCGCCGCATCACCGACACCTCGTCGGTGACAGCCATGATCTCGCGCAATTTGTGGGTGATCAGCAGGATGGTTTTGCCCTGTGCCTTGAGCTGCTCCAGGATACGAAACAGGTGATCGGCCTCTGCCGGGGTCAGCACGCCGGTCGGCTCGTCGAGAATCAGGATTTCGGCGCCGCGATAGAGCGCCTTGAGGATTTCCACGCGTTGCTGGATGCCGACCGGGAGCTCCTCGATGATCGCATCGGGATCGACTTCAAGCTCATATTCATGCTCGAGCCGCTTGAGCTCCGCCCGCGCCTTGGTGATGCCTGCGGTGAGGATCTGGCTGTCCTCGGCGCCAAGCATGACATTCTCAAGCACGGTGAAATTTTCGACCAGCATGAAATGCTGGTGAACCATGCCGATGCCAGCGGCGATGGCCGCGTTCGGATCCTTGATGACAGTTTTCTTGCCTTCGACAAAAATGTCGCCGCTGCCGGCCTGATAAAAGCCGTAGAGGATCGACATCAAGGTGGATTTGCCTGCGCCGTTCTCGCCAATGATCCCGTGAATGGTGCCCTTGCGAACACTCAGATTGATGTTCTTGTTGGCGTGAACGAGGCCGAACTTCTTGTCGATCCCCTTGAGTTCAATGGCAATGTCGATCATGGCCCCTCGTCATTTTTCAGGTTCGTCATCACCGCCCCTGTCACGGCCGCGACCTTTGGCTTAGTCTCGACAGTTCTGATTACAAAGTCCAGAATCAATTGAGGAATGTCCTGTGCAGTCATTGGTTTTCAACACCACCACCCGGCCGAAACGCGGCAGAGACGCTTGCGGTCTGTTGAACGGTATGGTGAAAGCGCGCCGATGACACGCACGCCTCCTCCCACACGCACCGAATTCCTGGTGTTTTCCGGCCTTCAGACCCGTTGGGCCGATAATGACATGTATGGCCACATGAACAATGTGGTGCACTACCAGCTGTTCGATACCGCCATCAATCAGTGGCTCATAGAAAAAGGCCTGCTCGATCCGCTGAACGGAACCATCGTCGGGCTGGTGGTCGAAACCGGTTGCCGCTACCACGCCGAGGCGATGTTTCCTGACCGGATTACGGCGGGAATTGCAGTTTCACGGCTTGGCGGATCGTCGGTCACCTATTCAATCGCGCTGTTTCGCAATGACGAAGAAACTGCCTTTGCCGACGGCAGATTTGTCCATGTCTATGTGAACCGCGCCACACGACGGCCTGTCCAGCTGCCAGACCCCTGGCGCCGGATTCTAGAGGAGATTGCCCAATGACCGATGCAGTTGAACTGCGGCTGGTAAAGCTTGAAGAACTGGTGGCGCATCAATCCACGGCGATCGAGGACCTGTCGCGGCAACTGGCTGACCAGTGGAAGCTGACCGAGCGGCTGCGTGGCGAGTATGATCAGTTGACCAACCGTTTCCAGGAGGTCGAGGAAGCAGCCCTCGGCTCGCAGCAGCAGCAAAAACCACCCCACTGGTGAGCCGGCTTTACGCGGCAGCCGGCTGGTAGCGGACGAAGGCGAAGCGTGCGCCATCGGGCGACCAGCACGGCACATTGATGCTGCCCTGACCGCCAAACAGCGCCAGCAATACACGCACCGACCCGTCGGCCATATCCAGCAGCCGCAATTCGACATCGCGGTCGCGCGGATGGCCCTCGGTTCCGGGCTGATAGCTGAGATAAAGCACCGCCCGGCCATCGGGAGCAGGATGCGGGAACCAGTTGAGCCTCTCGTCATCGGTCATTTGCTGCGGGGCGCCGCCGGTCGCTGCTTTCCGCCACAGGTCCATGCTGCCGCCACGGTCGGAATTGAACCAGATCCAGACCCCGTCGGGCGAATAATCCGGGCCGTCATAGTGGCCGCCGCCGGCTATCAGCAGGGTCTCGTCACCGCCCCCCACGTCTATGGTGTAGATGCCGAAATCGCCGTCGCGTCGGCCGACTAAGGCGAGCGTGGTGCCATCGGGCGACCAGCCATGCCACCAGGAGGGAACTTCTCTCGTGACCCGGCGCGGGACGCCGCCACTGACCGGCAGCACCCAGATGCAGGACTGGCCGGTGTCGGTGGAATCGCTGATCACCAGCTGTGTTCCGTCCGGCGAGATGCCGTGATCATTGTTGCAGGCTACCGCATGGCCGGTGTCGATCGGCGCGAGTTCCGGCGCATCAAGCGGAACCCGAAACATGCGGCCATCGCCATTGACGACCAGCGACGCGCCATCCGGCGTCCAGTTCGGCGCCTCGATCAGAAGGTCGGTCGCAAGCACCTCTTCGATCGCGCCGCTGGCGAGCTCATAGATGCACAAGTGGCTGCGCATCACGCGTCCTTGGGGATGTAGGTGAACTGGCTGTAATCGGCGGGAATCCCGTCACCGGAGGTGTCGAACGCCGCCATTCCGGCGAAGGCGCCGGTGAACGAGGCATGTTCGCCGCGTCCGCCCTCATCGGATATCACGCTTGCATCGAGCACCGGACCAACCGGCATCCAGTCCGAGCCGTGAACCCTGTAGAAAAACTGCAACTCCGCGCCATCAATCTCCATGGCGAGTTCGACCGCGCCATCGACCGGCAGCAGCACCGGCGGGTCGAGCGGGAACTGCAGGCGCGCATCCGGCCAGTCGCCGGGGCAGCTCAGGATGGTGAGAACCCGACCCAGATCCTCATGCCATGTGACGGCCAGAAAATGGAACTTGTGCCGGTTGTAATAATGCACCAATCCGGCGGCCTGCTGGAAATTTTGCGGTTCGAAGGAGAGCATGGTCTCGGCACGGAAATGCAGATGCTCCTGCCTGCGGGCGACCAGCGATTGCTCGAACCAGCTGCCGATGGATTCGCGCGCGATCAATCTCAGCGCCGAGCCGGTCAGCGAAAAGATCCGCTCCGGAACCGGTGTGCGCAGCCACTGGAATTCCTGCGGCAATTCCGTGCCGTCAAACGTCCGCCGCACCGGCTCTGCCGGCAATTTGCGGCTTGCCGGGTCGGGCGCATCCACCTCCAAAGCCGGCACAAGACCGCCCTGGGCCAGACGAAGCCAGCCATCCGCGCCCCAGACGCATTTCTGCAGGCCGGTTTCCCGCCCGAGCGGCGAGCGCCGGGTTTCGGGCAGCGGCCGTGAACACAGATGGGTGTGATAGACCGCGCCGCCGGGTGTCTCGACCATCTGGCCATGGCCGGCGCGCTGCAACGGCGCGTCGGGCGTGTCCTTCGAGGTCATCAGGAAGGTCTCGGGATGCAATTCGTAAGGTCCGGCCAGTGTGCGCGAGCGCGCCATGGTGACGGCGTGATCATAGCCGGTGCCGCCTTCGGCGACGGTCAGATAGTACCAGCCTTCCCGCTTGAACAGATGCGCGCCCTCGACCAGCCCGTGCGGACTGCCTCCGAAAATATTCTCCGGCTCACCAATCAGCTTGCCCGCCTGCGGATCATATTCCTGCATCAGGATGCCGGCAAAGGCCGGGTGCTTGGGACTGCCGCCGATCGAGTTGGAGCGGTGGTTCCAGACCATGTTGACGAACCATTTGCGGCCGTCATCATCATGAAACAGCGACGGATCGAAGCCCGACGAATTGACCCGCACCGGGTCCGACCACGGGCCTGCAGTATCCGGCGCGGTGACGATGTAGTTGTGGCTGTCCTTGAAATTGCCGTCGAGTCGTTTGACGTCGGTGTAGACCAGCCAGAACAGCCCGTCAGCATAGGACAGGCAGGGCGCCCAGATGCCGCAGGAATCGGGATTGCCGCGCATGTCGAGCTGGCTGGCGCGATCAAGCGGGCGGCCGACAAGCCGCCAGTTGACCAGATCCGTCGAGTGATGGATCTGCACGCCGGGATACCATTCGAAGGTCGACGTGGCGATGTAGTAATCCGACCCTGCCCGACAGATCGAGGGATCCGGGTTGAAGCCGGGCAGGATCGGATTGATGATCATTTTCTCGAGGGTCCCTTACGCTCGGACGAGGCCGCCCACAGGTTGATGTCGGCGTCGCGGGCATAGGTATCGATTTCAGCCAGTTCAGCCTCGGTGAAATCCTGGTTCTCGAGCGCGCCGACGCAATCGATGATCTGCTGCGGCTTGCTGGCGCCGATCAGCGCCGTGGTGACGCGGCCACCGCGCAGCACCCAGGCCAATGCCATCTGGGCAAGGGTCTGGCCACGGCGCTCGGCAATGACGTTGAGTGCGCGGATGTTGTCGAGATTGCGCTCGTTGAGGAAGCCTGCATTGAGCGATTTTTCCTGCGCAGCGCGGCTGTCCTCGGGAATGCCGTTGAGATATTTGCCGGTCAGCATGCCCTGGGCCAGCGGCGAGAAGACGATCGATCCGATGCCTTCTTCGTCGAGCGTGTCGAGCAAGCCGTCATCTTCGACCCAGCGGTTGATCATCGAATAGCTTGGCTGGTGGATGAGGCAGGGCGTGCCCAGCTGCTTGAGGATCGCGGCAGCTTCCTTGGTGCGCTTGGAATTGTAGCTCGAGATACCGGCATAGAGCGCGCGGCCGGAGCGGACGATGTGGTCGAGCGCCATCATGGTTTCTTCAAGCGGCGTTTCGGGATCGAAACGGTGCGAATAGAAGATATCGACATAGTCGAGACCCATGCGCTTGAGGCTCTGGTCGCAGCTTGAGACGAGATATTTGCGGCTGCCCCATTCGCCGTAAGGTCCGGGCCACATGCCGTAGCCGGCCTTGGATGAAATCACCATCTCATCGCGCAGGCCATGGAAATCGGTCTTGAGGATGTCGCCAAAAGCGGATTCTGCCGAGCCGGGAGGCGGGCCGTAATTGTTGGCCAGATCGAAATGGGTGATGCCGAGATCGAATGCGGTGCGGCAGAGTTCGCGCTTGAGCTCGTGCGGCGTGTCGCCGCCGAAATTGTGCCACAGGCCGAGCGAGATTGCCGGCAGTTTCAGGCCGGACCGGCCAACACGCCGGTAGCTCATGGTGTCATAGCGGTTGGATGCAGGTGTCCACATGGGTGCTAGTCTTTCGTGTTCAGGAGTAACGCTGCTTCCTTGAGTCCCAGCGGAGCAGGTTGGTCACAACTGGTGGTCAGCTGGATGAATTTGCCGGTTTCCCCAGAATGAAGGATTGCGGTCATTACGTCCACCACATGCAGCGCAAATTCCAGTGAACAGCGGTGCGGCCGGTCTTCGAGAATGGCAAGAGCCATGTCGGCGAGACCAGCGGTGCGATAATTGGCCATCATGCCCTGTTTGTGCTCCTGATTGGGCACGCTGAAGGGATGATCCCATGCGGGCAGGTCGCCCTGCTTGCCGCCGGACTCGATCAGCTCCACCTTTCCGCCAAAGAAATTCGGATCCGGAACGATCAGGCTGGCTTCCGTGCCATAAAGCTCCATCGGACGGTGGCCGTGTGTCTTGACGTCCCAGCTGGCGCCAAGCGTGACCAACGCCCCATTGGCGAATTCGAGAACGGCGTGCACCGTGGTTGGCGTCTCGACCTTGATCATCTCGCCGAAGCGCGGCTCGGAGGTGATCTTGCGCTCCGGGCTGGGAACCGAGGTCATGGCGGCCACGCGCACGACCGGACCGATCAGCTGCACCAGATTGGAAATGTAATAGGGGCCGAGATCAAGGATCGGGCCGCCGCCGGGCTTGAAGAAGAAATCCGGGTTGGGATGCCAGTGCTCCATGCCCGGACTGAGCACATGGCATGTGCCGCCGGTGATCCGTCCGGCCGCACCAGTGTCGACCAGATGCCGCGCCAGCTGATGGGCGCCACCCAGGAACGTATCGGGCGCAGAACCGACCCTGACGCCGTGTCTGGCAGCGCGTTCGGCAAGATCGCGCCCTTCCTCAACCGAGAGCACGAAAGGCTTTTCCGAATAGACGTGTTTGCCGGCGTCGAGCACCTGTGCCGACACCGCGTAGTGCACGGCTGGAACAGTCAGGTTGACGACCATGTCGATGTCGGAGGCAGCGAGCAGTTCCTCGACGGTTTCCGCGCGGATACCATATTCCTCGGCCCGCATCCTTGCCGCGTCTGGATTGATATCGGCGCAGGCACGTACCTTGATGCCTTTGAACAACGGCGCGAGCTTGAGATAGGAGGTTGAAATATTTCCGCAGCCGATGATGCCGACGCCCAGAACATTTGCCATGACGGTTATTCTCCCTTGCCCTGAAGCCAGGCGATCGAGCGCTTGGCAAAACGGGTCGTATCCGACGGCTTGTCGTGTTCCATGACATAGAGGCGTTTCACCTGCGAAGCGCGCAACTGCCTGAGCAGTGCAGTCCAGTCGACGGTGCCGTGGCCGACATCGGCCCAGCCGTCTTCATCCTCGCACTCGCCCTGCGGCGCGATGTCCTTGACATGAACCGCGGTGATGCGGCTGTCATATCGCTTGATCCAGTCGGCTGGGTCGCCGCCGCCGCGGATGATCCAGGCGATGTCGGCTTCCCATTCGACGCCGGGTGCCCGGTCGAGAATAACCTGCATGGGCACCGTGCCGTCGGCGAGGGCGACAAATTCAAAGGCGTGGTTGTGCCAGCCGAAGTTCAAACCATGGGCGCGAACCTTGACGCCGACTGCCTCGAGCCGGGCAGCGAAATCCTCCCAGCCAGCGCGGTCGGCAGGGCGCAACTCCTCGACCAGATGCGGGCAATAGATGGTCTGGATGCCCAAAACCTTCGCCTTGGCGAAGACGCCGTCGAGATCGGTCTCCAGTGCGTCGATGGAGAAATGGCCAGAAGGCATGGACAAGCCATTGGCATCCATGAGCGCGCGGAAGCCCGCCGGGTCCTCATAGATGCCGCCAAAACCTTCAACCATTGTGTAGCCGGCTTCGGCAAGCATCGTCAGGACGTCCTGCCAGGGCTGGAAATCGCGGGCACTGTAAAGTTGGAACGAATAGGTCATGGCCTTGTCTTTCTGTACGGGAATTAGAGACGAAGTTCGGAAGCTGCATCAAACACGGAGGCGCGGGCCGGATCGAAGCCGATGCGGACGTGATCGCCGACGCGCATGCTGGTCTGGCCGTCGACGCGAAAGCGGAATTCACACCCGTCAAGCATCGACCAGACCAGCGTATCCGCCCCCATCGGTTCCACGACATCGACCTCGACCTCCGCCGAATAGCGCTCGGATGACGCTGCTTCGCCAGCAACGATATGCTCGGGGCGGATGCCGAATATGCCGGGGCCGGATTTGGCCGGACCGGAAAACGGATAGCTCGTCAGATCGATGGTCTGGCCAGCGAAGCGAAAACTGGGGCTGGCGCCAGCATCGAGTTCGCCGGGAATGAAATTCATTCCGGGAGATCCCATGAAGCCGGCAACATAGAGATTGACCGGACGGTTGTAGATCTCGTGCGGGTTGTCGAGTTGCTGGATGGTGCCCGCCCGCATCACCGCGATGCGGTCCGCGAGCGTCAGCGCCTCGATCTGGTCATGGGTGACGTAGATCATCGTGTTCTTGAGTTTCTGGTGCAGCCGTTTGATCTCGACACGCAGTTCGGCGCGCAATTTGGCGTCGAGATTGGACAGTGGTTCATCAAACAGGAACACCTCGACGTCGCGCACCAGTGCGCGGCCAATGGCAACGCGCTGGCGCTGGCCGCCTGAGAGCTGCGCCGGCTTGCGCTTGAGCAGCGGTTCGATCTGCAACACGCTGGCGGCGCGGGCGATGCGGCTGGCGATCTCGTCCTTGGGCAGGCGGGCATTCTTCAGTCCGAAGCCGAGATTGCCCTCCACCGTCATCTGCGGATAGAGCGCGTAGGACTGGAACACCATGCCGATGCCACGGTTGCTGGGTTCTTCCCAGGTGACATTGCGGCCGGAGATGATGATCTGGCCATCGGACACATCGAGCAGGCCGGCGATGCAGTTGAGCAGCGTGGACTTGCCACAGCCCGAGGGCCCGAGCAGCACCAGGAACTCGCCCTCGTCGATATCGATGCTCAAGGACTTGAGCACTTCCAGAGCGCCGAATTTCAGGGTCAGGTCGCGGACCGATACACTAGTCATGTTGTTATCCCTTCACCGCACCGGCCGCGATGCCGCGCACAAACAGTTTTCCGGAAACGAAATAGACGAAAAGCGGCACAATGCCGGTGAGGATCGTCGCCGCCATGTTGACGTTGTATTCCTTCACGCCCTGGGTCGAATTGACGATATTGTTGAGCTGCACCGTCATCGGATAGAGGTCGGGCTTGGTGTAGATGACGCCAAACAGGAAGTCGTTCCAGATGCCGGTGACCTGCAGGATCATGGCGACAACGAAGATCGGCAGGCTCATCGGCAGCATGATGCGGAAATAGATCGACCAGAAGCCGGCGCCGTCAATGCGCGCGGCGCGGAACAACTCCTCCGGGATCGACGAAAAGTAATTGCGGAACAGCAGTGTGAGGATCGGCATGCCGAAGACTGTGTGGACCAGCACCAGGCCGGTGAGGCCGCCATAAAGGCCCATCTCGCGCAGGATGATGACGATCGGGTAGATCATCACCTGATAGGGAATGAAGGCCCCGACAATCAGGATGGCAAAGAAGGTTTCGGCGCCCTTGAAGCGCCAGTTGGCCATGGCATAGCCGTTCACCGAGGCAATGATGATCGACAGGATTACCGAGGGCACGAGAATCCGCACCGAGTTCCAGAAGCCGCGCGAAAGGCCTTCGCAATTGAGCCCGGTGCAGGCCTCCGACCAGGCCTTGACCCATGGCTGGAAGGTGACCTCCACCGGCGGCGAAAAGATGTTGCCAATGCGGATTTCCGGCATGCCCTTGAGGGAAGTGACGACCATCACGTAAAGCGGCAGCAGGTAATACAACGCCACCACGATCAGGGTGCTGTAGAGCATGATGTTGCGGCGGGTGAAGCGCTTGCGCGGCTTGCGGCCGCGCGGCCCCTCAAGCGGGATCACCGACTGGCTGACGGGTTTGCCGGATGGCGTGGTAAATGTTGAATCAGACACGACGTCCCTTGCCTCCGAATTCGAGATAGGCCCAGGGCACGACAACGATGACCACGGTGAGCAACATCATGGTGGAAGCGGCAAAGCCCTGGCCGAGATTCTGCGACAGGAACATGGTGTCGTAGACATATTTGGCCGGCACTTCCGAGGCGATGCCGGGGCCTCCGCCGGTCTGGGCGACGATCAGGTCATAGACCTTGATGATGCCCGAGGTGACCAGCACAAGCGCGGTGATGAAGATGCCGCGCATCATCGGAATGACCACGAAAATATAGGTCTTCCAGGTCGGGATGCCGTCGATGCGGCAGGCCTTCCAGATGTCTTCGTCAATGCCGCGCAGGCCGGCGAGCATCAGGCACATGATCAGCCCGGTTTCATGCCAGAGCCCGGCAATCAGCACGCCGTAGATGACGATATCGGAATTGTAGAGCGGGTCGAAAGCGAAACTGGTCCAGCCCAGCGAGCGGACCACATTCTGGACGCCGAAATCCGGGTTGAGGATCCATTGCCAGGCAAGGCCGGTGACGATGAAGCTCAAGGCGAAGGGATAGAGGAAGATAGTGCGAAAGGTGTTTTCAAAGCGGATCTTCTGATCCAGAAGCGCCGCCAGCAGGAAACCGCCGATCATCACGAAGATCAGGGACAGCACACCGTAAATCGCCAGATTCTCGATCGAGATCAGCCATTTGCTGCTCGACCACAGCCGCTCATACTGATCGAAGCCGACGAATTTCTCGCGCGGCAGCAATTTCGAATTGGTGAAGGAATAAAGGACGGTCCAAAGCGTGCCGCCGACAAAAACCACCAGGACGGTCAAGATCATCGGGATTGCGGCGATCTTGGCGTTGGCGTTGCGGAACCAGTTCGAGGGGCGTTGATTTCGCGCCATCGCGTCCACTCTCCTGCTTATCAATTGCAATGATATCGAGATGCGCTGGTCCGGTCGAGACAGGACCAGCGCTCGAGAATGATCCGGCTAAGGATCAGTCAGCAGAAGCTACGAGTTCGGCAAAGGTCTTTTGCGCGCCCTCGGCCGTGATTGAGGTGTCGTTGAAGAACTGCACGAACAGATCGTTGATCTGCTGCAGCGAATCCGGCGACATCAGCTGGTCGGGCGCCTGGATGATGTTGCCCTTGGCGAGGATATCGAGACCCTTCTTCATGCAGTCATTGGCAGCGGCCAGATCGACATCGCCGCGAACCGGCAAGGAGCCCTTCTTCAGGTTGAAGGCAACCTGGGTTTCGGGAGACAGCATCACCGAGGCGAGCACGCCCTGGGCTTCTGTCTGGGCTGCATCGTCGAGTTTGGGGAAGTAGAACGCATCCCCACCGGTCTGGATCACTTCGTTGACGCCAAGACCGGGCAGGCAGGTGTAGTCGGTGCCTGCGACCTGGCCCGCAACCTGGAATTCACCCTGAGCCCAATCGCCCATGATCTGGCCGGCAGCCTTGCCGGTGATCACCAGATTTGTGGCCTGATTCCAATCCTGCACATTCGAACCGGCCGACATGGCGCGGGCCTTGTCGGCAGCCTGGAATACCTTTGCCATTTCGGGACCGGCAGCCAACTCTGCGTCCTTTTCGCCGAAGATCTTTGTGTAGGCTTGGGGACCGGCGAGGGCTACCAGCAGAACCTGGAAGGCCAAAGTGGTCTGCCAGGGCTGCTGACCGACTGCGAGCGGAATGATGCCGGCAGCTTCCAGCTGCGGCGCGGCAGCGGCATACTCGTCCCAATTGGTCGGAACCGGCACACCGGCCTTCTCAAAGGCGGCATTGGATAGCCACAGCCACTGCTGCGAGTGGATGTTGACCGGCACACAATAGATGCGGCCATCAAGGGTGCAGCTGTCGAGCAGGCTTGAGGGACGGATCACGTCCTTCCAGCCTTCCTTTTCAGCGATATCGGTGAGGTCGAGCATCAGGCCTGCCTCGACCAGTTCTTCGGCCTGGCGGCCGTGGTTGAACTGGGTGGCGCCCATCGGATCGCCACCGGTGATGCGGCTGATCATGATCGGGCGGGCTGTCCCGCCGGAACCGGCAATGGCGCCGTCGACCCATTTGTTGCCGGTGGCGTCAAACGCCTTGGCAAATTCGGCAACTGCTGCAGCTTCGCCACCGGACGTCCACCAGTGGGTGACTTCCAGATCAGTGGCGTTTGCAGCCGTGGAAAGCGCCAACGCAGACGCGCCAGCCAGAAAAAGCTTGAGTGTATTCATCGAATTCCCTCCCAGGATTAAGCCTCCTCCCGACCTTGTCGCACTCCCACAACAGCCCGGGCCAACCGGTGTCCTCACACCGTTTCAATCGATTACATTCGCCAAGACAATGCTGCACTGCAATCGATTACATAAAGGTTGACCGCGATGCGAATTGGAGTCAAGTGATATTTGCCGACGGCGATCCCACGCCGCAAAGAGCACCCGGGAATGCCGCCTATCATGGAAAAAAAGACGCCCAAGATCACCGATGTCGCCCGGCTTGCAGGGGTTTCCACCGCGACCGTCAGCCGTGCCCTCAGCAAGCCTGAAACCGTCGCGGAATCAACACGTAACATCGTTCTCGCGGCTGCTGAGAAAGCCGGCTACCGGGTCAATCTCTCGGCCCGTAACCTCAGGCGCCAGCGCACCGGCACGATCGTGGTTCTGGTTCCGAATCTTGGAAATCCGTTTTTCTCCGAAATTCTTGCCGGCATCGAGACGGCGCTGTCGAAAGCCGACTTCAACATGTTTGTTGTCGACACCAAGCTGGTGCACATAAAGCCGCATCTGGTCTCGGAATATCTGCACGCGACCCGCGCCGACGGCATCATTGCGCTCGACGGTTCGTTGCCTGATGAGGTTCTGTCGGCGGCAACATCCGGCCGTGGCGCGCCGCCGATGATCTTTGCCTGCGAATGGTCGCCAAATGGCGAGTTTTCTTCCGTGCGCGCCAACAATGCGCGTGGCAGCGAGCTGGCGATTTCGCACCTGGCCGAGCTTGGACATCGCAATATCGGCATTATTTCCGGGCCCAAAGACAATGTCCTGACCCAAAGCAGGAGTGCTGGCGTGCTGGCCAGACTGGAGGCGCTTGGCCTGCCCTTTGATCCCCGGCATCTGTTTCAGGGTGATTTCAGCCTCGATGCAGGGGCTCGCGCGGCCCTTTCGTGGCTTGACCTGACGGAACGTCCCAGCGCGCTGTTTTGCGATTCCGACCAGATGGCGTTCGGATTCATTTCCGAACTTGCGCGGCATGGGGTTCCGGTTCCCGATGATGTCTCGGTGGTCGGATTTGATGATATCGACATTGCAAGCCGCTACATTCCGGCACTGACCACATTGCACCAACCGCGCTACCGGCTCGGCTTTTCAGCAGCGGAAATGCTGCTTGGTCACATCCGCTCGACCTCCAGCCTGGCGATCGAGACAAAAATCCTGGAAGTCGAGCTGATCATCCGCGACAGCACCAGCGCACCGAAAGCTTGAAACCCCGGCTCAGACCCTTTATATAAGGGCTGACGAATGTTCGCGATGGGATAGCCGGATATGCTGGATGCACAAGACATGCTTGAAATGGAGCCGCGCATGAATGATGCGGCAAAACTGATGGAGATGCTGTCCCAACCGGTGCGTCTTCGCATTCTCTGCATATTGCTTGATGGCGAGCAAAGCGTTCTCAAGCTTGCGGATATGGGAGGCCTGTCGCAACCGGCGATGTCGCATCATTTGCGCAAATTGCGGGATGCCGATCTTGTCAACACGCGGCGCGATGCCCAGACAATCTACTACTCGCTCAAAGGCCGGGAAGTCGGTGCCGTGCTCGAAGTGCTGCATGGCCTGTATTGCGCCTCGCCGGGTAAAGCGACCAGCTGAGAAACTCTCCGTTTTTTCAATGCCCGTCTGGTCTTAGAAGAAGCGTCTCTGGCTCTATCCTCTGGCCTTGACTTTTGATCGGCTGCGGGGTCCGTTTGCCCTGCGGCCGCGGAGGCGCTCGCTGTCGGGTTGCCCTATAGTTCAGAACCTGAACGTGCTGCAATCCAAACATCGGGCAGGACGCATGCGAGGGCGGAATGAACCAGACAAACGGGGAGCCGGGCGAGAGAGAGGGCGCGGATCACGGCACGACCGGGATTCGCAAGACCACCTGCTACATGTGCGCCTGCCGCTGCGGCATTGATGTGCATCTCAAAGACGGCAAGGTCACTTACATCGAGGGCAACCGCGATCACCCGATCAACAAGGGCGTGCTCTGCGCCAAGGGATCGGCGGGGATCATGCAGCATTATTCGCCAGCGCGGCTGAAGAAGCCGCTGCTGAGAACCGGCGAACGCGGCTCGGGTCAATTCAAGGAAATAGAATGGGACGAGGCTTTGGCGCTGGCCACCGACTGGCTTGGCGAAGTGCGGCGTACCGATCCGCGCAAGCTGGCGTTTTTCACCGGCCGCGACCAGAGCCAGTCGATGACCGGTTGGTGGGCTCAGCAATATGGCACCCCGAATTATGCCGCCCATGGCGGGTTCTGCTCGGTCAATATGGCCGCTGCCGGTATCTACACGATGGGCGGCGCGTTCTGGGAATTTGGCGCGCCGGACTGGGAGAAGACCGAGCTGTTCATGATTTTCGGCGTTGCCGAGGATCATGATTCCAACCCGATCAAGATGGGGCTCGGCAAGCTCAAGGAGCGCGGCGTCAAGGTGATCGGAGTTAATCCGGTGCGCACCGGCTACAATGCCATCGCCGACGAATGGCTCGGCATCACGCCGGGCACCGACGGGTTGCTGATCCTGGCGCTGGTGCATGAATTGATGCGCACGGGCAAGATCGATGTCGATTACCTGATCCGCTACACCAATGCACCCTGGCTGGTGATCGATGATCCCGATGGTGCAGGTCACGGGTTGTTTGCGCGCGACGATGAGGGAACGCCGCTGGTGGCCGAAAGGGCTAGCTGCAAGGCCGTGTCCTCCGCTACTTCGGGTATCAAACCGGCTCTGAAGGGCCGGTTCGAGTTGCCCGATGGCCGCTTCGCCATTCCGGTGTTCGAACTGCTGGCGCAAAAATATCTTGATGAGCAATATGCCCCGGCAGCCGTGGCAGCCCGAACCGGGATCGCGACCGACACCATCATCCGCATTGCCGGCGAGATTGCCGAGGCGGCATTCGAGCGCGAAGTCATCATTGAGCAGCCCTGGACCGACATGAAGGGCGAGCGGCATGAGCGGATGATTGGGCGCCCGGTGGCGTTTCACGCCATGCGCGGCATCTCTGCCCATTCCAACGGCTTTCAGACCTGCCGCGCCCTGCATCTGCTGCAGATCCTGGTCGGCTCTATCGATTGTCCCGGCGGGTTCCGCTTCAAGCCGCCCTATCCGCGCCCGGTTGCCGGACAGCCGCGGCCGCATGGCGGGGCTTGTGCCGACACGGCATTGGCAGGGCCGCACCTGGGCTATCCGCGCGGACCGGAAGATTTATTGCTCGAAGCCGATGGCGAAACCGCGCAGCGCATCGACAAGGCGTTTTCGTGGGATGCGCCGCTGTCGGCGCACGGCATGATGCACATGGTGATTTCCAATGCCCATGCGCGCGATCCCTACGGCATCGACGTGCTGTTCATGTACATGGCCAACATGGCGTGGAATTCGTCGATGAACACGACATCGGTGATGGATATGCTGACCGACAAGGACGACAATGGCGACTATGTGATCCCCAAGATCATCTATTCGGACGCCTATTCCTCCGAAATGGTGGCATTCGCCGATCTGATCCTGCCCGACACCACCTATCTTGAGCGGCACGACTGCATTTCGCTGCTGGACCGGCCGATCAGCGAGCCGGAGGCGCTGTGCGATTCGATCCGCTGGCCGGTGGTCGAGCCGGACCGCGATGTGCGCGGCTTTCAGAGCGTGCTGCTCGATCTCGGCGCCCGGCTGGAGCTTCCGGGCATGGTCGATGACAATGGCGCGCCGGTCTACAAGGATTACGCCGACTACATCGTCAATCACCAGCGCAAGCCGGGGATCGGGCCGCTGTCAGGCTGGCGCGGTGAAGACGGCGATCAGACCGGGCGGGGCAAGCCCAACCCGGACCAGCTCAAGCGCTACATCGAAAATGGCGGCTTCTCGCAGGTGCATGTGCCGGCGGAGGCGCATTATTTCAAACACGCCAACCGGGCGTGGAGCGACTGGGCAATTGAAAAAGGTCTGCAGGACGGGCCGGTGGAGAATATCTTCCAGCTCTATCTCGAACCCTTGCGCAAGTTTCAGCTTGCCGCCGAAGGCAAGATCAGGCCGATTCCGCCGGAACATCACTGGGAGCGGATCAAATCTTGTTTCGATCCACTGCCTACATGGTACCCGCCTTTTGCGGATGACGGGCTGAATGAGGACGCCTATCCGCTGCACGCCATCACCCAGCGGCCGGCAGCGATGTACCATTCCTGGGGCTCGCAGAATGCCTGGCTGCGGCAGATCCATGGCGAGAACGCGCTCTATGTGCCGGGCGATATCTGCGACCAACAGGGATTGGTCAATTGTGACTGGGCACTGGTGTCCTCGCAATCGGGCGAGATCCGGGTCAAGATTGCCCGTATGGACGCGGTCAACGGCTCGACGCTGTGGACCTGGAACGCCATCGGCAAGCGCTCCGGCGCCTGGGCGCTCGACAAGGACGCACCGGAAGCCACACGCGGCTTCCTGCTCAACCATCTGATTGACGAGTTGCTGCCACCCAAGGGCGATGGCCGCCGCTGGGCCAATTCCGATCCAATCACCGGCCAGGCGGCCTGGTTCGATCTGCGCGTGGCGATCCGCAAAGACCCCGATCAGACCACGGAACAAAGCCTGCCGCAGGCCGGTGCGCAAAAAAGCCCGGTCGGGCCGGCGCCTCACAGCGTTCGTTTCAGAGCGGAGGCTGCGGAATGACCAGTCTTCCCGCATCGACCGACAAACGGCTCGGCCTGGTCATCGATCTCGACACCTGCGTCGGCTGTCATGCCTGCGCGGTCAGTTGCAAGGAATGGAACACCAGCGCCGGGGCCTCGCCGCTGTCCGATGTCGATGCCTATGGCGCTGATGTTTCGGGCGCCTGGCTGAACCGGATCCACACCTTCGAGGTCACGCCGGAGAACGCGCCGGCGCAGATCGTGCATTTCCCCAAATCCTGCCTGCATTGCGACGATGCGCCGTGTGTGACCGTTTGCCCGACCGGCGCCAGCTACAAGCGGTCCGCGGACGGCATCGTGCTGGTCGACGAAGACATGTGCATCGGCTGCGGCTTGTGCGCTTGGGCCTGCCCCTATGGGGCGCGTGAAATGGACCCGGTCGAAAACGTGATGAAGAAATGCACGCTCTGCGTCGACCGGATCTACAGCGAAACCCTGGCTGAAGAAGACCGGATTCCGGCCTGCGTGCGCACCTGCCCGTCCAGCGCAAGGCATTTTGGCGATTTCAACGATCCGGAGTCGAATGTCTCGCAACTGGTTGCGGAGCGTGGCGGTATCGACCTGATGCCGGAGATGGGCACAAGCCCGGTCAACAAGTATCTACCGCCGCGGCCGAAGATCCATTCGCAGCCTGCCGCCCCGTTAGCGAACGTTGCATCAGCCAGAGTTCCAGCGCCCGTGCCCAAGGCCGACGGCTTTCTGGGCTGGCTCGACGCCGCACTCGACAAACTCGGATAGTTCCATGCATCCTGCTGTCTCCGTCATTTTCTTCACCGTCACATCGGGTGCCGGGCTTGGCATGATCTTCCTGCTTGGTCTCGGGTTTCCGGTCGATGCCTCTGCAGCGCGGGTGTTTTTTGTCGGCGTTGTCGGAGGCGGACTGGCGGTCGCAGGTCTGCTGGCGTCGACCTTCCATCTCGGCCATCCCGAACGGGCCTGGCGGGCGCTGAGTCAATGGCGCTCGAGCTGGCTGTCACGCGAGGGCATCGCCGCGATCGCAACGCTGATCCTGTTCGGGATCTATGTGCTGATCTGGCTGGTGACCGGAACCCGTTACTCGGTTTTGGGGCTGGTGGCAGCCCTCGGCGCCGCCGTCACGGTGTTCACCACCGCGATGATCTACGCCCAGCTCAAGACCGTGCCGCAGTGGAACAGCTGGTTGACGCCGCTGGTCTATGGCGGTTTCGCGCTTGGCTCCGGCTGGCTGCTGGCGTCGGGACTGGGCACGCATCAGGCGCCGGAGATCTGGGGCATCGCGCTGATCGCGCTTGCCTGGGCCGCCAAGTGGTTCTGGTGGGTGCGAGCCAGCCGCAGCCGGCTTTCCGATACCGGCTCAACACCCGAAACCGCCACGGGGCTGGGCTTCATCGGCAATGTCCGATTGCTCGAACGGCCGCACACCGGCGAAAATTACCTGACCAAGGAAATGGTTCACCGCATCGGGCGCAAGCATGCAAGCCGCTTGCGGATGCTGGCGCTGGTGTTTGGCGGCATCGTGCCTATTGCCGTTCTGGCGATTGTCGGCCTGAGCGGTGCGCCAGGATTGTTCAATCTCGTCGCAGCGGTTTCGATGATACTTGGGCTGCTGGCAGAGCGCTGGCTGTTTTTTGCCGAAGCCGAGCACGCGGTCTCGCTCTATTACGGCCACCGGTGAGCCGGATTATCCGGCCGCCATAGGCCGAGCAGACTGCATTACTTGATCATGCCGGCTTCACGATAAAACCGCTCAGCGCCGGGATGCAGAGGGATGGCAATGCCATCGAGCGCGGTCTGCCGTGTCACCGATGTGCCTTTGGCATGTCCGACATCAAGCAGTTGACGGGCGGTGTCATTCCACAGCGCCTCGGTGATCCCGTAAATCAGATCCTCATTCTGCTCGAGGCTGGTGAGCCATTGCGCACCCACGGCAACCGTCTCTACCCCCTTCACATTCCGGTAGGCAGCGTCCGGTATCTTATCCTTGGTGAAGAACGAATGCTCCAGCAGCATCTTGTCGACCTCCGGACCAACGATCGGAATGAGAACAATTTCCGCGCTTGCGGCAAGTTCTCCAACCGCGCGGGCCGGGTAGCCGCTGACAAAGAACAGCGCATCGAGCCGTCCATCGCGGAGCGCTTCGGAAGCGGCCTCAGGCTGGAGATTTTCGACGGTGATATCAGCCTCGGTGAGGCCGAAGGCCTCGAGAATCAGCACAGCATCGGGGTAGGTGCCTGAATCGGTCTTGTCGAGAGAGACCCGTTTGCCCTTCAGATCAGCGACCGACGCGATGCCGGAGGCCTTGGAGGCGACCAGATGGACATGTTCGGGATAGAGTGCGGCGATGACACGCAGATCGCGCATCGGCTCCTGGCCCTCGAACCGACCGGTGCCGGAATAGGCCCAATAGGCGACATCAGCCTGGGAAAATCCCGAATTCAACGCACCGGAAACTATGGCAACGACATTGGCGCCCGAGCCGTGCGAGGACTGGGCGACAGCCACCAGACCGGGGACACCGCAGGAACCGCCCTCATCGCAGGGGCGCGAGCCGGGCGGATTGGAGATCGCGTTGGCAATTGCCCCGGCAAGCGGGAAATAGGTTCCGCCGACCCCGCCGGTTCCAATGCTGAAATAGTTGATTTCCTGTGCCCGAACGCTCGCCGTCGCTGTGGCCAAACCGACAGTTATCGCCAAAGCGCCGACAGCGCGCAGCAGCGCCGATATCCCGATTGCCATCTTTTTCCCCAACCTGACTGACCGCCCTGCCCGCAGGACGGCTGATATTTAGTAACCGGTCTGTGCGCCGATGTTCAAATCTGCGCACAAAGTTGCGGTTTCGCGCGCCAAAGTCAAAGGCCCGCATCAAAGAGACCAAGCTCAATCTTCCAGCGCACCCTTGCGCGACGCCACCGGCGCATCGCCGATGATCTTGAGCAGATTGTCGCCCATTCTGATAAACCGGCGGATGCGCCGGGTCAGCACGTAACCGGCCTGCGGCGCCGAAACTGCGACAGTTCCATCCTTGCTGCCGGGATTGACGATGATCTCGGCGAGCATCTGACCGGCTTCGACGCGATCGCCGGGCGCAACATGGAACAAAATGGTGCCGCCCACAGGCGCCCGCACCATGTCGATATGGCGAATAGGCTTGCCGACGAAATCCGCTCTGAGCGCCGGCGCTGATTTTCCATCAGCAGCCACAACGCCACGACCCTGCAGGAAGCGGTAGATGCCCTCGGCGTCCTTTTTGCCGAGCGCCGCAGTAACATCGTTCTGCCCGCGCAATTCGACCGTGGTGACGCAATGACCCGACAGATCGCCATCTGGCGCCTGGGCTGTCATCTGCTCGAAGACTGCCTCTTCAAAAGCCCGGTCGGAGCCCGAATCCCACAGCAGCGCTGCTTCGGCATCGAGACAGGCGGCAAGGTCGGACATCTCCGGCCACAGCTGCTCGGGCGCATAGATATATTGCACGCTTTCGTCGTCGCAATGCAGATCGAGCACGATCGGGCATCCGTCGGCGAGTTCCAGCAGGCGGCTTTTCAGCCGGCGCTCGGCAAAAACCGGGGCGGAGGCGCGGTCGAGCACCCGAACGCCGTTTTCATCAGGCACCGGGAAATCACGGTTGAAATTGGTGCGGGTTCCGGTCGCAAACCGGCCCATATGCTCGCCATAAAGATGCTGCGCCGCGCCGATCGGGTTGGCATGCGGCACCAGTGTCAGCGAGCCAAGCAGACGCCCCTCGGCTTCCGCCTGCTCCAGCATCGGGATCAGATAATGCAACGCCGCAACACCCGGCCGCTCGTCGGCATGCAGACCGGCCTGGATATAGACGCGCGGCGCGCTGTCATCCGAGCCGCTAAACCGGTGAACAATCAACTGATAGGCAATGCCCGGAGTTTCGCCGGCAATGGATTCGATTTCAGTCTTCATGCTGTATTACCCTGAACTTGAATGCTGTGTGGTGACGACTACACCCGCCGGGCACGGATGTCGTTGAGAATCTCGCGTGCCGCATTGTGGCCGGGCACACCGGTGACGCCACCACCGGGATGGGTCGAGGAACCGCACATGTAAAGCCCGGCCAAAGGCGCCCGATAAGCACCATAGCCCAGCACCGGGCGCGCCGAAAACAGCTGGTTGAGGCTGAGCTTGCCGTGAAAGATGTCGCCGCCGACCAGCGACAATATGCGCTCGAGATCAAGCGGCGAAAGCACCTGACGCCCGACGACGATGTCGGCAAAACCGGGGGCGTGATGGTCCACCGTGGCAATCATCAGGTCAGCGACGGTATCGCGGTGATCATCCCAGGACGAACCGCCGGGAAAACCGTCCGGCAGGGTGGGCGCGACATGCTGGCAAAACAGGCTGGCCACATGCTTGCCTTCGGGCGCCAGTGTCGGATCCAGCGTCGACGGAATCAGCATCTCGACAATCGGCTGGCGCGACCAGCCATGGGTGCGGGAATCGACATAGGCGCGGTCCATGTAATCCAGCGACGGCGCAATGATGATACCGGCGGTCAGATGATCGCCCGGTTCGGGCCGTGCTGTGAAAACCGGTAGACGGTCGAGCGCCACATTCATGCGGAAGGTGCCCGACCCACTTTGCCAGTAACCGATGCGACGGCGGAAATCCTCCGGCAGCGGCGCCTCGGACAGCAGCTTGCCGACAAGCAATTGCGGATGGATGTTGGAGGCGACGAGGTCGGCGTCATAACGTGCGCTGTCTTCGGTAACAACAGCGCTGACCCGGCCATCGGCTGTTTCGATTGTGGCGACAGGCGCGCCGGTCTTGATGATGACGCCCTTTTCCTCGCAGGCGCGGCGCATTGCGGCCGTAATCGCCCCCATGCCGCCAATGGCATGACCCCAGACACCGCGCTTGCCGTGAACCTCGCCAAAGCAGTGATGCAAGAGCACATAGCCCGTCCCCGGCGTGTGCGGACTGGTCCAGGCGCCGACAATGCCGTCAAAGCCGAACAGCGCCTTGACCGGATCACTTTCAAACCAGCGATCAAGGATCTCTGCTGCCGAGCAGGTGAAGAGATCGAGAACATCGCGCCGCCCATCGAGAGAAAACTGCGAGAAGCGACGGCCCAGCGATGCCGCCTTCAACAGCTCAGGCACCGCGGACATCCAGTTTCCGTCGGTGACATTGGGCGGGGTGCGCAACAGCAGGTCGCGTAGAACGGAAGCGGCGTTTTCGAGCATCCGGTCATAACCCTCGAGTGCCTCGGCGTCATGCTCAGAGAATTGCGCCACTGACGCCCGGGTGATCCCCGGACCGGCCTCCAGTGCACGGCCATCGGGCAGAGGCAGAAAATTGTTCATGCGCCGCTCGACAATCTCGAGCCCGTGGCGAAACAGCTCAAGATCGGCGATCACTTTCGGATTGAGCAACGATACGGTGTAAGAGGCGACGGAATTGCGGAAACCGGGATGAAATTCTTCGGTAACGGCAGCACCACCGATGACGCCACGTTTTTCAAGAATGGTGACCTTGTGCCCGGCGGCTGCCAGATACCAGGCGCAAACCAGTCCATTGTGGCCGCCGCCGATTACCACCGCATGCTTCATTTTGCTGTTCCCCGCGTATTGCGGCCGCCATCTTGCACCGGGAGCCGGAACCGGCGCAATGGCACGCAACGAGCAGATGCTGGCGATCAGGACTGGTTGGCAAGGGCTTTCGGGCGCAACTTCGGCAGCGCGAGCTTTTCGACGGTTTCAGTTGGCAGATCCACCAGAAACTTCAAATGCAGGCCGATATTGGACCGGGCTACCACGGCACAGGGAAATTTGGCCTTCAGGCCGTCCAGTACAAGATAGATGAATTCGGGCACCTGACTGGGCAGAAGTCCACATAACTGACAACCGCTCTCCGAAATATTTGTCATCCTGCAACGCTGGGAGGCATAACCGCGAACACCCTTGGATAGAAAATACACCGTGCCCTGCAAATTGGCCTGCCGGCGTTCGTACCGACGCTGCTCTACATTTGCCAGTCGGCTCAGATAGTTTCCTGCTGCACTCATGACCACCCTCAAGCATCAAGTCCTCAACACCATTAGTATTGAGGGGTTAAAAACGAGTGTACATACAAGATATAACCCCTCCAAAATTAGGGTGATCGCGTAATTCAGCACCTGGCTCTGGAGATTACAGGACAGATTTTGCCGCTTTGAATTCAGCCGGACATCTCCAGACTTGACGCGGCCCAACTCATGGTGCGGAATCGGCCATGCCTTCAGCACTTGATGATTCGCCTACCAACGCCACGGAGTTTACCGTCAGCGAGCTGTCCGGCTCGATCAAGCGGACAGTCGAAGATACCTTCGGCTATGTCCGTGTGCGCGGCGAAATTTCCGGCTATCGTGGACCGCATTCCTCGGGGCATGCCTATTTTTCGCTGAAAGACGACCGGGCCCGGATCGAAGCAGTGGTCTGGAAGGGTGTGTTTTCACGGCTCAAGCATCGGCCGGAAGAAGGCATGGAGGTGATCGCCACAGGCAAGATCACCACCTATCCCGGATCATCGAAATACCAGATCGTCATCGACTCGATCGAACCGGCCGGCGCAGGTGCGCTGATGGCGCTGATCGAGGAACGGCGGCGCAAGCTTGCCGCCGAAGGCTTGTTCGATGAAGCACGCAAGCAATTGCTGCCGTTCATGCCGAAGGTGATCGGCGTGGTGACCTCGCCAACAGGCGCCGTAATCCGCGACATTCTGCACCGGATCGAAGACCGCTTCCCGGTCCACGTGATCGTCTGGCCCGTCAGGGTGCAGGGTGACACCTCGGGCCAGGAAGTGGCGCAGGCGATCAACGGCTTCAATGCACTGGGTGCAAACGGTCCGATTGCCCGACCGGACCTGATCATCGTGGCCCGTGGCGGCGGCAGCCTGGAAGACCTCTGGGGCTTCAATGACGAAGCCGTGGTGCGCGCTGCGGCAGACTCCGATATTCCGCTGATTTCGGCGGTCGGGCACGAGACCGACTGGACCCTTATTGATCACGCCAGCGACCGGCGCGCGCCGACACCCACCGGTGCCGCCGAGATGGCGGTCCCGGTCAAGGCTGATCTGGCGGCACAGTTGGCGGCATTTACAGCACGGCTCAAATCCGCCCAATCGCGCACACTCGACCGGCGGCGCGAAGCCATCCGGGCTCTGGCGCGAGCCCTGCCAACGCTCGACAGCGTGCTGGCGATGCCACGGCAGCGGCTTGACCGCTCGGGACAGGGGTTAGGGCAGGCGCTACAGCTCAACACCGCCAACCGGCGGCGCAGTTTCGAACGACAGGCCGGGCGTGTGACGCCGGTGGCACTGGTTTCGGCAATCCGCGACAAGCGCCAACTGGTTCGAGACAAGACCTCACGCGCCGACCGGGCGCAGGAGCGCCGTCTTGAGGCCTGGAGATCCCGGCTGGATCGGCACGCTCTGGTGCTCGCCGCAGTGCCGCGCCGGATCGCCGAGACCCAGACCCGCAGCCGTGAGAGGCTGGCTGGTTTCCACCACCGCGCCGACATTGCGCTCACCCAGTTGCTGGGCCAAAGACGCCGGGGGCTTGATGGACAGGCGCGCATGCTGCAATCGCTGTCCTATCACAGCGTGCTGGGCCGTGGCTTCGCGGTGATTCGCGACCAGGACCGTGCTGTTTTATCGCGCGCTGACCAGGTCGAGACCGGCACGATGATCGCAATCGAATTCTCCGATGGCGAGGTTGCAGCGCTTGCCAGCAGCGATCAGCCGATCTCGGGGCCGAAGCCCCCCCGCGCCAAGGCGACGAAGCCGAAAGAGCCGGGACAGGGCAGCCTGTTCTAGGATCCACACGCTCGAACTGACAGCAGACAGGCAGAACTTTCCGGCCCGATTTAACATGGGTTATTGCGGTCAGCGCTACCGGAACATATAAAGAACATATGACCGGAAAAACACTCGAATCAAAGCTGGCGATCCTCAGCGATGCCGCCAAATATGACGCCTCCTGCGCCTCGTCGGGATCGACCAAGCGCGACAGCAGGGACGGCAAGGGGCTGGGGTCGAACGAGGGCACCGGGATCTGCCATGCCTATGCCCCCGACGGGCGCTGCATCAGCCTGCTCAAGATCCTGATGACCAATTTCTGCATCTATGACTGCGCCTATTGCATCAACCGGGTGTCGTCGAACGTGCCGCGCGCGCGGTTTTCGGTCGACGAAGTCGTGCGACTGACCATCGATTTCTATCGGCGCAATTACATCGAGGGGCTGTTTTTGTCCTCCGGCGTCATCCGCTCGCCGGATGCGACGATGTCGGACATGGTGCAGATCGTGCGCAAATTGCGCGAGGAGGAGAATTTTCGCGGCTATATCCATCTCAAGACCATTCCGGACGCGTCGCCCGAACTGATCGCAGAAGCGGGACGGCTGGCCGACCGGCTGTCGATCAATGTGGAATTGCCAACCGACGCCGGCATGCAGGCCTTTGCGTCTGAGAAGAATCCGGCGCAGATCCGCCGGGCCATGGCCGATGTGCGGCTGCGCAAGGAGGCCGCCAGCGATGTCACCCATACCGGACGCAAGGCGGCGCGATTTGCCCCGGCCGGGCAATCGACCCAGATGATTGTTGGTGCGGACGGATCCAATGACGCCGCCATTCTGGGTGAATCAACCCGGCTCTATTCCAGCTACAAGCTGAAGCGGGTCTATTACTCGGCGTTTTCGCCGATCCCCGACAGCACGGCGCGGCTGCCGCTGATCTCGCCGCCGCTGGTGCGCGAGCACCGGCTTTACCAGGCCGACTGGCTGCTGCGGTTTTACGGCTTTGACTTGCAGGAGATTGTCAGTGGCGCGCGGGATGGCAATCTTGATCTGGAGCTTGATCCGAAACTGGCCTGGGCGCTGTTGCACCGCGAAACCTTTCCGGTCGACATCAACCGCGCCGACCGGGAACTATTGCTGCGGGTGCCGGGCTTCGGGGTGAAGACGGTCAACCGGATCCTCAGCACGCGCCGCTACCGCAATGTGCGCTACGAGGACGTGGTGCGAATGGGCGGAAGCATGAAAAAGGCCGGCGCCTTCATCACCGCGCAGGGCTGGTCGCCCGGTGGGCTGATTGACACCGCGCAGCTCCGCAGCCGCTTTCTGCCGCCACCAGAGCAATTGTCGCTGCTCTGATGCGCCATATCGCCTTGCCAGACACCGGGACCGCGGATGCGTGGCGCAAGGCCGCGCGATCCTGCCTGCGCGAGGGCCTGCGGCCTGCTGACATCTCCTGGGGAACCGCACAGACCGAGCGGGGGCTGTTTGACGACCAGCAGTCGGAAGGTGGCGCGCCGGTCAAGATGACGGTGCCGCGCAGTTTCATCAGCCTCGCCGAAACCGTCTGCTGGCATAGCGACGCCGATCGGTTTGCGCGGCTCTACCAGTTCTTGTGGCGGCTCAAAGACACGCCGCATCTGATTGCCGACCGGGGTGACAGGGAACTGGCGCATCTCCGCGGGATGGAAAAATCGGTGCATCGATGCCAGCACAAGATGAAAGCCTTTGTGCGGTTTAGGGAAATTGGCGATCGCGATGATGCGCGGCGCAGTTTCGCTGCCTGGTTCGAGCCGACCCATCACACGGTGGAGCCGACAGCGGGCTTCTTTGCCGGGCGGTTTGCCGATATGGACTGGCGGATTGTCACGCCGGAGAAGACCGCGATCTTTCAGGACGGGAGCTTGAGCTTTGCGCCGGGGCAACCCAAGCCGGCCTTGCCAGAGGACGCCGGCGAGACGCTGTGGCTCACCTATTTCCGCAACATCTTCAATCCGGCGCGGCTGAAGGTGCAGGCGATGACCTCGGAGATGCCGAAGAAATACTGGAAGAACCTGCCCGAGGCGGCGACGATCCCCGACCTGATTGCCAATGCCCCGGCGCGCGCCCGGGCGATGGCGCATGCCGCACCGACCCTGGCGCCGATGCGGGCGGGCAAGGCGCGCCAGCAGCTTGCCGCGCACATGTCCGCCTGGGACGGGCCGCTGGACGCCCTGCCCGCCGCCATTCATGCCTGCACCCGCTGTCCGCTGCACAGTACGGCGACACAGGCCGTGCCCGGAATCGGACCACTCGATGCGGCGCTGATGATCGTCGGCGAGCAACCTGGCGATCAGGAGGATCTGACCGGGCTTGCCTTTGTCGGCCCTGCCGGGCAGCTGTTTGACAAGGTCGCGCAATCGGCGGGCTTGGACCGGTCGGCGGCCTTTGTCACCAATGCCGTCAAGCATTTCAAGTTCACGCCCCGCGGCAAGCGGCGGCTGCACCAGCGGCCCAATTCCGGCGAGATCGAGCATTGCCGCTGGTGGCTGGATGCCGAGCGCAACCTTGTGCAGCCGAAACTGATCCTGGCCCTTGGCGCCACCGCTGCCGAGACCCTGACCGGGTCAGGTGCGAACATTCTTCGCCGCCGGGGAACCGTGGAACAGCTTGCCGACGGCACCCCGGTGCTGCTGTCGGTGCATCCATCGTTCCTGCTGCGCCTGCCCGATCCGGCGGAACAGGAAAAGCAGATAGCGTTGTTCGAGGCGGATCTTCGCCGTGCGGTGGAGATGGTCGTTGCGCTGACGGCTCGATCCGGCAGTCAGGACTCGGCGGCAGGGTGAACTGGCAACGGAACTGTCCGGGCCTGATCAGCCGGCTAACATATCCGCTGTGTCAGGCAACAACTTCGGCACAGACCGCATTGAGCGCCCGCGCCGCATCTTTCGGATCAAGCCGGACCTGCAGTCCGCGCTGGCCACCATTGATGAACACATAGGGTTGCGTGAGTGCGGCGCGTTCAATGGCGGTCGGCACCTGCTTTTTCTGGCCGAAGGGGCTGATGCCGCCGACATGATAGCCGGTAAGGCGCTCGGCGTCCGCAGGCTTCATCATCATCGCCGACTTGCCGCCAAGGGCTGCTGCCAGCTTCTTCATGCTGACTTCATGGTCGGACGGCAGCACGACGCAGACCGGCTTGCCGTCGAGTTCCGCCATCAGGGTCTTGAGCACCCGCGACGGCGGCTCGCCCAGTGCCCGGGCCGCGTGCATGCCGATGCTTTCGGCATCGGGATCGTAGTCATAGCTGTGGACGGTGAAGGCAATGCCGAGCTTGGCGAGAGCTTGTGTGGCGCGGGTGGTCTTCGCCATCTCAAATCCCCTTACGCGAAAAACTGCTCGTAGAGGTCCGGCTTGAAGCCGATGATGATCCGGCTATCGGCTTCCAGCACCGGACGCTTGATCATCGACGGTTGCGCCAGCATCAGGGCGATGGCCTTATCCGTATCCAGATCCTGCTTGGCGGCTTCATCAAGCTTGCGGAATGTGGTTCCGGCGCGGTTGAGGACAGTTTCCCAACCGGCTTGCCCGCACCAGCGCACGAGATGCGCCCGTTCGATGCCCGACGCCTTGTAATCGTGGAAATCCACCACGATGGCATGCTCAGCGAGCCAGTTGCGCGCCTTCTTCATCGTGTCGCAGTTCTTGATGCCGTAGATGGTGACGGTCATATGCAGTTCCGTGCTTGCAGCACCTCATTCCCACTCGATGGTTCCGGGGGGCTTGGAGGTAACGTCATAGACGACGCGGTTGATGCCCTTGACCTCGTTGATCAGCCGCGTGGCGGTCTGTCCGAGAAAGGCCATGTCATAGGGATAGAAATCCGCGGTCATGCCGTCGACAGAGGTGACGGCGCGCAGCGCGCAGACGAACTCGTAAGTGCGGCCATCGCCCATGACGCCGACGGTCTGCACCGGCAAGAGCACGGCGAATGCCTGCCAGATGGTGTCGTAAAGACCGGCCTTGCGGATCTCGTCGAGATAGATCGCATCAGCCTGACGCAGGATGTCGAGTTTTTCGCGGGTGATGCCGCCCGGGCAGCGGATGGCCAGGCCGGGACCGGGGAACGGGTGACGGCCGATGAAGCTGTCGGGCAGGCCAAGCTCTTTGCCCAGCACCCGGACTTCGTCCTTGAACAATTCGCGCAACGGCTCGACCAGCTGCATGTTCATGCGATCAGGCAGACCGCCGACATTGTGGTGCGACTTGATGGTCACCGAAGGGCCGCCGGAAAACGAAACACTTTCGATCACGTCTGGATAGAGCGTGCCCTGGGCGAGGAAATCGGCGCCACCGATCTTCTTGGCTTCTTCCTCGAACACTTCGATGAACAGCCGGCCAATGGTCTTGCGCTTGGTCTCCGGATCGGCTTCGCCTTCCAGCTGCGAGATGAACCGGTCCGACGCATCCACCATTTTCAGATTGAGATTGTAATGTTCGGTGAACATGGCCACCACATCGGCAGCCTCGTTCATGCGCATCAAGCCGTGATCGACGAGGATGCAGCTCAGCTGGTCGCCGATGGCTTCGTGAATCAGAAGCGCTGCAACGGAGGAATCAACGCCGCCGGACAGCGCGCAGATGACCTTGCCGGAGCCGACCTGGTCGCGGATCTTTTGCACCATCTCCGCCCGATAAGCAGCCATGCTCCAATCGGATTTCAGACCGACGATCTTGTGCACGAAATTGGCCAGCAGCTTGGCGCCATCGGGCGTATGCACCACTTCGGGATGGAACATGGTGGTGTAATAGCGCTTGTCTTCATTGACCGAGATGGCGAAGGGCGCGTTCGGCGATGTGCCGATCACCTCGAATCCGTCTGGAAGACGGGTGACCCGATCGCCATGGCTCATCCACACTGGATACTTCTTGCCAACTTCCCAGATGCCTTCAAACAGCGGCGAAGGCTTGAGGATCTCGACATCGGCGCGGCCAAACTCTCGGTGATGACCGCCTTCGACATTGCCACCGATCTGTGTGCAGAGCGTCTGCTGACCATAGCAAATGGCGAGGATCGGAACGCCTGAATCAAACACCGCCTGCGGCGCGCGCGGCGAGCCTTCGCGGGTGACCGAATCCGGCCCGCCGGAAAAGATCACGCCTTTCGGCTGCATCCGCTCAAAGCCTTCATCGGCCAGCTGGAACGGGACAATTTCGCAATAGACCCCGGCTTCGCGCACGCGGCGGGCGATCAGCTGCGTGACCTGACTGCCGAAGTCGATGATCAGAATGGAATCGGGATGAGTGGTGTGGAGGATATCGTTCATGGCGAGCGATTAAGCCAAAGCCGCGCCGGATGCAATCGCCTGCTCTATGCGATCCACCGCTTCGGCGAGTTTTTCATCAATCACATGCAAATATTCGGTCCAATCGTCGAGATGGTTGAGGTCTGCCTTGCCATCGGAGATGCCGCGCAGACCGATCACCGGCACGTCAAACAGGCTGGCGGCGCGCAGCACGGCAAAGGTTTCCATGTCGACCATGTCGGCATCGATGAGGTCATAGGCAGCGCCCGAGACAATGTTGGCACCGGTGGACAGGCTGGCGGCGGCGATGCCTCCGGCGATCACCGGCATCGGCAGCTTGGCGGGGAGGTCAAGCAGCGGCGTCCGGCCTTTCTCGAAGCCGAGCGGGCTCGCATCCATGTCGCGGTAGCTGACCGAGGAGACCTGATAGACATGGGTTTGCTCGAGCAGCCGCGAGCCAGCAGATCCCAGCGACACAATGCAGTCGGGCCGGCCAGACCCGGACATTGCCAGGCTGGCAGTCAGCACGGTGGCGGCCTCCACCGGGCCGATGCCGGTGATCAGCGGATCAAACCGCGTCTTCAGATGCGGGCCATATTCCGGCTCAGCCGCCATCACATAGAGAACCCGGCGGTCACCAACCGTTTTGACTGTGCCTCTCATCCGTCAATCCCTTCGCGGCCACGCACCACCATCATGGTGCCGGTCATCGACGCGATCAGTTTGGCCGGACCATCGGAGATGGAATAGGCGCGCCCATCGCTGACAATGATGGTGTTGCCGGGCTTGGTGACCTCGCCGCGAAACAGGAAATGATCGCCGCGTCCCGGCGACAGAAGATTGATCTTGAACTCGATGGTCAGCACTGCCGCACCCTCGGGCATTACCGACAGCGCCGCATAGCCGCAGGCCGAATCGAGCGCGGTCGACAAAATTCCTGCATGAAGAAAGCCGTGCTGCTGGGTGAGATCCGCACGAAACGGCATCTCGATCTCGACCACGCCATATTCGACGCTGGTCAGCGAAGCCCCGATGCTGCGCATGACGTTCTGGCGGGCAAAACTGTCGGTCACCCGGCCGCGGAAATTCTGGTCTGGTCTTTCGTCCATGCGCAATTCCTTTCGCAGCTGCGAAGGTGGCAAGCACGCGTCAAAACCGCAAGCGGTTTCTGGCGCACTTACCGATCAGACCCGGTTGAGCCACCAGATTGCGCCGTTGAGCAGACCGGCAAAGGACACCCAGGCCGCATAGGGCAGGAACAACAAGGCTGCGGGACGATCGCGGTTCCAGGCGGTGGCGATAAAGGCCAGAATCGATATCAGCATGGCGATCAGCACAACGAGCGCCAGATCGGCGCGATGCAGCACGAAAAACACCGGCGACCAGGCGAAGTTCAGCGCCATCTGGACAAACCAGATTTTCGACAGCCAGTTGCCCCGTTCCTTGATGAAGGCCCGCGCCCCGGCGATGCCGACAAGCACATAGAGCGTGGTCCAGACCGGGCCGAAAATCCAGTTTGGCGGATTGAAGGACGGTTTTTCCAGGCCCTGATACCAGGGACCGGGAATCGAGAAATATCCGATCAGGCTGCCACCGGCGACAGTGAGGCCGACAAACAGGAACAATGCCAGTGCATGCGATTTATTCATGGTTCCACCTCTTGCCGATCATGATCCGTCACCAGCTGCGCTGACCTTATAGCCCTGCCGACTGTTACATCTTGCGGCGGAACCCGGCGAAATAAAACCCGTCGGTGCCGGTCCGCCGCGGCGACAGAATCAATCCCAGATTCTGGTCCGCATAGGGAACCGGCGCATCGGGATCGGCCACTGCGGCACGCCAACGCTGCTTGAGGCTAATGGTTTCAAATTCCGGATGCCGGGTCAGAAACGCCTTGACCCGGTCGGTGTTTTCTTCCGGAAGCAGCGAGCAGGTGACATAGGCCAGCTCGCCGCCGGGGCGGACATAGACCGACGCGTCATCGAGCACCTTGTCCTGATCGGCGGTGCGGTCGGTAAGGTTCTTTTCCGAAATCCGCCATTTGGCATCAGGCCTGCGGCGCCAGGTGCCGGTGCCGGTGCAGGGTGCGTCAACCAGAACCCGGTCCATCGCCTGTTCCAGCCCGGCCAGATTGAACGGTCGCTCCTTGATGTCGATGATTTCGACACCGGCGCGGCGCATGCGCTCAACCATCGGCGCAAGCCTGCGCCGGTCGGCATCATAGGCATTGATGCGCCCTTCGTTGTTCATCATGGCTGCAAAGGCCAGCGCCTTGCCGCCGCCGCCGGCGCAATAGTCGAGAACGATTTCGCCCGGCTCGGCGCCGGCCAGACCGGCTGCCAGCTGCGAGCCCTCGTCCTGGACTTCGAACCAGCCCCGGGCGAAATTGACTTCGCTGGTAGCGGCAATCTGGCGCTGCGGTCCCTCGCCGGCCTCAATGCGGATGCCATTTGGCGCCAGCCGGGTCGCCGATGCGCCTTGGCCTTCAAAGGCTGCCAGCACCTGATCGCGATCGGTGACGATTGTGTTGACCCGAAGATCAAGCGGTGGGCGGGCGGTCATCGCCTGCGCCTCGGCTTCCCACTCTTCACCAAAGGCGCGCTCAAACGAGGCGACCAGCCATTCGGGAATGTCGGCGCGCACATGCGGTTCAGCTTGTGACAGATCCCGCGCCAGACAGGCTGTCTGCAGGTCCACTGACGGTATTTCGGGTGCGAACTTGTCTCCCTCAAGGCTGGCGGTCAATTCTTCCGGGCTGATGCCCCACTGGCGCAACAGCGTTGCCACTGCCAGATCGGCAGGCGTATCACCATCCATGATGAAAGCGTGCGACAGCTTCATCCGCAGCGCGTCATGCACCAGGTTTGAAATCGCGCCGCGATCGCCGGATCCGGCAAAGCGGTGCGACAGGCCCCAATCCTTCAGCGCTTCCGGCACCGGCCGGTGCCGGGTCTCGATGTCGGTGAGAATTTCGATGGCTGCTTGCAGACGTCCGCCGAGGCGCATGATCAAATCTCCAATGCATGGCGGGCTCAAATGGGTTCATTCAAGCGATGATGCGCATGCATTCATTAGGTGTGGCACAGCGCCCTTGGCGCGTCATGTCTGACGCGCGGCGCGGTTGGTTAGCCCCCTGCTAGAGGTTTTTGCACCTGAATGGAAGCAAATTGGACAAGCCGCCAGCTCAGATGCAGCGGCCGCCATCCACTTCCATGGCCACACCGGTGATCATCGCCGCCTCGTCGGAACACAGGAAACAGGCGGCATTGCCCATGTCTTCGGGCGTAGAAAACCGGCCAAGCGGAATGGTCGAGAGGAATTTGGCGCGGATTTCCGGCGTGTCTTCGCCCATGAAGGATTTCAGCAGCGGGGTTTCTCCCGCCACGGGATTGAGCGCATTGACCCGAATTCCCGACGGCGCCAATTCGATGGCCATGGATTTGGTGGCGGTGATCATCCAACCCTTGGAGCAATTGTACCAACTCAAACGCGGCCGCGGGCTGACCCCGGCGGTCGAGGCGATATTGAGGATCACACCCGAACGATTTTGTTTCATGACCGGAACAAAGTGCCGTGCGGTGAGGAACACCGACTTGGCATTGACGGCCAGAACCCGGTCGAATTCCTCCTCGCTGATATCCTCCATGGCTGCGGGCAGATGGGTGATGCCGGCATTGTTGACCAGAATGTCGAGCTGCCCGAACCGGGCATGCACGGTCTTTGCCATCGCCGTGACGCTGTCATTGCTGGACACGTCGACCGTGACGGCAAAGGCCTGATCGCCGAATTCCGAAGCAAAATCCCGTGCCGCGTCGGCATTGATGTCAGCGATCGCGACGCGCGCGCCTTCGCTGATGAATTTGCGGGCGATGCCGGCGCCAAATCCGGATGCGCCGCCGGTCACCAGGGCTGTCTTGCCTTCAAGTCTCATTGTTCCCACTCCCCGAAAAATTCGATTTACTTGCCGTGCCAGACGGCGACTGTCTTGAGGGACGAGAAGCCATAAAGCGCCTCGAACCCCTTTTCGCGGCCATGGCCGGATTTGCCGACCCCGCCGAAGGGCAGCTCCACCCCACCGCCGGCGCCGTAATTGTTGATGAAGACCTGGCCGGAGCGGATCGCCCGGGCCAGACGCATCTGCCGGCCGCCATCGCTGGTCCAGACGCCGGCAACCAGGCCGTAATCGGTACCATTGGCAATCGCGATGGCTTCGTCTTCATCACGGAACGGGATGATCACCTGCACCGGGCCGAAAATCTCGTCACGCGCCAGCACATGGTTGGGGTCAACACCGCCATAGAGCGTCGGCCGCACATAATGGCCGCCCATTGGCGCCGATTTCGGCATCTGACCCTCGGCCACCGGAGCCATCCCGTCTTCGTCGGCCTCGGACAAAAAGCCCTGGACGATGTTCTTCTGGCGCTCGGAAATCAATGGGCCGATCGATTGATCCTCGATGGCAGCGCCGACGGTCAGCGCCTTGTAGCGCTCGCTCATCAGCTTCACCACTTCATCATGGCGCGAGGCTTCAACCAGAATGCGCGAGGAGGCCGAGCAAGTCTGGCCGGCATTCTGGATGCCGGCATTGACCAGAAACGGCAGCGCGCGTTCGAGATCGGCATCGGCAAAGACGATCTGCGGGGATTTGCCGCCAAGCTCCAGCGTCACCGGGATCACATTATAGGCCGCTGCCTGCTGGATCTTGCGTCCGGTCTCGAGCGAGCCGGTGAACGAGATATGATTGACGTCGGGATGGGCGCAGAGTGCCGCACCGGCCTCTTCGCCGAGGCCGGGGACGACATTGAGCGCGCCATCAGGCAGGCCGCACTCCATGGCGATGCGGGCAAAGGCCAGCGCCGTCAATGAGGCTTCCTCAGCGGGTTTGAGAACCGCGGCATTGCCCATCGCCAGGGCCGCGCCGACAGATCGTCCGAGGATCTGCATCGGATAGTTCCACGGGATGATGTGGCCGGTGACGCCATGCGGCTCACGCAGGGTGAAAACCGTGTAATCGTTGAGATAGGGGATGGTTTCGCCGTGTACTTTGTCGGCAGCACCACCATAGAATTCGAGATAGCGGGCCAGGGCGCGCGCGTCGGCACGGGCCTGGGTCAGCGGCTTGCCGACATCGTGCGCCTCGAGATTGGCGAGCCATTCGACATGGTCTTCAACTGCCCGTCCGATCTTGGAGAGCAGGCGCCCCCGCTCGGCGGCGGTCATTTTCCCCCATTCACCCGACATCGCCGATTGGGCGGCTGAAACCGCGGCCTCGATTTCGGCTTTTCCACCCCGGGCAATGCGGCCAATTTCCAGGCCGGTCGAAGGGTCTTCAACGGCCAGGGTCTTGCCGCCGCTGGCGCCGATCCATTTGCCGCCGATCAGGCATTGGCTGGTGTCAAATCCGGCGTCGAGTGTATCGGTCACGGGGTGTCCTTTCGTTTAGCCTTCGCCGCTCAGCGTTCCGGGCTGGCGAGGGCTGCTTCCAGCGACGGTGTGGCAGCCACCAGCGCTCTCGTATAGGGGTGTTGCGGATTGCGGAATATGCTCTCGGTCTCGCCCTGCTCGACAATCCGGCCATCTTTCATCACCAGCACCCGATCGGTGATGGCGCGGACAACAGACAAATCATGCGAGATGAACAGATAGGACAGGTCGAGCCTGTCGGAAAGATCCGCCAGAAGATCGAGAATCTGGGCGCGGATCGACACATCCAGCGCCGAGACCGCTTCGTCCAGCACGATCAGCGCCGGTTCGATGATCAAGGCCCGGGCAATGGCAATGCGCTGCCGCTGACCTCCGGAAAATTCGTGAATGTACTTGTCGGCGTCGCTTGACGACAGCCCTACTTCGGTCAGCGCCCTGTCGATCCGAAGCTCCATTTCTGCACCACTCGGCGGTGATTTCAGAAGATGGAACGGTTCCGTAACAAGACGGCGCACCCGGTGGCGCGGATTGAAAGACCCGTAGGGATCCTGAAACACCACCTGCATCCTGGCCCGAAGCTCCGGATGCGGACCGTCGCCGGCGCTGGAGACCACATGGCCGTTGAGGCGGATTTCACCGCCCTGCAACGCATCGAGTGCGAGGATGGCGCGAGCCAGCGTGGACTTGCCGCAGCCGGATTCGCCGACAAGCCCGACATTTTCGCCATGATGAATGTCGAATGCGACGGAATCGACGGCGCGAAACGGCGGCCTGCGAACAAACAGGCTGCGGCGCGGTTGCTGATAGTCGCGTACCACCTGGCTGACCGACAGGACAGGCGTGACCGATGGTTCCGGTTTGCGGCCACGGTCCGGCACATGCGCAGACGCCGAAAACAGGGCACGTGTATAGGGATGGCGCATCTCACGGAAAATCTCGCGCGTCGGTCCGGCCTCGACCACGGCGCCGTCCTTGAGGATGGCAATCGTATCGGCCAATCCGGCCACCACAGCGAGATCATGGGTGATCAACATCAGCCCCATGCCCTCTTCGCGCACGAGCTGCCTCAGCAAATCGAGGATCTGGGCCTGGGTGGTGACATCAAGCGCTGTGGTGGGCTCGTCGGCAATCAGAACCTTGGGCCTGAGTGCGATGGCCTGGGCGATGACCACGCGCTGGCGCTGGCCGCCGGAGAGATCATGCGGATAACGGTCGAGCGGAAACTGCGCTTCAGGCAGGCCGACGCGGTCCAGCATGGCTCTTGCGACGGCATAGGCCTCGCGGCGGCTGGCGCCGGTGTGCACCCGCACGGTTTCGGCCACCTGATCGCCGATCGTGCGCACCGGATTGAGCGCTGTCATCGGCTCCTGGAAAATCATACCAACATCGCGGCCGCGCATCTGGCAGAGTGCGGCCTCATCCATGGTCGCAAGATCAGCGCCGCCGACGGTGATGCTGCCACTCCAGCGGCTGCCGCGCGGCAGCAACTGCATCACCGACAGCGCAGTCATCGATTTTCCCGAGCCGGATTCGCCGACAACGCCGAGAATCTGCCCGGGTTCGAGCCTCAGGTCGATATCATGCAGCACGGTGTTGCCGTGGATCTCGACCTTGAGATTGGAGATACTGAGCGCGCTCATCCGCGTCCGTGCCTCAGCCTGGGATCGAACAGGTCGCGCAGGCCATCGCCCATCAGATTGAGCCCGAGCACGGTGATGATGATGGCAAAGCCGGGAAACAAAGCCATGTGCGGCGCCAGCGAGATCAGCGTCTGGGCATCGGCCAGCATCCGGCCCCAGCTCGGCAGCGGTGGCTGCGCGCCGAGACCGACATAGGCAAGCGCTGCTTCAGCCAGAATGGCCAGCGAAAACTGGATGGTGCCCTGGACGATCAGCAGATTGGCGATATTGGGCAGGATGTGCTCGGCGGAAATGCGCGCCTTGTTCTTGCCCGCGACCCGTGCAGCGAGAATGAAATCCCGGGTCCACAGCGACAAGGCCGCACCGCGCGCCAGCCGCGCGAACACCGGCACGTTGAAAATGCCGATGGCGATGATGGCGTTGATCGCGCCGGGGCCGAACACCGCAGTGATCATGATCGCCAACAGCAGCGAAGGGAACGCGAACACCAGATCATTTCCGCGCATGATGATTTCATCAACGAGACTGCCACGGCGGGCCGCCGCATAGAGCCCCAACGGCACACCCAGCGAGATGCCGATCCCGACCGCGACAAAGGCCACCGCGATCGACACGCGGGCGCCGACCATGATCATTGAAAACATGTCACGCCCGAAGTGATCTGTCCCGAACCAGTGTTCCAGTGATGGGGTCTGGAGTTTTGTGGCAATGGAGAGCTTGGTCGGATCAAACGGGGTCCAGACAAAGGAGATCAGCGCCAGCAGGATGAAAAACCCCGAAAGCACGACACCGACGACAAACGCCCGGTGACCCAGAGCCATTTGTAGAAGAGAGCGGTCAGTGGAATCCGCCGTGTTCATCGTCTGTGCCTCCGCAATCGCGGATCAGCGGCGGCGTAGGCGAGGTCGACCAGAAAGGTGACGGTGATGACGGCGAAGACCAGCAAAATCACCACAGACCGGACGACAATCAGATCGCGCTGGGTGATGGCCTGAAAGACCAGCCGGCCGAGGCCGGGCAGATAGAAAACGTTCTCGATGATGATGCCGCCGGCCAGCAGGAACGAAAATTGCAGGCCAAGAATGGTCAGCACCGGGATCAGCGCATTGCGCAGCGCGTGCCGCCACAGCGCCTGGCTGCGGCTCAAGCCCTTGGCCCGGGCAGTGCGCATGAAATCTTCTTCCAGCGTGTCGATCAGCGAAGACCGCATGACCCGCGCCAGAATCGAGGCCTGCGGCAGGGCCAGCGCGATGGCCGGCAGCGTCAGCGCCTTCATGGCAATCCAGAAGCCGGCGTCCCATCCGGGAAAACCGCCGGCCGAGAACCAGCGCAGATTGATGGCAAAGATCAGCACCAGGATCATCGCAAACCAGAAATTGGGGATAGCCACGCCGAGCTGGGTCGCGCCCATGACCGAGAGATCGGCGGCGGAGTTGCGCCGCGAAGCGGCAAGGATGCCGGCAGGGAAGGCAATCACGGTCGACAGCGCCAGCGCATAGAGCGTCAGCGGCAACGAGATCATCACCCGTTCGGCAATCAGTTCGGACACCGGTACCCGGTAGGTGTAGGAGACGCCGAAATCACCCTGCAACAGCCCCGCCACCCAGCCGAGATAGCGCAGCGGCAAGGGGTCATCGAGGCCAAGCTGGGTGCGCAAGGCGGCCACGGCCTGAGGATCGGCATTGATGCCCATCATGAAGGAGGCCGGATCGCCCGGCACGGCTTCCATGACCAGGAAAATCACGAGGCTGGCCGCGATGAGGCTGAGCGACAGCGACAGCAAGCGCCTGAGCAGATAGGCGGTCATCGGGCATGGTCCAATCGCATGAGTGCATAAAGGCCGGACATCGGTCCGGCCCTCATGTCTCGATCAGGTGTCAATCTTCCCAGTAGACACCGGTCATGTCGTTGGCCTGGGTTGGCGAGTTGGGCCAGATGCCCTTGAGCTTGGCGTTGGAAACGCCGGTGCGAGCCAGCTGGAACAGATAGGCGTTGACATAGTCGTCAGCAATTTTCTTCTGTGCCGCCTGCATCAGCTCGGTGCGTTTGGCCGGATCGGTGGCCTTGTCGAGATCCACCATGATCGCCTTGAAGTCCGGATCGCCGTACTGGAAATAGTAGTCATCACGGCCATAGATCCCGATATCCATCGGTTCGGTGTGGGAAACAATGGTCAGGTCAAAATTCTTGGCCTTGAACACATCGTCGAGCCATTGCGCCCATTCGACATTGGTAATTTCGGCAGTGATGCCGACTTCACGCAACTGCGCAGCGATGATTTCACCGCCACGACGGGCATAGCTTGGCGGCGGCAGTTTCAGGCTCAAGGTCAGATCCTTGATACCGGCTTCGGCCAGCAGCGCCTTGGATTGCTCCGGATCGTAAGCCGATTGCGCAGTCAGGTCGACATAGGCCGGGTTGTGCGGGGCAAAATGGGTGCCGATCGGTGTTCCGTAGCCGAACATGGCGCCATCGATGATCGCCTGGCGGTCGATGGCATGGGCGATCGCCTGGCGCACCAGGATGTTGTCGAGCGGCGGCTTCTTGTTGTTCATGCCCAGTATGGTTTCGCCTTCGGACGAACCGATAATCACCTCAAAGCGCGGATCGGCCTCGAACTGCACCAGGTTTTCGGGTGCCGGGAAGGCCGGATAGGCATCAAGATCGCCAGCCATCATCGCGGCAAATGCCGCTGTCGGGTCGGAGATGAATTTGAAGGTCACATGATCGAGCTTGACTGAAGTGCCCCAGTAATCGGGGTAACGGTCGAGATCGACGCGATCGCCCTTGACCCATTCAGCCAGTTTGAACGGGCCGGTGCCGACCGGATTGGCCGCGTTGTCGGCAGCCGACTCAGGCGCAACAATCACCGCGTCGCCCCAGGCCATGTTGAACAGGAACGAGCCGTTCGGCTTGGACAGGGTGATCTTGACGGTGGCCGGATCAACCGCTTCAACCGAAGCGATGTCGGCAAACAGCGCCTTCTGGGCATTGGTCGAATCGTCAGCACGGGCCCGGTCGAGCGAGAACTTGACGTCTTCGGCGTCAAAGGCCGAACCATCGTGGAATGTCACGCCGGTGTGCAGTTTGAATGTGTAGGTAAGACCGTCTTCGGAAATCTCCCAGCTTTCGGCCAGTGCCGGAAGGATTTCACCATCCGGGCCAAAGCGGGTCAGGCCTTCAAAGACATTGGCGTAGACCACCTCGTCAATTGCAGCCGCAGCGCCGCCGGTCGGATCGAGATTCGGTGGCTCGAGCTGCATGCCGATGGTGGCGTCCATCTTGGCGGCGGTTGCCGGCGTGACGCCGAGCGCCAGTCCCAGCGCAAGTATCGAAACGGCTGCAGCCGCGATCGGGTTCTTCGTCATGTCAGTTTCCTTCGCTCCCGTTGGCACGGCACTGTCTTATGCGCGTCCGTGCAAAAGATCGTCCAGAGCGAAGGCCATCACCTTCGCTGAATCAATCATGTCGTCGATCCCGACATATTCATCCGGCTGGTGTGCCAGATCGAGTATGCCGGGGCCATAGGCAATACAGTCTTTCAAGCGGCCAATCCGGTCAATATGTTTCTGATCGTAAGTGCCCGGCGAGACGACATGGACCGGTTCGCAGGACAAAGCCGAGCGAATCCCCCGCTCGACAGCCTTGACCACGGGAGACTCCACCGAGGTCATGGTCGGGCTGACCTGCCAGAGCTCCTCGAAATCATAGCGAAATCCCGGCCTCTCGGCCTTCACCCGCTCGAGCAGTGCCACGATCTCCTCGCGAACCTCATCGGCCTGTTCCTCGATCAGGTAGCGCCGGTCGATGACCATGCGGGCCCGGTCCGGAACGCAGGCAGAAGGAAAGCCGGTGAAACCGGCATCCGGCTCGGCCTGGCCGCCATGCAGCGAATTGATGTTCATGGTCGACTGCCGGGCACCGTCAGGCACCACCGGCATGGCGGTGCGTTTTTGGGCCAACGCCGGAAACAGCGATATTTCCATCTCGGCTATGACCGCGCCCATGTGGCGCACGGCGCAATCGCCGAGAAACGGCATCGAGCCATGGGCAATGCGCCCATGGGTACTGATTTGCGCCCACATGACGCCGCGATGACCGAGGCAGATGCGGTCCTTGTTGAGCGGTTCGGGAATGATGACGTGCTGGACCCGTTCGGGGGAGAAGTAACCCTGTTCGGCAAGCCAGGCGACGCCGCCATAGCCGCCAGTCTCCTCATCAGCCGTTCCGGAGATCTCGATCGCGCCGGGATAATCGGGCCACAGCGCAACAAAAGCTTCCGCCGCAATGATCGAGGCAGCCAGCCCGCCTTTCATGTCGCAGGCACCGCGACCATAGATCTTGCCATCGGACACGGTTCCGGCAAAGGGATCAAAGCTCCAGCCGGAGCCGGTCTCGACCACATCGATGTGGGAATTGAAATGCACGCAAGGGCCGGAGCGGCCGCTTTCGCGGCGGGCGATCACATTCCAGCGGGGATGGCGCTCACTGTCGCCGGGCGTGCCGATGGCGCGCAGCAGTTGGATGGCAAAGCCGGATTTTTCCATGCGGCGAGCAAGGTATTCGCAAATGTCGCGGTAGAACTCGCCGGGTGGATTGAGCGTCGGAATCCGGATCAGATCCTGGGTCAGGGCGACGAGATCATCGCGCCGGGAGATGATTTCCCGGGACAGGGCCTGCTGCCTGTCAGATTGTTCGACGGCCTGCGCCATGTGAGCTCTCCCTGCTGCCGCGCCACAATAGCGCGACAGGCAGGTCTGGCAAGCCGGGAAAGTTCAGGAAACGACGCGAAAACAGACCTTTGCAACACCAGCATTGATCATGCCGAGATGTCCGGCCGCCGCCTTGGAGACATCGATGATGCGTCCCTTGACGAAAGGGCCGCGGTCGTTGATGCGGACGATGACGGATTTGCCATTGCCCGGGTTGCTGACCTCCACTTTGGTGCCGAAGCTCAGACGCGGATGGGCAGCGGTCAGCTTGGAAGGATCCATGCGTTCACCGGAAGCGGTGCGCGAGGTCAGCGCATACCAGGATGCGCGACCGCAGGACGGCGCAGCAGCAGAGGCCGGGCTGAATGTTGTGAGCGTGGTTACAGCGGTCATGACGGCTGCAAGGAACAATCCGGAGGCCCGTGCGTTAAGCTTTGTTGACGTCAAATTCTCGATCCTTTTGGTTGAGGCCGTGTGTTGCACACCGAACCGGACCAAAAAAAGATCAGGGAAATCACTTGTTGTTTCTGTTTGTTGCAGTGCAACAGAACCTATAGTGCACTGGACTGCCGGGGTTACCCGGCCCAGTTGCCATTGTGCCAGAGCGAGTCCAGACCAGACTCATAGTCCGGATTGAGAAACTCATATCCGGCGGCCTTGATCCTGGCATTGGCTACCCGCTTGTTTTCACCGTAGAAAGACCGCGCCATCGGCGACAGATCAGCGGTGTCGAAGTCCATTTCCGGCGGCGGCGCAACGCCCATCAGCCTGGCGGCATATTCAACAACATGTTGCGGCGGCGCAGGCCTGTCATCGGTCACATTGTAGATCCCGCCCAGACACTGCCGCGCCAGCAAGGCGGTGGCGCCGCCAATATCAGCGACATGGATCCGGTTGAACACCTGACCGGGCTTGATCAGCCGCCGCGCCTTGCCGGCCTGCATGGTCTTGAGCGCGTTGCGGCCCGGACCGTAAATGCCTGAGAGGCGAATGATGGCAAGCGGCACACCGGCCTCTGCCGCCAGGCGGGCCCAGTGGTCTTCGGCCGCGCGGCGTGCCACCGAGCGTCTGGACACCGGCCGGCACGGCGTGTCTTCATCGACCCAGGCGCCGCCGTGATCGCCATAGACTCCGACCGTGGAGAGATAGCCGGCCCACTCCAGTTTCGGCAGAACCTGCTTCAGCCCGCTGGTCAAATTCTCGAGCACCGGGTCACCGTCGTCGTCGGGCGCAATCGACATCAGGAGATGGGTGACCTCGGCAAGCGCCAAGCTAAGGTCTTCGGTAAGACTGCCACCACCGTAGAGGAACGGGGACAGGCCAGCGGCGCGCAGAGCGTCAAAGCGGGCTTCGCCACGGGTGGTGCCGCCGGCAAAAGCACATTCGCCGGCCAGCGCGCGGGCTATGGCAAGACCGGAAAACCCGGCACCGAAAATCATCAGGTTCATCTGGCAATCCATCCTTTCATGAAATTTCGGCGTCCGGCATCATGGTTTCACGGATCCGGCGTCAGCGCGATGCGCCATTCGGCGCGGACATCATCGTCGGTCTCAGTGCCAGCCTGCGCCTGCAGGCCCTGCATGTAGTCCGATCCAGTCAGTTGCGACAGGGCCCAGACCGCAGCACCCCGCACCAGCCCCGAGGCATCGCCCAGCAGCACCTCGCAGTCTGGCACCAGGCTTTGATCTTCGCTGTTGCCAGCGGCAATCAGCACGTTTCGCAGAAACCTGTCGCGGCCGATCCGCTTGACCGGAGAACCGGAGAAAAATGTGCGGAACGTCGCATCGTCCAGCTTCAGGAAATCGCCAAGCGGCGGCGACAACAAATCGTTCCGCGCCATCAGCTTGGCCTCGTGCGAAGCCACCGCATATTTATTCCAGGGACAGGCCGCCAGGCAATCATCGCAGCCATAGATGCGGTTGCCGATGGCGCGGCGGAACTCGTGCGGAACCGGACCCTTGTTCTCGATGGTGAGATAGGAAATGCAGCGCCTTGCATCGATCTGGTAGGGCGCGGGGAAGGCATTGGTCGGGCAGGCATCTAGACAGGCCCGGCAGGAGCCGCAATGATCGGTTTCGCCGTCATCAACAGGAAGTTCAACGGTGGTGAAGATCGAGGCGAGAAACAGCCAGGAGCCCTGCGTGCGGCTGACCAGATTGGTGTGCTTGCCGATCCAGCCCAGTCCCGCCGATTGGGCCAGTGGCTTTTCCATCACCGGGGCAGTGTCGACGAAAACCTTGACGTCGCCGCCCGAACGGGAGGCGAATTTGCCGGCCAGCTCTTTCAGTTTGCCCTTGATCAGGTCGTGGTAATCGCGGTTGCGGGCGTAGACTGAAATATTGGCGCTGGATTTTCGCTCGAGATTGGCAAGCGGCTCGCTCTCCGGGCCGTAATTCATTGCCAGCATGATCACCGATCGGGCTTCCGGCCATAAATTGCGCGGGGCGCTGCGGCGTTCCACCGTTTCGGCGATCCAGGCCATCGAGCCATGCCGGTCGAGATCAACGAAGTGATCCAGCCGTTCACGCAATTGCGGATCGGCATCGGCGCCGGTCACGGCAAGGTCGCAAAACCCCAGCGCCCTGGCCTCGTCACGCAGGAAAGTCTTGAGCCGCGCCGCCCTTGCGTCAGTGATGACCATGGACGATTCGGGGCCGGAACCAGTCATCGAGCTAGAAATCGAGATCGGCGTAGTGAGCAACCGGTGGCAAATTTCGAATCCGGTCAGTCAACAGCGGCCTGAACGAGGGGCGGGACTTGATGCGCTGGTACCATTCCTTGGCTTGCGGATACTCGTTCCAGTCGATCTCGCCAAGATAGTCCATCACCGACAGCGCAGAGGCGGCGGCAAGATCGGCATAGCTCATCCGGTCGCCGGCTAGCCAGGTGCGGGAGCCTGCAAGCCAGGACAGATATTTCATGTGCTGGCGGATGTTGGCGCGGCCGGTGCGCAGCATTTTGGGGTCTGGCGCGCCGCCACCATTGCTTGACGGCAATTGCAGCTTGATAAACCGTTCGCGGACCAGCGGACGCACAACATCCTGCTCGAACTTGACCAGAAACCATTCCATCAATCGCCTGATTTCGGCGCGGCTGAACGGATTTTCGGCCAGAAGACGGCGGTCGCGCTTGAACACGCCAAAGGATTCATCGAGCCACTCGGCAATGACATGCGGTCCACACAAGGCGTGGCCGTTGTCGGTCACCAGAACAGGCAGGGTTTCAGCCGGATTGAGCTTGAGAAACTCCGGGCGCCGTTCCCACGGAAGCTCCTCCTTCAGCTCGGCTGCAAAATCGACCTCGCTGAAACACACTCGAACAAAGCGGGAGGCGACGGACACTGTGTGATGATAAAGAACTGGCATTGTTAAAGCTGGACATGCTCTCGTTGGCGGGGTGCGCGGGACTGGTCAGATTCCGGAAAATAGAGCTATAGGGATTGGCCCACCGCAAGACAAGCGAATCACTGATCGGATATTGGCGACTCCTTTGTGGCGAAATCGGGCGATCAACCCGCAATGAGCGGAAATCAGTCGAGACAAGGACGGGCACGAGCATGAACGAGTCGACAATTGTGGGGGCTTTTCTTGGCCTCATCGAAGGACTTACCGAGTTTGTCCCGGTGTCTTCGACGGCGCACCTGCTGCTGGCCGGTCATTTTCTCGGTTTCAAATCTCCCGGCAACAGCTTCGAGGTGCTGGTTCAGCTCGGCGCCATATTGGCAATCCTGTCGGTTTATTTCGCGCGGTTGTGGAAGCTTGCCATGGATCTTCCTTCCAGCGCCACGGCGCGGCGATTTGTCGGCGCCATTTTACTGGCTTTCCTGCCTGCAGCGGTGATCGGTGCATTCGCGCATGGCTTCATCAAGTCGGTGCTGTTCGAATCAACCGCGCTGATCTGCTGGGTGCTGATCGGCGGCGGCGTGATTCTCCTGATGATCGACCGGATGAAACTGACACCCAAATACACCAATGTGATGGATTATCCGCTGCCACTGGCATTCAAGATCGGACTGTTCCAGTGCCTGGCTATGATTCCCGGAACCTCCCGCTCCGGTGCGACCATCGCCGGCGCGCTTCTGATGGGCGCCGACAAGCGGTCAGCCGCGGAGTTTTCCTTTTTCCTCGCCATGCCCACAATGGTGGGCGCCTTTACGCTGGATCTGTACAAGAATTACGACAAGCTGGCCTATGATGATGTCGTCACCATCGTGGTCGGCTTCATCATGGCGTTTATCGCCGGCGTGATCGTGGTTCGGGGCCTGCTCGATTTTGTCTCGCGGCACGGCTTTGCGGTGTTCGCCTGGTGGCGCATCGTCGTCGGCACACTCGGCCTCATCGGCCTGTGGCTGCTGGGCTGAACCCAACCGGCCTCAGCCATGTCCGGCTGAGAGCCATTTGACAGCCGGATCGGCGACGACCAATCCGTGACCTGCGCACTGGCGATCAGGTGGATTCACCCGTTCCGGACAGAATATTTCCTGAAATTCAGTTGGCGATGGTCTGAACAGCGCAGGGATCAACACCATAGGCAGGGGTGCAGCCCTTGGGCGAGTGGGCGACACTGCGTGGCGCGAAAGCTGATGCGGACAAAATCACCACAATTGCGAACGCGAACGCGGTTACCACTGTTTTACCCATGAACTCAATTCCCGACCTGTTTTCAACTCAACACTACAATTGACCATCTGGCAAAAGCACGTGGCAGTCGATTTTCGACTCTGCAGCACCCGTTCTGGTGTGCCCGTTCCCCTGACGCTTGCGCGCCGGGCCGTGCTCTCCGAGAGAAGCAGAGGCGGATTACGCCACGTTGGCTGCCCGTTCAAGTCCTATTCCTGCAAGGCCGCACTTATACCGGCAGAAACTTAAACCAATGCTAACCATGCGCCATTCCGGCAACACCGCGCCGGATCAAATCGATGGAAAGCACGGTCAGGCAGACCTTGAAAATCAGTTGAAAGCGGTTCTCGGGGGTCTTGCGCAGGATATTGGCACCGACCCAGGTGCCCGCCAATCCAGTGAGAATCATCGCCGCAATCAACGGCAGCCACGGCGCAAAGGCAAAACCGGCCAGGGCAAAAGCAATGGTCTTGACCAGATGTTGCAAGCTCATAACGGCGGCCGTGGTGGCCTGAAACCGCATACGGTCGGGAAACGTCTTGGACAGAACCACGGCGTTTAACGGGCCCGTTGCGCCAAAGATCATTGTCAGGAATGTGGTGATCGCACCTGTCACTGCGAAACCGGGCAGTCTGATCGCCGCCAGACGGGGCAACCGCATCCATGTGATCAACAGGATGAAAAACCCGAGTATCGCCTTGAGCACAGGATCAGACAAGGCGCCGACCGCGGTGCTTCCGGCCCAAGCCCCCGGAATGGCGCCAACAAGAAAAGCCGCCAGGCAGGTCCAAACGACATGATTGTGCAAAATCGCCGCGCGACCGACATTGGAGCCCAGTTGCACCACGCCATGCAGCGGAATGATGGCTGCCACGGGGACGAGATATCCCATCACCGCCAGCATCGCGATACCGCCGCCCATACCCGCCGACACGGTCAGCGCCGAAGTGAAAAAACTTGCAGCGATCAGGACCATCGCGACCCAGGGCTCAAGCCCGGACGGCGCCACAGTTGCAAACAGCGAGACCAGATCGGCGCTCAGGCTTCGCTCCCCGTGCCGCTATACTGGCCGTGCGGACGGTAGCGGGTGAGGTAACTCGGCAGGATCGCCTCCACGGTGGATGGCGCAATTCCCATACCAGCCAAAGTGCGGCTCTGACTTGTTGCTTCGGCGGAGACAACATTGTCAGTCTTGAGCAGAATGACCTGATCGCCGGTCAATGGCGGGTCAATCAATGGAATGAAGCTGGCGATCTTGCCAATCATCGACGCCAGCGCCCAAGGCAATGTCACCAAAGCGCGCTTGCGGTGCGTGATCTTGAGGATCTCCTCAAGGCATTCCTTGAAGCTCATCACGCGCGCTCCGCCGAGTTCGTAAATCGTTCCGCCAATCAGCTTTCCATCGACGCTGCGCGCGACGGCTTCCGCGACATCTCCGACATAGACCGGCTGGAATTTGGTTTCGCCGCCACCGATCAGCGGCAGGGCCGGTGCGAAGCGGGCCATTTCAGCAAACTTGTTGAAAAATCCGTCTTCCGGGCCAAAAACGATCGAGGGACGCAGGATCACTGCGTCAGGCAGGATCTTAGCAACGGCAGCCTCCGCGAGACCCTTGGATCTGGCGTAATCAGACGCTGATTCGGCATCGGCGCCAATGGCCGAGATATGGGTCAGTCTAGCGCCTGCAGCACGGGCTGCTTCGGCGACCGCGCGGGCGCCAAAACCCTGGACCGAATCAAAGGTATTGCGTCCGGACTCGAAAAGAATACCGACGCAATTGACGACATGATCCGAACCCTGAACCGCCCGGTCTACCGAATCACGGTTTCGCAAATTGGCCTGGATGGCGACAATCTGGCCAACTCCTCCCAGGGGTTGAAGATGACCGGCGAGATCGGGTCGGCGCACCGCAACACGGATCCGGTAACCGCGGCGGGCAAGCGCGCGTACCACGTGGCGGCCAACAAAGCCGGACCCGCCGAATACCGTGACGAGCTTGGGTTGGTTCAGCGATGTCATCTGTGCTCTCCCTGACAGGATCATTGGGGCAGGTGGATATGACTGAAGCGCCGTGCGTCAAATCTAACGCAAATACGCGCTGCAGCAGGAATAATCTGGTGCTCGGCTTTATCCCCAAATCGATGCCGCTGCGAGGATAAATGCAATTGGTCAATCAACTGCGACTGCAGTCCATCCAAGCTCATAGTCAATAACGGCGCCAAGGTGAAGGGCAAAGCCTGCACCAAATGGATCAGACCGCGTTCACATGCATCAGGCGTCATGACCCTTGATGACGATCAGTTCGCCATCAGAGAATTTCTGGCGGATCGAACGGGCCTTCTGATAGGTCTTTGAATTGTAGCAGGCGAGGGCAGCCTCGTAACTGGGGAACTCGATAACGACGTTGCGGGCCCGTGATGCGCCTTCGACCGGGTCAAATTCACCACCGCGGACCAGAAATGTCGCGCCGAACTCCTTGTAGGCTGGCGTCGCGGTTTCGACATAGGCCTTGTAAGCCTCCGCATCATGCACATCGATCCGCCCGATCCAGTATCCCTTGGCCATGATCCCGTTCCTTCCGGTTCTAAAACTGCGCCATTTCCAGGCGGATTGCGCGGGCGGCGGCGGCTGGGTCACTTGCCGCCGAAACAGGTCGGCCGACCACCAGATGCGACGCGCCGGCTTGAAGAGCCTGTGCAGGCGTCATCACCCTTTTCTGATCCCCGTGGTCGGTGCCTGAAGGCCGGATGCCCGGCGTGACGATGGCCATGTCAGGACCAACGATAGCCCGCACAGCCTTGGCTTCGGCGGCCGAGCAGACGATGCCGCCCATGCCCGCATCGCGCGCCTGCGCGGCACGGCGCAGCACCAGTTGTTCGGGGGTATATGCATAGCCGGCTTCAGCAAGATCATCAGCGTCCATCGAGGTCAGGACTGTCACGCCCAGCAGACACAGATTGCTGCCCCGGGCGGCCTCGACTGCGGCGCGCATGGCTTTTGGATAGGCGTGCAGGGTCAGCATATCGACGCCCATGCCAACAACGTTCTCGACACCCTTGGCGACCGTGTTGTCGATATCGAGGAGCTTCATATCAAGGAAGACCTTGTGTCCCGACGCCTTGAGATCCCGCGCCAGGTGCAATCCGCCGGCAAAGGCGAGCTGATATCCAATCTTGAAGAATACCGCTTCATTGCCAATACGCGTCACCAAAGCCTCGGCTTCGGCAACCGTGGGCACGTCGAGCGCGACAATCAAGCGCGGGTCGATGATTTCACTGGCAGGCACAGATTGATCAAGCACTGCATTTTCCATGATGCATTCCCTCCGTGTTTTCCGGTCCTCGCATGAAGACAAAAGCTTCGCAACCCTGCTCGAACCGCCGTGGCGGCAATACTTGCCGGCTCAGCGGCTGTTCATCATGACGCAATGGGTGATCAGGGACTTACAAGCCTTGGCCAACATCGCCTGTGTGCGCTCGTCGGTAATCCGCCCTTCCTCGTCAAAGGCAGTGGCTGCGGCGCCAACCGAACATTGCTCGCTGATGACCTGTGCGCCAACATTCATCATCACAGGGCGGACATGACCGAGGCACCGAATGCCTGCAAATTTGCCATTGGATGCCGAGCCGAGCGCCACATAACGGCCCGCCCACGGTTTGAACGCACGGTCGCCATCCTTTGAAATCAGACTGACCCAGTCGATCATGTTCTTGAGCAGCGGCGGGATTGATGAATTGTATTCCGGGCAACACAGAAACACACCGTCCTGTGCAGCAATCATGCGCCCAAGCTTCATGGCGTTTTCAGGGATACCCGACTGGTTTTTCAGATCCTCGTCAACGATGGGCAGCGGGTAATCAATCAGCGAGATACGGGTCACATCCGCGCCTTGCCTGGCCAGTTCCACAGACGCCGCAGCAGCCAATCCCGCATTGAAAGAGTTGCTCCGGTTGGAGCCGGGCAAAACCAGGATCTTGGGTATCATCTGCTACTCCGCTGCACTGTCGCCGGTTGAGTGGGACACACTCGTGTCCGTTGCTGCCTGCAAAATGCAGCCATTCGGCGTCTTCTTAAGCTCAAACCGGCCGCCGGTAGATCCACAATCTCGCCGGTGGCACATTTCGCATGACGAAATCGTGGTGCACCACCTCGAAGCTGACGCCGCGCGACGTCACCGGTGATTTCGGGCCATAGGAAAACTGCACGACGGGTCGTCCCGGCGGCAGGCGATCGAGAAGGTCTTCAACCAGTGCAACGCGCTGGGCCATGGGAAAATTGAGCAACGGAATACCGGAGATCACGCAATCAAAGAGACTGGTCTTCAAGCTTCCCAGTGTTGTGCCCAGATCGAACGCGTCGCCGCAAATGAAATGAACTCCAGGGAAATCGAGTTTCAGACGGGCATGGAAATCGGAGGAAAACTCAATCGACACGAGGTCGGACGGAGCCACACCACGGGCCAGAACGGCGCGGGTGATCACGCCCGTTCCCGGTCCCAACTCAAGCACCGGAAGCCCGGACGCGGGATTGATCACCGAGGCCATGGAACGTGCAGTGATCGATGAGGTTGGCATGATAGCGCCGACGGCCTTCGGACCGTGCATCCAGCCTTTGAAAAAACGAATCTCGTCATCAAAATGCTTGGCGATTCGCTCAGGAAAACTCATGCTCACGGCCTGCCCCTCCGGCGTCGGCACCCCATCCAAAATACAATCTACACGACAATTTCTGGATCAAAAACATGGTGTATCCTGAGCAACGCCGGGATGGGCTGCAAGATCAGTCAGTCAATGTATGGAAAAAGCCCTTCATCCGCGAAAAAAAGCCGGTGGATTCGGGACTGGTCTCTTTTGAAGACAATTCCTGAAATTCCGTCAGTAGTTCACGTTGCCGCTTGGACAGTTTCTGCGGCGTCTCGATTGTAATCCGAATGTAGAGATCACCAAATTGAGCCGAGCGCAGCACCGGCATGCCTTTGCCGCGCAGCCTCAATTCCTTGCCAGGCTGGGTACCTTCGGGCACCGCAACGCGTGATCGCGCGCCATCCATCGTGGTGATTTCAAACTTGCCGCCAAGCGCCGCCGAGGTCATCGAAATCGGCACTGAGCAATACAGGTCCGCACCTTCGCGCTGGAACACCGCATGGGGACGAACCGAGAGGAAAATATAGAGATCGCCGGAAGGTCCGCCGCGCATACCGGCCTCGCCTTCGCCGGTCAGCCTGATGCGGGTGCCATCCTCGATGCCGGCCGGGATATTGACCGATAGCGAACGCTCTTCGGTGACGCGGCCCTGGCCAGCGCATTTGGTGCACGGATCGGTAATGGTCTGGCCGCGGCCATGACAGGTCGGGCATGTGCGCTCGACCGAAAAGAAGCCTTGCGCCGCGCGAACACGGCCGGCACCGCCACAGGTGGCGCAGGTGGTTGGCTGGGTGCCGGGCTTTGCGCCCGAACCGCTGCAGACATCACAGGTGATTGACGTGGGAACCCGGATCTGGGCGGTCTTGCCCTCGTAGGCTTCCTCAAGCGAGATTTCCATGTTGTAGCGCAGGTCTGCACCGCGCTCGCGGCCACCGGCCGAGCGTCGGCCGCCACGGCCACCCATCATCTCGCCGAAAATATCCTCGAAAATGTCGGAAAATCCGCCACCGCCGCCGCCCATTCCGCCGGGGCCGCCCTGCTCAAAGGCAGCGTGGCCAAACCGGTCATAGGCCGCACGCTTCTGGGGATCCTTCAGGGTCTCGTAAGCCTCACTGATCTCCTTGAACTTGTGCTCGGCATCGGCATTGTCGGGATTCTTGTCCGGGTGGAATTTCATCGCGAGTTTTCGATAGGCGCTTTTCAGCTCCTTCTCGTCCGCGCCACGCGCCACGCCGAGTGTTTCGTAAAAGTCTACCTTAACCATGCTAATCCGCCGACGTCCTGAGTTAACTTACCGCTACCGGCCGAGATGCCGGGTAGAGACCCGGGAGCTAACTCCCGGGTCCTTTGCGTTCGCCTATCAGGCTGACTTCTTCTCGTCGTTGTTGTCGTCGTCGTCGTTGACTTCCTCGAAGTCGGCGTCGACGACTTTTTCATCGCCTTCCGCCTGTGCATCGCCGTCATCACCTTCAGCCTGGGTCTGCTCGTATATGGCCTGACCCAGCTTCATGGAGACTTCCATCAAGGTCTGGCTCTTTTTCGTGATGTCTTCGGCATCGGCTTCTTCAGCTTCCACCGCGGCCTTGAGGGCTGCGATCGCCTCGGTGATCGCGGTGCGATCCTCGTCGGAAACCTTGTCGCCATATTCCTTGAGCGACTGCTCCGAGGAGTGGATCAGGCTTTCGCCCTGGTTCTTGGCCTCAACCCCGGCACGACGCTTCTTGTCGGACTCGGAATTGGTCTCCGCTTCCTTGATCATCGCATCAATGTCGGCGTCGGACAGACCGCCAGAGGCCTGGATGCGAATCTGGTGCTCCTTGCCGGTGCCCTTGTCCTTGGCAGAGACGTTGACGATGCCGTTGGCGTCGATGTCGAACGTGACCTCGATCTGTGGAACACCGCGCGGGGCCGGCGGAATGCCGACGAGATCGAACTGACCGAGAACCTTGTTGTCGGCGGCCATTTCGCGCTCACCCTGGAAAACCCGGATCGTCACTGCGTTCTGATTGTCTTCGGCAGTGGAGAAGACCTGACTTTTCTTGGTCGGGATCGTGGTGTTGCGGTCGATCAGGCGAGTGAAGACGCCACCAAGTGTTTCAATGCCGAGTGACAATGGCGTCACGTCGAGCAGCAGAACATCCTTGACGTCACCCTGCAGCACGCCGGCCTGAATGGCGGCACCCATGGCAACAACTTCGTCCGGGTTGACGCCCTTGTGGGGCTCCTTGCCGAAGAACTTCTTCACCACTTCCTGGATCTTGGGCATGCGTGTCATGCCGCCGACCAGAACCACTTCGTCGATTTCAGCGGACTGAAGACCGGCATCCTTGAGAGCAGCCTTGCAGGGCCCGATGGTGCGCTGGACGAAATCATCGACCAGGCTTTCGAACTTGGAACGGCTGAGCTTCATCGTCAGGTGCTTCGGCCCGGAAGCGTCGGCGGTGATGAAGGGCAGGTTGATTTCAGTCTGGGCCAGCGAAGACAGTTCGATCTTGGCCTTTTCCGCAGCTTCCTTGAGACGTTGCAGCGCGAGCTTGTCCTTTTTCAGGTCAATGCCCTGCTCTTTCTTGAACTCGTCAGCCAGATAGCCAACCAGACGCATGTCAAAGTCTTCACCGCCAAGGAAAGTGTCACCATTGGTCGATTTGACTTCGAAGACGCCGTCGCCGATCTCGAGGATCGACACATCGAAGGTGCCGCCACCCAAGTCGTAGACCACGATGGTCTTGCCTTCGGTCTTGTCCAATCCATAGGCCAGCGCCGCAGCGGTTGGCTCGTTGATGATGCGCAACACTTCAAGGCCTGCAATCTTGCCGGCGTCCTTGGTGGCCTGACGCTGGGCGTCGTTGAAGTAGGCCGGAACCGTGATGACGGCCTGTTCGACCTTTTCACCAAGATAGGATTCTGCGGTTTCCTTCATCTTCTGAAGAATCATCGCCGAAATCTGAGCCGGAGAATAGTTTTCGCCATTGGCCTCGACCCAGGCATCGCCATTGTCGCCGCGGACGATCTTGAACGAGACAAGTTCCTTGTCCTTGGTGACGGCCTTGTCTTCATAGCGGCGGCCGATGAGGCGCTTGACCGCAAACAGGGTGTTTTCCGGATTGGTGACAGCCTGCCGCTTGGCCGGCTGGCCAACCAGACGCTCGCCATCATCGCTGAAGGCTACCATGGAAGGTGTTGTGCGGGCGCCTTCCGCGTTTTCAATCACGCGGGCGTCCTTGCCATCCATCACTGCGACACAGGAATTTGTGGTTCCGAGGTCGATACCGATTACTTTCGCCATATTACATTCTCCTTGAAGCGAGCTGCCGGGACCCGGTCAGGCGTTCCATCGACAGCCCCTAACGGGACATTACTGAAAACAGGATGACGAACGTCATCCGTCTCCGCTACCCAAGCCAAGGCCGCATCAAAGCGGCGCCCGCTGGAAGCGTTGATGGGTATATAAGAATGTCGCTTCAAGACTGCAAGCGTCACAGCACCACCAGTTGATGAGCTGAAGTTTGTTTTACCGACTCAAGCGACAAGTTTAGGTATTAATTGCCCATCAGGATATCAAGCAGGGTGGTTCTTTTTCCATTCCCGTTCGCGGCATCGCCGCCGCCGATATCGGCAGGCGGGGTCGGAAAGCCCTGCCCGGTGGCGCTTGTTGCATCGCGCGAAACCGGCACCGGCGCCAGATCGCGCACAAGATCGGCCACCGCATCGCCGGCGCCGGAAGCGGGTCCATCAATGGCGACAGGCGGCACCGGTCCGCCAAGCGGCAGGTTGACTGGCGCCAGGCCGGCATGGGCCACCTGCATGAACTGTTTCCATGTCTGGGCAGGAAGCCCGCCGCCGGTAACTTTCTTCATCGGCTTGCCATCGTCATTGCCGAACCAGACACCGGTGGCAAGATTGGCGGTGTAGCCAACAAACAGCGCATCGCGATAGGACTGGGTGGTACCGGTCTTGCCGGCCGCGGGCCAATTGTCGAGCTTGGCGTTGTGGCCGGTGCCTTCCTCGACAACACGCACCAGCATCTGGTTCATCATCGCTGCAACAGCAGGATCTATGACACGCGGCGGATTGTCATAGGTGTTCTCATAAAGCACCTTGCCATCCTGGGTGGTGATCCGGCGGATGACATGCGGCGTCGCCTTGTAGCCGCCATTCATGAACGGCGCATAGGCTCCGGTCAGTTCCAGCAGCGTCACTTCGGAAGTGCCCAGCGCAATCGAGGCATTGGCCTGCAGCGGCGCTTCGATGCCAAGCCGGTGGGCGGTCTTGACCACGGTCTTGGGGCCGACTTCCATGACCAGTTGGGCCGCAACCGTGTTGAGCGAATCGGTCAAGGCATCCGACAGGGTGACCTTGCCGCGGTATTTGTTGTCATAGTTTTCCGGAGTCCACTTGCCGATCTTGACCGGTGCATCGTTGCGCACAGACAACGGTGTCCGCCCCTGTTCCAGTGCTGCGGTGTAGACAAAGGGCTTGAACGCGGAACCAGGTTGGCGCAAGGCGTCGGTGGCCCGGTCAAACTGGCTGGTGGCGTATTCACGCCCGCCGATCAGCGCCCTGACCGCGCCGGTGCCGTCGATGGAGACCAGCGCGCCCTGGCTGACATTGAGCTTGGCGCCATTTTCCTCAAGCGCGGCCCGCAGTGCCTTTTCGGCCTCGTGCTGAAGATTGAAATCGATGGTGGTATCGACGACCAGATCCTCGGTGATCTTGCCGACCAGGTCGGGCAGACGTTGCATGACCAGATCGGCGACATAGTTTTCCGAGCCGGTCCAGTAGCTCTTGGCGCGGACTTGCGGACTTGTCAGTGCGGTGGCGGTTTCGCTGTCGGTAACCACGCCCTGATCGCGCATGGCAGCGAGCACAACCTGCGCCCGGTCTTCGGCGGCCTTCGGGTCACGGGCGGGCGAGAGCCGCGACGGTGCCTTGAGCAGGCCGGCAAGAAGGGCTGCTTCGGCGAGCGAGACATCGCGGGCGGGTTTGCGGAAATAGCGCCGCGATGCGGCCTCGACGCCATAGGCGCCGGATCCGAAAAACACCCGGTTGAGATACATTTCCAGGATCTGGTCCTTGGAGAAGCGGTGCTCCAGCCACAGCGACAGCAGCACTTCCTGGACTTTTCGTTCAATCGTCCGTTCAGGCGACAGGAACAGGTTCTTGGCCAATTGCTGGGTCAGTGTCGACCCGCCCTGAACCAGCCTGCCGGCCATCACATTGGCCATCATGGCGCGGGCCAATCCGATCGGATCGACGCCGAAATGCGAATAGAAGCGGCGGTCCTCAATAGCGATCACGGCTTCCGGAATGTAGGGCGACATATCGCCGAGCAGCAGCGCCTCGCCGCCGGTGGCGCCGCGATTGGCCATGGTCTCGCCACGGACCGAGACGATCTTGACGTTGGGCGAACGGTCGGGAATCGACCAGGTGGCCGCACTTGGCATGCGCGCGCCGTAGAAAATGACCACCCCGGCAATGGCGATGCCGCCCCAGATCGCCAGCACAAAACACCAGTAGATCGCGCCACGCAGCACACCGGCAAGACGGCCACGCGATGTGCGCGCCCTCGACTTGCGGGCTTTCGTCGATGGCTTCTTGCGGCGCTTGGGAGGAGCGGATTTGGACGCGGATTTGCCGGCCACGCGATCATCGGAAAGGGTTCGCGACGTCGCTTTCGAGCGGCCGCCTTCAAAGGAAGGTTCGATGCGGCTTCGGGTGGTTTTCTTGCGCGCCATGAGGGTCCGGATGCTGATGAGTCCCGGCCGGCTTCACATTCGATGCGTTTGCGACAGCGGTCCGGGTTTTGGTTTCACAGCAATTCCGGCTCAAGACATCAGTTGTCTCATTCCGAAACTGCCCGGCGATCTGTGAGCACTCTAAATGCGACGATTTAAGGGGTGGTTAAGGAAACCACCCCTTTCCAGCTCTCGCTATCGGCAATCGAGCCGCAACGTCGAGGTTCAGCGCACCGACAAGGCGTCGAGAATGCGGACCCAGGACCTAATCCCCTTGGCAAAGGAGGTCAGGTCGTATTTTTCGTTGGGCGAATGGATGCGGTCATCGGTGAGCCCAAAACCGCACAGCATCGACTGCAAACCTAGAATGTTCTGGAAGTCGCCAACGATGGGGATTGATCCGCCCATGCCGATCATCACGGCAGGTTTTGGCCATTCATCGGTCAGCGCGGAACGCGCCTTGGTGACCACCGGCGAATCAAACGGCAGCTGGATGGCCGGCGAGCCGCCATGCGGCGCATAGCTGACTGTGCAGTCGGCCGGCAGGCGGGCTTCGACATGGGCGCGAAAGGCCGCTGCCACCTTTTCCGGATCCTGCTTGCCGACAAGCCGGAAGGACACCTTGGCCGAAGCCTGGGCCGCAATCACAGTCTTGAAGCCTTCGCCGGTGTAGCCGCCCCACATGCCGTTGACCTCGGCAGTTGGCCGGGCCCAGGTGAGTTCCAGAACGGAGCGACCCTTTTCGCCAGACGGAACCGACAGCCCGACTTCGCCCAGAAAGTCTTCAGCGGTCCGGCCAAGGCTTTCCCAGCTGGTGAGCACCTGCGCCGGGGTTTCCTCGACACCGTCATAAAATCCCTCAAGGGTCACGCGACCGGTTTCATCATGCAGATCAGCGAGGATTTTTGACAGGATATGCAGCGGATTGGCGGCGGCGCCACCGAACAGGCCGGAATGCAGGTCCCGGTCAGCGGCATGGATCGTCACTTCTTCGCCGACCAGACCGCGAAGTGCAACTGCAATAGCCGGCGTCTCGGTGTCCCACATGCCGGTGTCGCAGACCAGGGCGCACTCGGCCGTAAGTTCGTCGACATTGGCCTTGAGGAACGGCTTGAGCGAGGGTGAACCGGATTCTTCCTCGCCTTCGAACAGAATGGTGATGCGGCATGGCAGAGAGCCGGAGGCTGCCTTCCATGCCCGGCAGGCCTCGACAAAGGTCATCAGTTGTCCCTTGTCATCGGACGAGCCCCGACCAGTAATGGCCTTGCGGCCGGGAGCGATTTCCTTGATCGCCGGTTCGAATGGCGGGTCGACCCAGAGATTGAGCGGATCGACCGGCTGCACATCGTAATGGCCATAAAACAGGTAATGCGGCGCATCGGGTGTTGCGCCGGGATGATGGGCAACCACCATGGGGTGGCCGGTGGTGTCGCGCAGTGTTGCGTCAAAACCCAGCGAGGTCAGCTCATCAACCAGCCATTGGCCGGCACGGCGGCACTCGGGCGCGAAAGCCGGGTCGGTCGAAATCGACTGGATACGCAACAGCCCGAACAGGCGCTCGAGGCTGTCATCGAGATTGGCGTCGGCAGCAGAAAGGGCGGCGGTAAGATCGGTCATGACAAGCTCCGGAGGGGAATCAGATGGTTGCAGACTACAGCCGGTGCCCGCCAAAAGAAAAGCCGCCACGACCGGGGGAAGGTCATGACGGCTCGTTTTTCGGACAAGGACCACTGAGGGGGCGGGGGGTCCAAGTCCATCGTCTGGAGACGGCGGGGGACGAGCCGAAATTCCAGACAGCGGCTTATTCGTTTGCCGGTAACAATGAATTGGCCCCCTGAATGTGGCTTTTCAAGGACACAAAGTGTTGCCAAAGATTACAAATTGGTAACCATTTTGTGATCCCCGTGCAGTTTACCGCCGCTATCACCTCCAGTTTTGGCGGCCCAATGCCACGCGGTTTGCGCCAGTTGCTTTTGCGCCTGACATCTCGCGAAACCGTTTCGGGGTGATGTTGGTGACGCGGTGAAAATCCCTCTGGAAATGTGATTGATCGGCATAGCCGCAACAATAGCCAATCTCCGACAGCGGCGCAGCTGTGCGGGTCAACAGTTCAGTCGCTTCACGCATCCGCGCCTGACGCAGAGTGGTTGAAAAACTGCGGCCGTTGTCTGCGAGATGGCGCTGCAGAGAGCGCCTGGACATGGCCAGCAGTGTTGCTGCGTCGTCGATTCTCCAACTGCGCCCGACATCGCTGCCGAGCAGTTCCGCGAGCCGGCGCGCCAGATCAGCATCCGGATGGGCCAGCTCAGTTGCCTCCGCCGAGATTTGCCGGCCCCGGGGTTGCGACCAAAGCACACGGAATTGCACCAGCGATTCTTGTGGCAGCAGAACCGCGTCTCGCAGGTTGGCGGCGGCAAAGTCCGATTCGCCGATCTGAAGCCGGCAATCCTCAACGCCGATCATTTCGACAAGCCCGACCAGCAAGCCGGCGATAAGACAGTTTTCACCCAGTATCGGCTCGGAGCCGAGGCTGTAACGATGACAGGCCCAGCCTTCCATTTCCAATGGTTCGATCCGGGTCCGGTGCGAGGCATGGTGATAGCGTTCAAGCCGGAGCCATTTGGTCGCCAGCACCTGAGGATCAGCCGACTGCCTGAAGACAGTCGCAACCGGGGTTTCCTCAGCCAGATGCAGATACTGGCCTACCGAAAGCAGCAGGCCCGGGCCGTGCTTTGCCATCACCTTGTCCACCAGACCGCGTTTGAATTCCGCGGACGCGATACCACCGGCAAATGGATCCGACCTTTGTTGACCCGAAACCAGGTCCGGATCAACTTCGCCGACGACGCGCTGAAGCAGGTTGACCAGGATAGTGCTTGTGAAATCTTTCATCTGCGCGCCTTTCGCCGCCGAGCCATCCTCGGCGACACCCGTCTTTATCCATCGCATCAAACCACATCTGGCGCACGCGGCATTGAACAATCATGCCAATCGCGGCGTGGGGCGCAATTGTTCAATACTGGATCAGAGACGCGCCTTAGATTTGCCACTCATTCACATGCAGGAGCAACTCATGTCGCAGCCCAAGGGACTTATCGTCATCACCGGAGCCAGCCGTGGAATCGGTTTGGCGCTGGTTTATTGTTACCTGAAAGCCGGCTTTCCGGTTCTCGCTATTGCCCGCAATGCTGCTTCCATGCGACCGCACAAGAACCTGACCGCCCTGGATGCCGACCTCACCGACCAGACAGCAATAGCCCGCATTGCGGACTTGGTGGAGATGACGGCGTTACCGATCGCGGTGCTGATCAACAATGCGGGCATACAAAACGCGATCGATTTTACCGACCCTGATATTGGCGGTGAGACAAGCGCCAGAAAGATGCGCGACGAAATTGCGCTCAATCTCACCGCACCGATCCTGCTCATTCAATCACTGCTGCCCTTGATGCTTCGCCCGGGCGGAACAATCATCAATGTCACCTCGCTGGTCTCCCGTCAGCCAAAACCCTCCGCACCGGTCTATTCGGCAACAAAGGCCGGGCTCGCCTCGTTCACCCAATCGCTTCGGGTGCAATTGCTGTCAGAGGGAATTCATCTGGTGGAAGCTGTGCCGCCGCTGGTGGACACGGAAATGACCGCTGGCCGGGGATCTGGAAAAATGTCTCCTCAAGCCATAGCGCATGCAATTTTTGAAAGCGTCCGCCATAGAAAGAGGCTGGTAGCGCCGGGTTTGTCGCGCCGGGTTCTGATCCTGAACCGGTTGCTGCCGGAACTGGTTCGCAGGATACTGGCGCGGTCCTGATGGCTCTCGCGTCCTTTCGCCGGAACAGATGCAAGGTGACGACTGCATTTTCCGGCCTATCGCGCGCAAAGCGCATGGACCTTGGCGCGGCCCCGCGCTAATCCTTGCCTCATGAAAAAAGGTGATCATCTCTTTCTCGTTGACGGCTCTGGTTATATTTTCCGGGCCTATCACGCTCTTCCACCCCTGACGCGGAAATCCGACGGCCTGCCGGTCGGCGCTGTCGCCGGTTTCTGCAACATGCTGTGGAAGCTCATGTCGGAGACGCGAGATACGTCCGTTGGCGTGACACCGACGCATTTTGCGGTGATTTTCGACCATTCCTCGAAGACCTTTCGCAAGGATCTTTATCCGGAGTACAAGGCTAACCGTTCGGCCCCGCCGGAAGATCTGGTTCCCCAGTTTGCGGTCATTCGCGAGGCAACGCGGGCTTTTGATCTGCCCTGCATCGAGATGGAAGGCTTTGAGGCCGACGATCTGATCGCGACTTACGCGCGGCTGGCGCGGGAAGCCGGCGGCGATGTCACGGTGATCTCGTCGGACAAGGATCTGATGCAGTTGGTCGGGCCGCAGGTGTCGATGTATGACAGCATGAAGGATCGCCAGATCGGAGTGCAGGAAGTCATCGACAAATGGGGTGTGCCGCCCGAAAAAATGATCGACCTGCAGGCGCTGACCGGTGATTCGGTCGACAATGTTCCCGGTATCCCCGGGATCGGTCCGAAAACCGCAGCACAACTGATCGGCGAGTTCGGTGACCTCGACACGCTGCTGGAACGCGCCGGCGAGATCAAACAGAACAAGCGCCGCGAGAACATTATCGAGTTTGCGGACAAGGCGCGGCTTTCCCGCGAGCTTGTAAGACTCAGGGATGATGTCGACATCACTGAAAAGCTCGATGAATTTGTCCTCAATCCGCTCGACGGACCCAAGCTGGTGGCCTTTCTCAAGGGCATGGAATTCACATCGCTGACCCGGCGGGTGGCCGACGCCACCGACACCGACGCCAGCGTCGTCGACGCGACGGACGTTGCTGTTGGTGCGGCAGCCGAGATGCGCGGACCCGATCTCGATCCTGGCCAGTCTGCTTCGACTGGTGGCGATGGCTCTTCGGTCGGAAACGGCAAAAGCGACGACACACCGCAAGCACTGGCCAAGCGGCGCATGGACGCTGCCATGTCGGCCAAGATCGACACCAGTGCTTATGAAACGCTGAGCGACATCGTCCAGCTCAAGGCCTGGTGTGCGATGGCACGTGAGCGCGGTCTCGTTGCCTTCGACACCGAAACCACTTCGCTTGATGCGATGCAGGCGGAACTGGTCGGCTTTTCACTCGCCCTCCCTGAAAACGCCCCGGAATCCGGTGCTCTGAAGGTGAAAGCCTGTTACGTGCCGCTGGCCCATTCCAACGGCATCGGCGACCTGCTGGGGGGTGGCGGGGCGCAAGCCGGGCAAATGCCGATGCGCGCGGCGCTGGATGAACTCAAGGCACTGCTTGAGGATCCATCGGTTCTGAAAATAGGTCAGAACCTGAAATACGACATGCTGGTGATGGCACAGCACGCGATTTCCATCGAGAGTTTTGATGACACCATGCTGTTGTCCTATGTGCTGGACGCCGGACAGGGCGGCCACGGCATGGATCCGCTGGCCGAACGCTGGCTCGGCCACAAGACCATCAGCTACAAGGATGTCACCGGGTCGGGCAAAAGCGCAATCCCGTTTGCCGAGGTGCAGATCGACAAGGCGACAGCCTATGCTGCCGAAGACGCCGAGGTGACGCTGCGGCTTTGGCATGTGCTCAAACCTCGGCTGGTGTCCGATGGACTGGCGACGGTCTATGAGCGGCTCGAGCGTCCGCTGGCGCCGGTGCTGATGCGGATGGAAAAGCACGGAATCCGTGTTGACCGGCAGATCCTGTCGCGGCTGTCGGGCGAACTGGCCCAGGGCGCGGCGGCGCTGGAAGCGGAAATCCAGGAACTTGCCGGGGAAAATTTCAATGTCGGCTCGCCCAAACAGCTCGGCGAAATTCTGTTTGACAAGATGAGCCTGCCGGGCGGGTCGAAAACCAAGACCGGGCAATGGTCGACATCGGCCCAGGCACTCGAGGATCTCGCAGCCGCCGGCCATGAACTGCCGCGCAAGATCGTCGACTGGCGGCAGCTGACCAAGCTCAAATCCACCTATACCGACGCGCTGCCGGGATTCATCAACCCTCAGACCCAGCGGGTGCACACCTCTTTCGCCATGGCGGCCACCACCACCGGGCGGCTATCCTCGTCAGATCCGAACATTCAGAACATTCCGGTGCGCACCGCCGAAGGCCGCAAGATCCGCACCGCCTTCATCGCCGAGCCCGGCAACGTGCTGATTTCGGCCGATTACAGCCAGATCGAACTTCGGGTGCTGGCGCATGTTGCCAATATTCCGCAGCTGACCCAGGCTTTTGCCGATGGCGTCGACATTCACGCCATGACTGCATCAGAAATGTTCGGCGTTCCGATTGAGGGCATGCCGTCCGATGTGCGCCGCCGCGCCAAGGCGATCAATTTCGGCATCATCTATGGCATTTCTGCCTTTGGCCTGGCCAATCAGCTCAGCATCTCGCGGTCGGAAGCCGGCGATTATATCCGCAAATATTTCGAACGCTTCCCGGGCATCAAGGATTACATGGACGCCGCCAAGGCGGAGGCCAAGGAGTTTGGCTATGTGACCACCATCTTTGGCCGCCGGGCGCATTATCCGGAAATCCGCTCTTCCAATCCGCAGGTGCGCGCCTTCAATGAACGCGCCGCCATCAACGCGCCAATCCAGGGCTCTGCCGCCGATGTCATCCGCCGCGCCATGGTGCGAATGGAACCGGCACTCGAAAAAGCCGGCGCCAACGCCCGGATGCTGTTGCAGGTGCATGACGAACTGATTTTCGAAGCGCCCGAAGCAGACGCCGAAAAGATCATTCCGCTGATCGTCGAAGTGATGGAAAACGCCGCCATGCCGGCTGTCGATATGGCGGTGCCGCTGAAGGTCGATGCACGTGCGGCGTTGAACTGGGATGAGGCGCATTAGCGGCTGAGCCGACCAATCCCACCGTCGCAGGGTAGCAGGGTAGCAGGGTAGCAGTGATCCGGAGCCCGCTGTTGGAGCGCGTTCAACACGTGCGAATCACCAAATTGTGACGCTTCGGAACAACCGGTTTGATTGACGCCATTCCGGCCCTGTGGTGAGTGGTCTCTACTTTGCCGTCTGAGGAGAAAAGCCTTGTTGAAACACCTAACCGTACTGGCTGGCGCGCTGACCGCAGCACTTGCCCTGTCGCAATCGGCCCGTGCCGCTGACCCGAACCCTCGCAACTGGGATGCGGTTTTGGCCGAAGCCAAGGGCCAGACGGTCTATTTCAACGCCTGGGGCGGCTCCGAAAACATCAACAGCTATATCGACTGGGCCGGCGAGACGCTGAAAGACCGCTTCGGGGTCTCGGTGGTTCACGTGAAACTCGATGACACCGCCAACGCCGTGGCCAAGGTACTGGCCGAGAAGGCCGCCGGAAAGAATGAAGGCGGCTCGGTTGACCTCATCTGGATCAATGGCGAGAACTTCGCCTCGATGAAACGCCAGAACCTTCTGATGGCGCCGGACTGGACCACAGGCCTGCCGAACTGGGCCTATGTCGATCATGAAAACAAGCCGACCATCCTGACCGACTTCACCATTGCCACCGATGGCCTCGAAAGCCCTTGGGGTGGCGCAAAGATGGTGTTCTTTTACGACTCCGCGCGGACGCCGGCCGACAGAGTGCCGCAGTCTTCCGCTGACCTGCTGGAATGGGCGCAGAAAAATCCGGGGCAGTTTTCCTACCCGCAGCCACCGGATTTCATCGGCTCGTCTTTCCTCAAGCAGGTGTTGCTGGAAACCATCAAGGACAAATCCAAACTCGGTCAGCCGGTCACCGAGGCGAGCTTTGCTGAAGATGCTGCACCCTTGTTTGCCTATCTCGACAAGTTGCACCCCGTTCTGTGGCGCAGCGGCAGGGCCTATCCGCAGAACTATCCGGATATGAAACAGAAGCTGGCCGACGGCGAACTCGACATCATTTTTGCCTTCAATCCCTCGGAAGCCTCGGCCGGAATTGCAGCGGGCGAATTGCCCGACACCGTGCGCTCCTTCACCTATTCCGATGGCACGCTGGGCAACACCCATTTCGTCACCATTCCCTACAATGCGGCTGCCAAGGCCGGGGCATTGGTGCTGGCAAACTTCCTGATCTCGCCGGAAGCGCAGGCCCGCAAGCAGGACCCTTCGATCTGGGGCGACCCGACGGTGCTGTCGATGGACAAGCTGTCATCCGAGGACCGGGCCACCTTTGATGCGCTTGATCTCGGCATCGCCACTCTGAAGCCCGACGAACTCGGTCCGGCACTGGATGAACCGCATCCGGACTGGATGGAACATATCGAGGGCGAGTGGCTCAGGCGCTACGGCGCGGCCAACTGACCGACATGGCCACATTGAACGGAAACACGTGACATGACGGGCGGCGTGCGCCTGGCGCGACTGGCGCCGCCGCTGACATTGGTGATCCTGCTCGGACCGCTGGCTTTCGGCCTGGCCGGAACAGCACTGCCAGCACTCGGCTACCTGCCTGAACTGGGTGGCACGGAATTTACCACGGCACATTTCTCGGCTCTTGCAGCCGTTCCCGGGATCACCCGCTCGGCGGTTTTGTCGATCCTGATCGGTCTGGTGACCACACTGGTCTCGCTTGGCGCGGTTGCGGGTTTTGTCGCCAGTGATCTGGGCACATCCGGATTTGCCCGGATGCGGCGGATGATTTCGCCGCTTCTGTCGGTGCCGCATGCGGCGGCGGCGTTCGGACTGGCCTTTCTGATTGCCCCGTCGGGCATGATCATGCGGTTGATTTCGCCGTGGCTGACCGGTCTTGACCGGCCGCCGGATCTGTTGATCGTCAATGACCCTTGGGCGCTGTCGATGATGGCAGGCCTTATCGTCAAGGAGATCCCGTTTCTGTTTCTGGTGACGCTGGCCGCGCTGCCGCAAACCCGGCATGTCGAGACCATGCGGCTGGGGCGGTCACTCGGTTATGGCCGTATCGCCAGCTTCATTTTCCTGTTGTGGCCACCGCTTTACAGGCAAGTCCGTCTCGCCGTGTTTGCCATCGTTGCCTATGCCACGTCGGTGGTTGATGTGGCGCTGATCCTCGGGCCACATCTGCCGGCGACCCTTCCCGTGCGTCTGATTGACTGGATGAACGATCCGGATCTGGAAACAAGGTTTCTGGCGTCGGCCGGTGCGATTTTGCAGCTGGGAGTCACCTTGACGGCGCTGATTGCATGGATTGGGCTTGAACGGATTGGCGCAGATATGGTCGGGCGGGCGCGTAATTGCGGCCACCGGATGCAGCGCGACCGGGTTCTGCGCGCCGGCGCGCGCTTTATGATGATAGCCTCGGCCGCCATCGTGTTTGGCGGGATCGCGGTGCTGGCGCTGTGGTCGGTGTCTGGCCTCTGGCAATTCCCTGACGCCTTGCCAGCCAATTTCAACCTCCGATCATGGATGCAGGCGCTGCCGCGGATGAGTGGCCCACTTGCGACAACGCTGGCCGTTGCCGGGTGGTCGACACTGATCGCGCTGGTGCTGACCATTCTGTGTCTCGAACGTGAATATGAGACCGGACGAGGACGTGGCGGCGGGGCGTTGCTTTTGATCTATCTGCCACTGATCGTGCCGCAGATCTCGTTCATGTTCGGCCTGCAGGTGCTGTCGATCTGGCTTGGGGTCGATGCCAGCTTTTCGGCACTGGTTCTGGCGCATCTGGTGTTTGTGCTGCCCTATGTATTTTTGTCACTCAGCGATCCCTGGCGGGCGCATGACCGCCGTCATGATCTGATTGCCGCCGGCCTCGGCATGAGCCGCACCCGGACCTTGATCAAGATCCGGATGCCGATGCTCACACGGGCGATTCTCACGGCGGCGGCGGTCGGGTTCTCCGTCTCGGTCGGGCAGTATCTGCCCACCGTGCTGATCGGGGCGGGACGGCTGACCACGGTGACCACCGAGGCGGTGGCGCTGGCCGCGGGCGGCAATCGTCGCGCCATTGGCGTTTACGCCTTCATGCAGACACTGCTGCCATTTTTGGCATTTGCCATTGCAACAGGATTACCCGGCTTGGTATTCCGCAACCGGCGAGGCTTGCGGGTGTGAAAATGGACAGCATGAACGACAATCAGGGACTTCGACTGGAAGGCGTACACATCTGCCTTGGCGACCGTGTGCTGGTGGCGCTTGATGCTCAGGTAAAGCGCGGCGAGACCCTGACGGTGATGGGTCCATCAGGCTCGGGGAAATCGACGTTGCTGGCCTATCTCGGCGGGTTTCTGGATCCGGCGTTCACAGCCAGCGGCCGGGTGTCTGTCGATGGTATTGATCTGACCCGGCTTGACGCAGAAAAACGTCATGCCGGCATCCTGTTTCAGGATCCGCTGTTGTTCCCCCATCTCAGTGTCGCCGACAATATCGCCATTGCCATTCCCGAATCGGTGCATGGCCGCAAGCAAAGGCGGGCGCTGGCGGATGCAGCGCTTGAAGATGCGGGCCTGGCTGAATTCGGTGACCGGGATCCCGACACCTTGTCCGGTGGCCAAAAAGCCCGCGTCGCGCTGCAAAGGGTATTGGCGTCTCGCCCGAGAATCCTGTTGCTGGACGAACCGTTTTCCAAACTTGATGCCAATTTGCGCGAACAAACGCGACATCTGGTGTTTGACCGGGCTCGGCGGGCCGGCCTGCCGGTGGTGCTTGTCACCCATGATGAAGACGATGCCCGTGCAGCCGGCGGACAGGTACACAAGGTCGATGTAGCGTGAATGACATCGCCGCAAGCCATGCGGATCTGCCGGTCTCAGATGCGCTTGCTTCGCTGCGGGCCGCGCTTGCCAAGGCTCCAAACGCGGTACTCGCAGCTCCGCCGGGTGCGGGCAAGACTACGCTGGTGCCGCTGGTGCTCGCAGCAGAACCCTGGCTCACAGGCAAGATCATCCTGATTGAACCACGCCGCTTGGCGGCCCGTGCAGCAGCGCGTCGGATGGCTTCGATGCTGGACGAAGAGGTGGGCGCCACCGTCGGCTACCGGATGCGGCTCGACACAAAGATCACTGCAAAAACCCGCATCGAGGTTGTGACCGAGGGTGTGTTTACCCGCATGGCGCTGTCCTCGCTGGATCTTCAGGGCACTGATTGTGTGATCTTCGATGAATTCCACGAGCGTGCGCTGGAGGCTGATTTTGGTCTGGCGCTGGCGCTCGATATCCAGTCCGGCCTGCGCGAGGATTTGCGCATTCTGGTGATGTCGGCGACGCTCGACACGGAGCGCGTCGCGGCGCTGCTGGGTAATTGCCCGGTGATCGAGAGCCTTGGCCGGAGTTTTCCGGTCGAGACCCGCTACCAAGACCGGACGCCCGGCGAACGCATCGAAGCCAGCATGACCAGCGCCATTGAGGCGATCCATCGTTCCGAGTCCGGGTCGATCCTGGCTTTTCTGCCCGGTCAGGGCGAAATCCGACAGGTGGCTTCGCGGCTTGAAGACCGACTTGGGTCGCTCACCGATATACAGCCGCTCTATGGCGGGCTCAGTTCGCAGGAACAGGACGCGGCCATCAAGCCGCCACCAGAGGGACGGCGCAAGGTTGTTCTGGCCACGCCGGTGGCTGAAAGCTCGATCACCATTGACGGCGTGCGCATCATCATCGACAGCGGGCTTGTGCGGCAGCCGGTGTACGAGCCATCGACCGGCATCACCCGGCTGGAGACAATTCGCGCGTCGCAGGCTTCTGCCGACCAGCGCGCCGGGCGTGCCGGACGCATCGCGCCGGGCATTGCGGTGAGGCTCTGGCGGGAGGCGCAGACCAAGGCGCTGCCGGCCTTTTCAACTCCGCAAATTCTCGCCAGCGATCTGTCTGCCATGGTGCTCGATTGTCTGGCCTGGGGCGTCAAGGATCCGCGGGAATTGCGCTTTATCGATGCGCCGCCTGCCCTGGCGATCGAGGAAGCCCGCGTGTTGCTTCTAGGCCTTGGCGCTATCGACACGGATGGCAGGCTGACTGACAGGGGCAAGCGCATGCGCGCACTGGCGCTGCCGCCGCGGCTGGCCTCCATGGTGGTTGCCGGACAACAGGACGGCTACGGATTTGCCGCTGCCGAACTCGCCGTGCTGCTGACCGAGCAAGGGCTTGGCGGGCAGGATGCCGATCTCGACGCCCGGATGTCGCGCTTCCGGTCTGATCGGGGACAACGCGCGACTGCGGCTCGGGCGCTGGCGGCGAGGCTTTCCGGCGGTGCAAAGAAAGACACCCGGACGGGGCAGATCCCGGCGGCGGCGCTGCTTGTGCATGCCTTTCCCGATCGGATTGCCCGGCAGCGGGGCGGCAGGGGCCGGTTCGTGCTGGCCAATGGCCGGGGTGCAACCATCAACGAGACCGAGCGGCTGGCCGGCGTCGAATTTGTGGTGATCGCCGATCTCAGCGGCAAGGCGCAAGCCGCCCGGATTCTCGCCGCTGCGGAATTGTCCGGCGATGCGCTGAACCAGATTCTGGAGAGCCGGACAGTGCAGAGCGAGGACTGTGTCTTCGATCCGCAATCGGGCGCCGTGCGGGCCCGGCGGATCAGCCGGCTGGGCGCAATCACTTTATCCGAAGCGCCGTTGCCAAAACCCGATGCAGCAGCTGCAATGGCAGCCTTGTGCGCCGGCATCCGCAAGGTCGGGCTCAAGGCACTGCCGTTTTCCCCGGCCGGCCTGCAACTGAGGGATCGCATCTTATTTCTCAACAGCAGCCTCGGCGCGCCCTGGCCCGACGTTTCGGATCAGGCTTTGCTCGACACTCTCGAGATCTGGTTTGCTCCCTATCAGCCGGGAATCACATCGCTCAAGGCAATTGACCGGGATGGGCTCAACGAAGGCCTGTTTTCCTTGTGCGGGCCCGGCGCAAGAAGCGACATCGGGCGTCTGGCGCCAACGCATTACGAAGCGCCGACCGGGTCCCGGCTGCCTATCCGCTATGAGGAAGACGGTCCGTGCGTGGCTGTTCGCGTGCAGGAGCTGTTTGGCGAAACCCGTCACCCCTGCATCGCCGGTGGCCGGCTGCCCCTGACGCTGGAACTTTTGTCGCCGGCGCAGCGGCCGATCCAGACAACCCGTGACTTGCCCGGTTTCTGGAGCGGCTCGTGGGCCGATGTGCGCGCGGACATGCGCGGCCGCTACCCGCGCCATCCCTGGCCGGAAGATCCCTCCGAAGCGGACCCGACGCGGCGGGTCAAGCCGCGCGGCAGCTAGCTAACCAGACTTCTGCATTTCTGGAAAACCGATTGTGAACTCTCGTACTGATGCGCTAAACCAAAACTCATGACCGTATCCCCCTCGCTCCATGATGATCATTCGATCCGGCACCGGCTGCGGCTGCAAACGCTGACGCGGCTGCGGTGGCTGGCTGTCGCAGGCCAGAGCCTCACGGTGCTGATCGTTGCGCATGGCTATGGCTTCGATGTTCCGGAAATGATGTGTTTTGCGCTGATCGCCTGCTCGGTCTGGCTCAACATCTTTCTGTCTGTTCGCTTTCCCGCCGCTCACCGGCTGCCGCCGCTGGGCGCAACGGCGGTGCTGTCGATTGACGTGCTGCAGCTCTCGGGGCTTTTGTTCCTGACCGGAGGGCTGGCTAATCCGTTCTCGGTGCTGTTGTGCGTACCGGTGATTATTTCGTCGGCTTCCCAGCCGGTGCGCCACACCTTGAGCCTCGGTGCCCTGTCTGTTGCCACGGTCACGGTTCTGGCGTTTTATTCACTGCCGCTGCCCTGGTATCCCGGAAGTGATTTCGAGTTTCCGCGGCTTCTCATCGGCGGGGCGTGGATTGCCATCGTGTCAACCACAGCATTTGCTGCCTTCTACTCGTTTCAGGTCTCTGCCGAGGCCAATCAACTGGCCGATGCGCTGGCCGCGACAGAGCTGGTCTTGCAGCGCGAACATCACATTTCTGCGCTTGATGGTCTGGCCGCAGCGGCTGCGCATGAGCTTGGCACGCCGCTGGCAACCATTCAGGTGGTGGCACGGGAAATGGAAAAGGCGCTGGCCGATGATCCACGGTTTACCGATGATCTGATGCTGCTGCGCAGCCAGAGCGAGCGCTGTCGTGACATTCTGAGGCGGCTCTCCACCTTGTCGGCGGAAGACGAGGCCCACATGGTCCGGCTGCCGCTCGGCTCGCTGATCGAAGAGGTGATTGCGCCGCATCGGGAGTTTGGCATTGCCATTGAAGTGGTTCATGGCGAAACCGATACGACTGAACCGGTGGGCCGGCGCAACCCCGGCATTCTGTTCGGGTTGGGCAATCTGATTGAAAATGCCGTCGATTTCGCCAAAACGGAGGTCACGGTGACGACGTCTTATGGCCGCGACCAGGTTGAAATCACCATCGACGATGACGGGCCGGGATTTGCGCCCGATGTGCTTGCGCAGATCGGCGTGCCGTTCATGAACCGGCGCAATCGCCTGGACCGGGAAAAGGCGGGCGGATTGGGGCTGGGATTGTTCATCGCCAAGACTTTGCTCGAACGCTCCGGCGCTCAGTTGACCTTCTCCAATCGACCAGCGCCAGCGACCGGCGCCCATGTTCACATCACCTGGCCAAGGGAAAAAATGGACCTGTTTGGCGCCAGCAATGTGCACCGAATTGCGCCTGGAACTGGATAAATTGCAAAAGCGCATTAAATCGGAGATACCAACCCGCATATTGCGCACACCGATAAGGTGAATCATGACCGACGATACACATTCAGCCGAAACCCAGTCCATCGGACCAGACGCGACACTTCTGCTTGTCGACGATGACGCGCCATTTCTGCGCCGGCTTGCTCGCGCCATGGAAGCCCGTGGCTTTGTGGTCGAGATTGCCGAAAGTGTGGCGGAGGGTTTGGCCAAGGCGCGGCGCAACACCCCGAAATATGCTGTTGTCGACATGCGCCTGCAAGACGGCAACGGACTGGACGTCATTGAAGCGATCCGTGAACGCCGCGACGACACCCGGATCATCGTGCTGACCGGCTACGGCAACATCGCCACGGCGGTGACTGCGGTGAAGCTGGGGGCGATCGACTATCTGGCAAAACCTGCCGACGCTGACGAAGTCTTCGCAGCGCTGACCCGCAAACCCGGTGAACGGGCCGAGCTGCCTGAAAACCCCATGTCGGCCGACCGGGTTCGCTGGGAGCACATCCAACGGGTCTATGAGATGTGCGAGCGCAATGTCTCGGAAACCGCTCGGCGCCTCAACATGCATCGTCGAACCCTGCAGCGGATTCTTGCCAAACGCGCACCGCGCTGAGTCCAATTTTCTCCGCCAAGCTGGTGAAGCGGGTGCGATTTCAGCTGGCAGCAAGTTCAGCGAGAAGCAACCGATCGGCGGCCGCGCGGGCAAATCTCAACAGCATCGCCTTGCGTGTCGCCGCGGCCAGCCGGTGTTCCGGAGCTTCCCTCAGCATATGACCTGACCAGTTGTCGGCAACGATCAGGCCGCACTCCTGAGGGAACAGGTCAGCCGGCACACCTGCGTGGGAGGCAAAGAACAGCCGGTCGCAATGCTGACGGTAGTCGGGCCATTTGGTGTCGCACTTGAAGTCTTCAATCGATGACTTGATCTCGACAATCCAGATTTCGCCCGTGACGCTGAGCGCCACCAGGTCCGCACGGCGCCCGGAGGCCAGCGACAATTCCGGCACCATCGACAGGCGCAAACTGGAAAACAGCCGCTGAACGCCGCGGCGCACCATCAAGGCGCGATCGGACTGGCGGCCATCGACAAGCGGGTTGTCTGAATGCGGTGAAATGATTGGCATGCCGCATGATTGCCCAGTTTGCCCGATGTCGCAACGTCAGGTAGCGACCTTGTTGCAGAAAAACACTGGCTCCCGACAAAGCGGGAATTTTGAGACACCTTTTGGCGAAAGGCAGTTGCATGATTAGGATTTATTTAAAATAACCGGTGCCATGTTGAGCACGATTCTAGAATCGGCGCGTACGCCTTGCACTCGGAAGATCCCATAATGACACTACGTATTTCGTTTACCATCGCCGGACTGGTTGCGGCGCTTGCGCTCGCCGGGTGCTCTTCAGGCTCTGAGGGCGGTGATTCCGGCTCCACCTCGCAGATTTTCACTTCGGAATATGGCACGGTTGCAGATGCCGGATATTCGATCCCGGCAGTTCCGATCAGCAAGGTCAACAAGCAGTTTCATCGCCAGATCGTCAGTTACGGCACCAAGGAAAAGCCAGGGACAATCATCGTCGATACGCCCAACCGCTATCTCTATCTGGTTTTGCCGGGCAAAAAAGCGGTGCGCTACGGCATTGGCGTTGGTAAGGCTGGCTTTGCCTGGGAAGGTGAAGCCTATATCGCCTGGAAGCAGCAGTGGCCTAAATGGACACCGCCAGAGGAAATGATCGATCGCAAGCCTGAACTGGCCAAATATGGCAAGGAGGGCATGAAGCCCGGTTTGAAAAACCCGTTGGGCGCACGCGCGCTGTACCTGTTCAATCAGAAGGGCGAAGACACGCTGTTCCGGTTGCATGGCACGCCGGAATGGGCCTCCATCGGCACAGCCGCTTCTTCAGGCTGCATTCGCCTGATGAACCAGGACATCATCGATCTTTATGAACGCGTCCGTCCGGGCAAAAGTGCCCGCGTGATCGTCAAGCAATAGGCTCGAGGCTCTCTCGCCCCAACCCTTTCAAGTCATTGAAAAAGCCCGCCCGAACATTGTTCCGGCGGGCTTTTTTGCCTCGGCTGTGGCGTTGTCAGCTGCCGGTCAGACCGCTGCAGCCTTGAGTTCAAGACGGCGGCGATGCAGCACCGGCTCGGTGTAGCCGTTGGGCTGGCTGCGGCCTTCGAGCACCAGCTCAACGGCCGCCTGGAATGCGATTGACTTGTCGTAGTCCGGCGCCATCGGGTGGTAGGCCGGATCGCCGGCATTCTGCTTATCCACAACCTCGGCCATGCGTTTCATGGTCTCGATGATCTGATCCTTGGTAACCACGCCATGGTGCAGCCAGTTTGCCATGTGCTGGGCTGAAATCCTCAGTGTGGCGCGGTCTTCCATCAGGCCGACATTGTTGATGTCAGGCACCTTGGAGCAGCCGACGCCCTGATCGACCCAACGCACCACATAGCCCAAGATGCCTTGTGCATTGTTGTCGATTTCTCGCTGGATTTCTTCGGGCGTCCAGTTGGGGTTTCGTGCCACAGGGATCGACAGAATGTCATTGAGCTCGGCGCGTTCACGCGTCTTGAGGCCGGCCTGGACCTCGGCGACATTGACCTTGTGGTAGTGAGTGGCGTGCAGGGTTGCGGCTGTCGGCGAAGGCACCCAGGCGGTGTTGGCACCAGCCTTCGGATGACCAATCTTCTGCTCCAGCATCGCCGCCATCAGATCAGGCATGGCCCACATGCCCTTGCCGATCTGAGCGTGGCCGGCAAGACCGCACTCGAGCCCGACATCGACATTCCAGTTTTCATAGGCTGCGATCCAGGCTGCCTGTTTCATGTCGCCCTTGCGGATCATTGGTCCGGCTTCCATCGAGGTGTGAATCTCGTCGCCAGTCCGGTCAAGGAAGCCGGTGTTGATGAACACGACACGCTGGCTGGCGGCGCGGATGCATTCCTTGAGATTGATGGTGGTGCGGCGCTCCTCATCCATGATGCCCATCTTGATGGTGTTGGGCGCCATGTTGATGGCCTGTTCAACGCGAGAGAAGATCTCGACGGCGAAGGCCACTTCTTCGGGGCCGTGCATCTTGGGCTTGACCACATACATGGACCCTTCGACTGAATTGGCGCGGCGGCCATTCGGGCCGATGTCATGCAGGGCGATGACACCGGTGAGGAACGCATCCATGATGCCTTCCGGGATTTCGGTGCCGTCCTTGAGCAGGATCGCCGGGTTTGTCATCAGGTGACCGACATTGCGGATCAGCATCAGCGAGCGGCCCTTGAGCGTGGCCGGCTTGCCATCGGGCGTCGAGAAGCTGATGTCGTCATTCAGTTTGCGGGTAAAGCTCTTGCCGCCCTTGTGCACTTCCTCGGCCAGATCGCCGCGCATCAGGCCAAGCCAGTTGCGGTAGACCAGCGTCTTGTCCTCAGCGTCGACGGCGGCGATGGAATCTTCGCAGTCCATGATCGCGGTAACAGCGGATTCGAGGATCACGTCGGAGATATTGGCCTTGTCGGTCTTGCCGATGACGCTGGCGGGATCGACAGAGACGACCGCGTGCAAGCCGTTCTTTTCGAAATAGAGACGATAGGCGTGATCATTTTCGCGCCGGAAGCCGGCGTACTGCGCCGGATCGACCAGCGTTGTCTCGCCAGCGGCCGTGCCGATTTTCAATTCACCGTTTTCGAAATCGAACCCCGTGACATCAGCCCATTTGGCGTTCGCCAGGGGAACGCTGTCATCCATGAACGACTTAGCCCAGGCGATCACCCGGGCGCCGCGATACGCATCATAGCCACCGCCCTTGGGCAGGTCGCCAAGCGCATCTGTGCCGTAAAGCGCGTCATAGAGCGAACCCCAGCGGGCGTTGGCGGCATTGAGTGCGAACCGCGCATTCATCACCGGAACAACCAGTTGCGGGCCGGCAATCAGGGCGATCTCGGGATCGACATTGTCGGTCGAGACCTGGACCGGGCCACCTTCAGGCAGCAGATATCCGATCGATGTCAGGAAATCCTTGTAAACATCCATATCAATCGGCGCGCCGTTGGCGCGGTGCCAGGCATCAAGCTTTTCCTGAAGTGCGTCCCGAGTGGCGAGCAACGCCCGGTTTTTCGGGGCCAGATCGTCAACTGCGGAAGCGAAGGCCTCGAAAAAACTGTCGGGGTCTACGCCGGTTCCCGGCAGCGCCTCGTTGACGATGAACTCATGCAGGTCGGCGCTGATTTTCAGGCCATTCTTGTCAATTCTCTTCACACTGGATCTCCGCTTGTGGGATGTCCCGGCTTTTCCTCGAATCACCGAAACACTCTGTTTTTCTGGGTGCTGCGCAATTGCGAACGGAAAACCGATATGGTTTGCCGCGAAAACAAGTCACGCAATCATAGCCCTCCGCTCAACTCCCTAAATTGCGCCGAGGCGAATTTCATTCGCCAAAATGTGGCGGGACACTGCCGCGCAGGGGATTGCCTGTCAATTCCTCCATAGGGCGAAACACATTCGTCTGTCTGGTTCGGGTTACCTTGCGGTAATGCGCGGCCGCCCCGAAGCCGCGGCAATGAAGCGGGCTTCGATCAGCTTCTCCAGCCCCTCAATGAGAGGCATGTCGATCTGTTCACTGTGCTCGACCACCGGGTGATCGGCGCCGCTGCGGATCGCCGCCAGACGGGCCTCGATGCCGGCCAGTTCGCGCGCCCGAGCAAAGGCTTCGCCACGATCCTTGAACAGCTGATGCTGGCCAGCGCCATTGACCGCGTAGCGTCCCTCGTCGGGTTCGGTAACAAAGACAGTGACGGTTTCACGCACCTGACCGACAACTGCGCCCACCGCATTGGCGACGCCAGCATGAACCGGGACAAAACTCTCGACATCGAGCATATTGGCGATGGCCGGATAATGCACCGGCGCCGACGCACCCAGCGCCACCAAGGGCCGGTCAAGCTTGACGCCAAACTGGACAAATCCCGGTGCGCGGCTCAAGGCGCGATCAATGAAGTTTGATTTGGCGGCATCAATCCCGGTGATTCCCTGATCGGCGATGAGCGCGGTCAGGACCGCCTCGGCGCTTTGCCGGGTCATCCGAGCCGAGACCATGTGAGCCAGTTCGGCCGGCGACCCGGCCACATTCTGCCCGGAACCAGCCTTGCGGCGGGCAAAGATTTCGGCACCAAGCTGCGCCGCCTCTGTATTCCATTGGTCCTGGCGACCCAGAACATGCATCGCATCCGAGGGCGTAAAACCGGCGATCAGCACCAATCCGCGCCCGACAAGCCGGTCAAGCGTGGCGCGCTGGGAGGTTCCGGTCAGGACCACATCAAGCAACTGCGGTTCGAGGGTGATCCGGGAATAGAGTGCAGTCTCTTGCGATGTGAGGCCGGCGGCCAGCGAATCAGGCAGGCCGGTGCGCAGCGCAAAACGGCCATCATAGCGGCCCTGATAGGTGGACTGCGCCTGCCGTTCGAGACCAGCGAGAACCGGTTTTGGCCAGAGATGCGCAGCCAGACTCAATGGCATGAGACGGCGCGGTCCCAGTGTCAGCCCCGCCGCATAGCTCCCCTCGTCGAGCCGCAGTTCGGAATCACCGCCAAGCCCGAATGTGTGCATGGCCACCGCCTCGACCATGGTCCGGTAACGTCCGACCGTGGCACCTTCCGTGTCGAGCCTCGGCAGACCGCCATCCAGAACCGCGACGTCGGTGGTGGTCCCGCCGATGTCGGAGACAATGGCGTTCTCGAGGCCGGTCAGATGCCGGGCGCCGACGAGACTTGCCGCCGGGCCAGACAAAATGGTTTCAATTGGCCGCATCAGCGCCTCACTGGCGGAAATCAGCGCACCGTCGCCACGCACCACCATCATGGGCGCGTGAATGCCGCGGTTCGAAAGATAACCGCTGGTGGCTTCGATCAGCCGCGCCACCATTGAAATCAATCGCGCATTGAGCAGCGTGGTCAGCGCCCGTCGCGGTCCGCCCAGACGGGACGACAAATCATGGCTGCAGGTGACCGGTAGTGACGTCCGTTGCCGTACCAGATCGCGCACGGCGATTTCATGGGCCGGGTTGCGAACCGCGAAATAACCGGCAATCGCCACCGCCGAAACTTCCTTGCCCAAGGCGTCGATCTGTTCTTCGAGCGGTGCAAGGTCAAGCGGCGTTTCGGTGCCGTGCACATTGTGGCCGCCCTGCAGATAGATAACCGGATCACTGCCCAGCGCTTCAGCCAATCCGTCCCGCTGCAGGTCCTCCGGCCCAAAACCAATCATCACCAGGCCGGCGCGCCCGCCCTGACCTTCAACCAGCGCGTTGGTGGCGAGCGTGGTCGACAGCGACACCAGCCTGATCCGCGCCGTGGCGCCGCCGATCTCCGACAGCACGGCTTCCACCGCACCGGAAACGCCAATGGCCAGATCATGACGCGTGGTCAGCGACTTGGCCGAGGCCAGAACGCCTTCGGTCTCGCTGTAGAGAACGGCATCGGTGTAGGTGCCGCCGGTGTCGATGCCGAGAAAAAGAGGAGAAGTCATAGCCTGCAGTCCATTCAATCGTTCCGCGCCAAATGGGAGCTTGCAACCACATAAGACGGTTTGGGCAGGGAAGCCACCACTTCTGACGTCACCGGGTGCCGCGATCGGGCAAGCGGGATGCGAATGGCACGGATTTACAGCCGCGCCGCACCCTATCTGCGGCTGACCCGCATCGGCAATCCACCCTCTGGCTGGGTGGTGAGTTTCTGTACCGGCCAGGGCTTGGTCTCGGCTACGCAATCAAACCGATATTTCGACATCAGCACGCCCAGCGCAATCACCGCCTCCTGCAGCGCGAAGGTTGCACCAATGCATATGCGCGGACCGACGCCAAAGGGCAGATACTGGTAACGGTCAATCTTGCCCCGGTTCTCGGGAAGAAAGCGTGATGGAATATAGGCGCCGGGCTGATCCCACAGCTTGGTGTGGCGGTGCAGGGTCCAGGGCATCACCAAAATGGTGGTGCCTGCTTCAATGGTCACGGTCTCGCCCTTGCCGTTGTCCCATTTGTCGTCGGCAATGGCGGCACGATTGATCGACGGCGCGGGCGGGTAGAGCCGCATCGCCTCCTCGAAGGCAGCCCGCGTCCACGGCATCGCATCGAGCCATTTGACCGGATCAGGTTCGCGCGCCAGCACTTCGTCGATCTCGGCTTCGACCTTTTCGCGGTCCGATGGCGAGTTGGCCAGACAATAGAGCGTCCAGCCGAGCGCCCGCGCCGTGGTTTCATGGCCGGCGCCGATGAAGGTGATGATGTTGTCCTCGATCTCGTCGAGGGTCAGACCATCGGGACCATGAAGCCGGATCAGCAGTGTCAGGAAATCTTCGGGCGCCGCATCGGGATCGGTTTTTATCAGGTGCTGACGATCAGCCATGGTCTGCTTGACGATATTGCGAAATTTGGCCAGCACGCGGCGTCCGAACAGACGCCTGATGCGCGGAACCCAGGACGGGGCCTTGAGCAGGTCCATCGGATCAACCCGGCCCATGGTGGACAGCAGCCGTTCGATATCGCCGGCGAATTCGGTCTCGGTGCCAGCCACCTGTCCTGAAAACAGCGTGGCAGAGAGGATGTCGAAGGTCAGCTCGGTCATGTCGACAGCAATGTCGCGCACCTCGCCCTTTTCGGCCGCAATGTCATAGCGACCGGTGAATGCACGGGACTGCTCCAGCATCTGCTCGGCAAATCCTTGGGCGTGGCGCGGCGTGAACACCGGCGCCATCGCCTTGCGCGACCGACGCCAGGTCTCGCCTTCCGCTGTCAGCAAGCCGTCGCGCAGGATCGGGCGCAAGATCAACTGACGGATCACCGCCATCTTGTAATTTTTCGCATTGTCGACCAACACATGACGCACCAGCCCCGGATGATTGACGATCAGCGTGCGCTCATTGAAGAATTTGGTTTTCATCCACTCGAGCCGGAAGGACGGCTCGCCCCACAGCTCAAGCGGGTTGCGCATGACTGTGCGAATGATCTGGAAGCGCGACGGAGGGGTTGTTCTTGGAACCGGCGCCGGCGGTACAAACGGGGTATGAGGCTTGGTCATTCGGCTTCCTTTGGGTTCCGGATCCGGGGCCAATTGCAAAACCACAGCCGTTCGATTCCGGCTGCATGGTTCCGTTCTTTGGGTTCCGGCACGTTCATCCCCATATATGCATTCCAAAACCCACAATTCCATGGCGTCACGGATTTGGTTTTCATCACCCGCCCGCCTATACTGAAACCTCCTATGCGCGGTGATTCGTTGCCGCAGTTTCCACCTTTTCCGCCCGGCACCGCCGCTCTGGACTGAAAGACCTGCATAATGAACGATACGCCTGAGACAAGCCCGACCGTGGAGGCCGAATACGGCGCCGAATCGATCAAGGTTCTCAAGGGCCTGGATGCTGTACGCAAACGGCCAGGCATGTATATCGGCGACACCGATGACGGGTCCGGCCTGCATCACATGGTCTATGAAGTCGTGGACAACGCCATCGACGAAGCGCTTGCAGGTCATGCGGACCGCGTCACCGTAGCGCTCAATCCGGACGGATCGGTGACCGTGACCGACAATGGCCGCGGAATTCCGACCGATATCCACAAGGGCGAAGGCATTTCGGCGGCCGAAGTGATCATGACGCAGCTGCATGCCGGCGGAAAATTCGACCAGAACTCCTACAAGGTCTCCGGCGGCTTGCACGGCGTCGGCGTTTCCGTGGTCAACGCGCTTTCGATCTGGTTGAAGCTGGTTGTCCGTCGCCAAGGCAAGATTCATGAAATCCGGTTCACGCACGGCGTTGCCGATGCACCCTTGAAGGTCATCGGCGATTGCGGCGACGAGACCGGTACCGAATTGACCTTCATGCCAAGCACCGAAACCTTCACGATGATCGATTTCGATTTCGGTACGCTTGAGCATCGGCTGCGGGAACTGGCGTTTCTGAATTCCGGCGTGCGCATTCTGCTGGCTGACCGGCGCCATTCCGACGTAGTGGAACTGGAATTGTATTACGAGGGCGGGCTGGAAGCATATGTGCGCTATCTCGACCGCTCCAAGAAGCCGCTGGTCGTCGATCCGGTGACCCTTCTGGGCGAAAAGGACGGTATCGTTGTCGAACTCGCCATGTGGTGGAACGACAGCTACCACGAAAATGTTCTGTGCTTCACCAACAACATTCCCCAGCGCGATGGCGGCACCCATATGGCCGGTTTCCGCGCGGCACTGACCCGGCAGATGGTGTCCTATGCCGACAGCTCCGGCATGACCAAAAAAGAAAAAGTGTCACTCACCGGCGATGATTGCCGCGAGGGACTGACCGCAGTCTTGTCGGTCAAGGTTCCCGATCCGAAATTCTCGTCGCAAACCAAGGACAAGCTGGTGTCGTCGGAAGTCCGGCCGGCGGTTGAAAACCTGGTCAACCTGACACTGAGTGCCTGGCTCGAGGAACACCCGGCAGAATCGAAAGTCCTGGTCGGCAAGGTGATCGAAGCCGCTGCAGCGCGGGAAGCCGCCCGCAAGGCGCGTGAATTGACGCGACGCAAAGGCGCGCTCGACATTTCTTCACTGCCCGGCAAGCTTGCTGACTGTTCGGAAAAAGATCCGGCCAAATCCGAATTGTTCCTGGTGGAGGGCGATTCCGCTGGCGGATCGGCCAAACAGGGCCGGTCGCGTGAAAATCAGGCCATTCTTCCGCTCAGGGGCAAGATCCTCAATGTCGAGCGGGCCCGGTTCGACAAGATGCTGTCGAGCCAGGAAATCGGCACGCTGATCATGGCGCTCGGGACCGGCATCGGCAAGGACGAGTTCAACGCCGACAAGCTGCGCTACCACAAGATCATCATCATGACGGATGCTGACGTCGACGGTGCCCACATTCGGACCCTGCTTTTGACCTTCTTCTTCCGGCAGATGCCGGAACTGATCGAGCGCGGGCACCTCTATATCGCCCAGCCGCCGCTCTACAAGGTTTCGCGCGGCAAGTCCGGCCAGTATCTCAAGGACGAGAAGGCGATGGAAGAGTATCTGGTCACCACCGGACTCGACGAAGCCACACTGGAATTGTCGACTGGTGAAGTGCGGACCGGCGCCGATCTGAAGGATACGATCACCGATGCGCTGAGAATGCGGGTGCTGCTGGAAGGCCTGCATTCACGTTATGATCATTCGGTCGTCGAACAGGCGGCGATTGCCGGCGCGTTCAATTTGGAGCGGATTACCGATCCTGCTTCCTCGGAAGCAATGGTTGCGGAAGTCTCACGACGGCTTGACATGATCTCCGAGGAATCGGAGCGCGGATGGACCGGCGTCACCAGCGAGAATGGCTACCGGTTTGAACGCGTGGTGCGCGGCGTCAAGGAATCGGCCTATCTCGACTCCGGCTTGATCGGCAGCCAGGACGCGCGGATGATCGACCAGATGAACGCCAAGCTGCGCGATGTCTACACCGAGCCGCCAACGCTGCGGCGCAAGGAAGGCGGCACTCTGGTTTCGGGACCGCGTGAACTGCTTCAGGCAGTCTTCGCCGTTGGCCGCAAGGGTCTGACCCTGCAACGCTACAAGGGCCTTGGCGAAATGAACGCCGAGCAATTGTGGGAAACCACGCTTGATCCGCATGCCCGTTCACTGCTGCAGGTCCGGGTCAATGACGCGGTGGACGCCGACAGCCTGTTCTCGCGCCTTATGGGCGACGAGGTTGAGCCGCGGCGCGAGTTCATTCAGGAAAATGCGCTTTCGGTGGCAAACCTGGATATCTGACCAGACGTCATTTCAAAGGTAAAACAACGCCGCCGCGCCAATCTGGAGCGGCGGCGTTTCCCGTTTGCTGGCGTAGCTTCAGAGCATAGATCGATTGACAAGACGCAAGCTGCACCAACAAGGTCAAACCGGCAGTCCAAGCCATAGAGCCAAATTGTTCAACGACGCAGTTGCTGTTTGCGCAAACGCGCTCAATTTACGGGTTTCATTTTCGTTTTCTGGCTATATGGCTAAACACCACTGGCCCTATTCTCTTGCCAGGGACTTCGGCGATGATTTTGATGCCGAAGGATCGGCTATCACCATCTTCCCGGGAGCGAGCGCTCATGAATTTGCCCATTCAACCCAATGATATCCAGGCGGTCATCGAAGCTGATCGCGCCCATGTCTGGCATCACCTGATCCAGCACAAGCCGTTTGAGACCATTGATCCGCGCATCATGGTTGAAGGTCGCGGCATGCGGGTCTGGGATGCGACCGGCAAGGAGCATCTCGACGGGGTGTCCGGTGGCGTCTGGACGGTCAATGTCGGCTATGGCCGGGAAAGCATTGCCGATGCGGTGCGCGATCAGCTGGTCAAGATGAACTATTTCGCCAACAGCGCCGGATCGATCCCCGGCGCGATGTTCGCCAAGCAGCTGATCGAGAAGATGCCGGGCTTGAGCCGGGTCTATTATTCAAATTCCGGATCGGAGGCCAACGAGAAGGCGTTCAAGATGATCCGGCAGATTTCGCACCGGCATCACGGCGGCAAGAAATACAAGATCCTTTACCGCGACCGCGACTACCACGGCACCACAATTGGCGCGCTGTCGGCCGGTGGACAGATGCAACGGGTGGAGCAATACGGGCCGATGGTTCCGGGATTTGTCATGGTGCCGCATTGCCTTGAGTACCGCAACCAGTATCCGGACGCAGAAAGTTATGGTCTTGCTGCGGCAAATGCCATTGAAGAGGTGATCCTGCGCGAAGGCCCCGACACCGTCGGCGGCTTGTGCCTTGAGCCGATTACAGCGGGCGGCGGTGTGATTACCCCACCTCCGGGCTATTGGGAGCGGGTGCAGGAGATCTGTTCCAAGTACAACATCCTTTTGCATATCGATGAAGTGGTCTGCGGCGTCGGCCGCACCGGGGCCTGGTTCGGCTATCAGCATTACGGCATCAAGCCGGATTTCGTCACCATGGCCAAGGGCGTGGCATCCGGCTATGCGGCAATTTCCTGCACGGTGACGACGGAAGCGGTGTTCGAGCAATTCAAAGATGACCCGTCCGATCCGATGTCCTATTTCCGTGATATCTCGACCTTTGGCGGATGCGCCGCAGGTCCGGCAGCCGCACTTGAAAACATGCGGATCATCGAGGATGAAAACCTCATCGAGAACACCCAGGTGATGGGTGAAAGGATACTGGACAATCTGCGGGTGCTGCAGGAAAAACACGCGGTGATCGGCGATGTGCGCGGCAAGGGACTGTTTGTCGGGGCTGAACTGGTCAGCGACCGCAAAACCAAGGATCCGGTAGACGAGAAAAGGATGCAGGCGGTGGTGGCCGACTGCATGGCACAAGGCGTTATCATCGGTGCAACCAACCGCTCGCTACCCGGCTTCAACAACACCCTTTGCTTCAGCCCGGCGCTGATCGCCACTGCACAGGACATCGATCAGATTACTGACAGCGTCGACCGTGCGCTGACCAAGGTGTTCGGCTGAGCCAAACCCATTAAACGCAACGCGAAAGGGGCAGGACACAATCACCGTCCTGCCCCTTTCGCTATGCCATGTCAGCCGATATGCTCAAAAAATCATCCATGGCATCGCATGGACCGCTACTGACTTCCCGGTCGACTTGGCCCATGGATCCACTAAAGCACGTTGCATTCAATCGTATTCATGCAATGTGCTTTAGGTTTTTGTTTTGGCGCGTGTTTTTTCCGAAAACCGGTTCCCACTTTTCGGAACACGCTTTAGGGACAGAGCGACGTTTGCGCGCCATCATGGGCCCGCGGGGCACCTGAATGCCGATACCGATAGAGACATTTTTCCTCGATCCCAAATTCGAGGGAACACTGCAGCAGAAAATCCAGAGGATGATCAGCGAGGGCGTTCTGTCGGGACGCTTCATTCAGGGGGCGAAGCTGCCTTCGAGCCGCAAACTGGCTGTTCATCTCGGAATCAGCCGAATCACGGTGACGCTGGCCTACAGCGAACTGGTTTCCGATGATTACCTGATCGCAAAAGGGCGCTCGGGATATTATGTTTCGCCGACCGCACCGCAACGCAGTCGCTTTGAGGCACCAAAAGGCGTCTTCACCGATTGTGTCGACTGGGGCAAAGCTATCGGACAACGGTTTTCCGATCAGGTCCTGCCGGAAAAACCGATAGACTGGAGGAGCTACCCCTATCCCTTTATCTACGGGCAGGCCGATGACCGGATTTTCGACCACAGCAACTGGCGGCAATGCGCGTTACAGGCGCTGGGAAAGCGGGAGTTTTCGACCGTCACGGCTGACAGCTTTGAACGGGATGATCCCGAACTGGTCAAATATATCGCGCTCAACACCCTGCCACGGCGTGGTATCCAAGCAAAGCCGGAACAAATCCTGATCACCATGGGTGCTCAAAACGCATTGTGGCTGTGCGCTCAGGTGCTGCTCAATCAACGGCGCACGGCAGCGATGGAGAATCCAGGCTATTCGGGCCTGCGGGTGGCGCTCAATCTGGCCCGTTGCACCGTTGCCTCGGTGCCGGTGGATGATTGCGGCATGGTGCTTGATGCATTGCCAGTTGAGACCGATGTTGTTTTCACCACGCCAAGCCATCATTGCCCGACCAATGTGACGATGCCGCTTGAACGCCGGCGGGCGCTTCTCGAGCTCGCCAGCCGCCATGATTTCATCATCGTCGAGGATGATTACGAATTCGAGATGTCGTTTCTCAATCCACCCGAACCGGCGCTCAAATCACTCGATGAGGAGGGCCGGGTGATTTATGTCGGCTCGTTTTCCAAATCTCTGTTTCCCGGTTTGCGACTTGGTTATGTCGTCGGATCGGAAGTGTTCATCCGTGAAGCCCGAGCCCTTCGCGCCGCGATTTTGCGGCACCCGCCGGGGCACCTGCAACGAACGGCGGCCAATTTCCTGTCATTGGGGCACTACGATGCGCTGGTGGCACGGATGGGTCAGATCTACCGCAAACGCCGGGAGATCATGCAGGAAGCCATCGAACAGTGCGGACTCGAATCGGGCGGTATGAATGTGTCAGGGGGATCAAGTTTCTGGCTCAAGACACCCGACGGCGTCGACGCACGCGATCTTGCTTTTGCACTCAAGAATCGCGGTGTGCTGATCGAGCCGGGGCATGTGTTCTTCGAGCGCCCGGAAGACGGCGCGCGGTATTTCCGCATTGCCTATTCGTCGATCGAAAGCGCCAAGATATCGGCCGGAATCAAGATCATTGGCGAGACCCTGCGGACCTTCGGCGGGCGTTGAAACCACTCGCCGAAGGGGGGCAGGTTGCGTTATCGGCCAGTTCCGTCAGGCAGCACCTTTTTGCGGGCGCATGTCGTTGCGGCTGATGCCGGCAACAACGACAGGCTTTTTCATGGCGTCCCTGCGGAAGGGCTCGCCCAGCTCCTGATTGAGCACGATTTCGATGAACGTGGTCTCACCCTTCTTCATCTGGCGCTCAACCGCTTTGGCCAGTTCCTCGGTCAGCGCGTGCTGATCCTTGACCACCACGCCATGGGCGCCGCAGGCTTCCGCGATCCTGGCATAGGAGGTGTCGCGGTCGAGTTCGGTGCCGACGAAATTATTGTCGTACCAGAGCGTGGTGTTGCGCTTTTCCGCACCCCATTGGTAGTTGCGGAAGATCACCATGGTGATCGGCGGCCATTCATCGCGGCCGCAGGCGGTCATCTCGTTCATCGAGATGCCGAAGGCGCCGTCACCGGAAAAACCGACGACCGGGATATCGGGCTGACCGATCTTGGCGCCGAGGATCGACGGGAAGCCATAGCCGCAGGGCCCGAACAAGCCGGGCGCGAGATATTTGCGGCCCTCTTCGAAACTCGGATAGGCATTGCCGATGGCGCAGTTATTGCCGATATCCGACGAGATGATGGCGTTTTTCGGCAGCGCTGCCTGAATGGCGCGCCAGGCCTGACGGGGTGACATCAGGTCGGCGTCGCGCTTGCGTGATTGCGCGTTCCACTCGGTACCGGGATCATCTTCCTCGTGATCAAGCGAAGACAGTTCCTGCGCCCAGCGCGATTTGGTCAGCGACACCAGATTGCGCCGGTCCTCGCGGCCAGCATTGCCGGCATCACCCGAAAGCTGGGCCAGGATAGCGCGCGCCACTTTGGTTGCATCCCCTTCGATGCCGACGGTGACTTTCTTGGTCAGGCCAATTCGGTCGGCGTTTATATCGACCTGAATCACGTCGGCGTCTTTCGGCCAGTAATCGATACCGTAGCCGGGCAAGGTCGAGAACGGATTGAGCCTTGTGCCGAGCGCCAGCACCACATCGGCCTTGGCGATCAGTTCCATTGCGGCCTTTGAGCCATTGTAGCCGAGCGGGCCGACAGCCAGCGGGTGCGATCCGGGGAAACTGTCATTGTGCTGGTAGTTGGAGCAGACCGGCGCATCGAGGCGGTCGGCGAGTTCGACAACATCCGGGATGGCGCCGGAGAGCACCACGCCGGCACCCGACAGGATGACCGGAAACTTGGCTTTCGAGAGAAGCCCGGCGGCTTGCGCAATGGCCTGCTCGCCGCCGGCAGGACGTTCGAAGCGGACCATCTGCGGCAGATCGACATCAATCACCTGCGTCCACATATCGCGCGGAATGTTCATCTGCGCCGGCGCCGAGCCACGCCAGGCCTTCATGATCACCCGGTTGAGCACTTCGGGAATGCGCGACGCATCGCGGACCTCTTCTTGGTAGCAGACGCAATCGGCAAACAGCCGCATCTGCTCCATCTCCTGAAAACCGCCCTGGCCGATGGTCTTGTTGGCCGCCTGCGGGGTGATCAGCAGCATCGGCGTGTGGTTCCAGTAGGCGGTCTTGACCGGGGTGACGAAGCCGGTGACGCCGGGACCGTTCTGGGCAATGGCCATGGCCATCTTGCCGGTGGTGCGGATGTAGCCGTCGCACATCAACCCGGCATTGGTTTCGTGGGCGCAATCCCAGAAAGTGATCCCGGCCTTGGGGAACAGGTCCGACACCGGCATCATGGCCGATCCGATGATGCCGAATGCATGCTCGATGCCGTGCATCTGGAGAACCTTCACGAAAGCTTCCTCGGTGGTCATTTTTGGCATCGGACACTCCTCCTTGTTGAAGGCTAGAAACCACAACTGGCCCGAACCGCTCTAGTGCCAGTTTCGCGGTTTGACGACGCCAGATCAGTTTGCAGACGGCCGCGCGTCACGGCAAAGCCTGCCGGGCCGGATCAATTCTGCGGTCAGGCCGCGCCGAGGCGCCTAGAGCGAGGCGGCGTGCAGCATCGACAGAATTCCCGTATCGGGATCGATGATGCCGCGATACATCATGTCGCCGGCGACATAGATCAGCACCGCCAGACCAAGCCAGGAAATCGCCGGGAAGTGGCTCAGCAGTTTCATGATCATCGTTGCCGCGAAAGCCATCAGCAGAATGGCCAATCCCAGGCCGAACACCAACATCTGGGTGTTGCCGTCGGCAATGGCTGCAACCGCCAGCACATTGTCGATCGACATCGACAAATCGGCGATGGTGATAGATATCAGCGCCTGAACAAGAGTTTTGTGCGATGGACCGCTACAGCCTTCTGCGCCGTTGTCGACCGCTTCAAGCGCATGAACGGCGTCCTCGTCAATATTGGCCCGGATTTCTCCATAGAGCCGCCAACACACCCAGAAAAGCAGCAGCGCGCCCAAAAACAGCAAGCCCGGCACGCCGAGAAGCTTGGTTGCAACCAGCGCAAAGATGATCCGAAGCACGGCAGCGACGATGATGCCGTAAAGGATGGCGCGCTTGCGCAACTCCGGCGACAACGACGCTGCAGCCATGCCGATGATCAGGGCGTTGTCGCCTGAAAGCACCAGATCGGCCAGAACAATGGTGCCGAAATCGAGAACCAGTTGCAACATCAATAGGCTCCTGCGGTTTCTGGTGCGAAAACTGCGGTCATGCGGATGATGTCAATTTCGATGATTCCTCGCGGATAGTCCTGCATTTCTCGTTTCCGGCCTAGACCTCACCCTATTGCTGGAAACAAGCTGCGGCGCAAGGTGACATCCACTGCCTTACCCGCTGCCGCCAGTGATCTGACCGGCACAATGGGCGAAATCGGATGCGATGTGACGGCAATCCTTGTTCGAGACAGTCAGGGGCAACCGCATGTCGAACGCACGCCTGTTCATCGCCCATCCTGCTCACATTTCAGCGCAGCGCAGCGAAGTCCCGCATGGCTTGATACAAATAATCCGCGACAAAGCGGATCCGCGGGCTGTGCCGCACATCGCTATGCAGGGTCAAATAGGTCTCGAGCCGGGGCAATGGCATGTCTTCGAGACAGGTCTCAAGGTCTGGATTCATCGCCACCAGTGGAACCTGTGCGAAATGGATGCCTGCGCCAGCGCGCGTTGCTTCCCACAATACCAGTTGACTGTCCGACCGGATCTTGAAGGCTGAGCGGCTGAGCGTGACGCCGGCTTTGGCAAAGCCGTCGATGATCTCGTCCGAGCGGTCATAGCCAATCAGGTCATGGCTGGTCATGTCCTCGAGCCGCTCAGGTTTGCCTGCGCGGGCGAAATAGGACGAACTGGCGCAGGGCACCAGTGGAATATCGGCGATGTGACGAATCAGCAGATCAAGCTGGTGCGGCTTGACCATCCGAATGGCGATGTCGGCGTCGCGCCGCAGCAAATTGCCAACACTGTTGGACGCGACAATTTCGATCTCGATGGACGGTTCCTGCAGTCTCAGTTCAGTGACCATGGCCGGCAGCACCAGAGCACCGATGATTTCGCTGGCAGTAATTCTCACCGTGCCGGCGAGACTTTCGGATTGCCCGAAGGCAATGCGGGAAACAGCGTCTGCAGCCTCCCCCATCCGGGCCACCTCGGCCATCAGGTCCAACCCGCGCTCGCTGAGTTGCTGGCCGCGCGGGCCGCGCCGGAAAAGCGGTGTGTCGAGCTGCCGTTCCAATTCACCGATGTGGCGACCGATCGAGGGCTGGCTCATGCCAAGCTTCACTGCAGCCGCCGTCAGGCTTCCGGTTTCAGCCACTGCCAGAAAGCTGCGCAGCAGGTTCCAGTCCATGGTGCCCTCCATTGTCATTCATATATGCATGATCATCCAACATTATTGGGCAATGTTCAAACCAATATGAATGATCAAAAATGGTCTCATCCAATCACAACAGGAGACGAACATGAAAACCATCGCAATTCTCGGAGCACGCGGCAGATTGAGCCGCATGGTGGCACGCGCCTTTCTGGCACAGAACTGGCAGGTCATCGCCATTACCCGTGACGGCAAAGCGCCCGAAGGGGTCGCTCAAGCTGACTGTCGCGCCGCCGACGCCATGGACAAGGCCGCTTTGATCAGCGCCTGTCAGGGTGCTGATGTGATCTTCAACGGGCTCAACCCGATCTACACCGAATGGGCGGACAAGGTGCCGGTGTTCACCGCCAATGTCATCGCCGCTGCCAAGGCCACCGGGGCGCTGCATCTGCTGCCTGGCAATGTCTACAATTATGGCAGGAGCATTCCCGATCTCGCCGACGAGACCACTGCGATGCCGGGTGATACCGGCAAGGGTAAAATCCGCAATGCCATGGAACAGGCTTTCAAGGATGCAGCCAAGAATGGGGTCAAGACAATCATACTTAGGGCCGGCGATTTTTACGGCGGCGACGGACGCGGCTCCTGGTTCGATCTGGCGATCACCGCCAAGCTCGACAAGGGTGCGTTCACCTGGCCGGGTGCAATGGACATTGACCATGCCTGGGCCTATCTGCCGGATCTGGCGCAGGCCTTCGTCAAGCTTGCCGACAAGGGATGCGGCTCATCCGGATATGAGCATTACACATTCGAGGGACACACGCTGAGCGGCACCGAGATGAAACGGCTGGTTGAACAGGCACTCGGTGGCAAATCCTTGAAACAAGCCGGCATGCCATGGCTGCTGTTGCGCGCCGGTGGGCTGGTTGTGCCGATGTGGCGCGAAATCTCGGAGATGTCCTATCTCTGGTTCACCCCGCACCGGTTGTCCGGCGACAAGCTTGCTGTTGCCATTGGTCCCTTTGCGCAGACCGCACCGGACATTGCTGTCGCGAAAGCGCTTGCCGAACTGGGGTTTGATAGGTCCGGTCTCAGCCACGCTGCGTGAGCAATCTGCCGGCGACAAGAATCAGCGGATGCCGGGGCGAGTCTCCGGCGTTCGGCTGGCGCGCACCGAAAAGTAACCACTCAGACCTTGCCCCAATTGGCGGATTGCGACGGCAATAAGCCCGTTTGCCTTAGCCGATGGTCGCAAAAAGGCGGTTTTGCGCGGTCTTGTTGTTGCAACGCAACAAATCCGTGATAGGTTTCCGGACTGTTTGCGCGCTGCGACAAGTCAGACTCCGGTAAGGATATGACGTGCATGATGGCGGGAACGGGGCAGTCGATCTGCCGGAAAAGGGCTATTTTCCATGTTCTACCAGATGTATGAGTTCAATCATGCCGCAATAGCGCCGATGCGAGCCTATGCCGATGCCATGCGGTTGACGTTCCGCAATCCGATCAATCCGATTTCGCACACACCAATTGGCCGCGCCATGGGCGCCGGCTTCGAGCTGTTCGAACGCACCACGCGGCGCTATGGCAAGCCTGCTTTCGGGCTGGATGAGACAAAGCTCGATTCCGGAACAGTCTCCGTGCATGAAAAGACCGTCTGGTCGCGGCCATTCTGCAATCTGATTCATTTCGAGCGCAGCCTGCCTGCAAACCATCGGCCTGACCCCAAGATTCTGGTGGTGGCGCCGATGTCGGGTCATTACGCGACGCTGCTGCGCGGCACGGTCGAGACCTTGCTGCCCAATGCCGAAGTCTACGTCACCGACTGGACCGATGCCCGCATGGTGCCTGTCACCGACGGCAAGTTCGATCTTGATGATTACATCGACTACGTGATCTCGATGTTGCACGCGCTTGGACCGGACACCCATGTGATGGCCGTCTGCCAACCGGCCGTGCCGGTGCTGGCTGCCGTCGCATTGATGGAAGAAGACGGCGATGCGTTCGCGCCTTCGACAATGACGCTGATGGGCGGCCCGATCGACACCCGCATCAGCCCGACCGGCGTCAACGAGCTGGCCCAGGCCAAGCCGATCGAGTGGTTCGAAGAAAACGTCACCATGCAAGTGCCCTGGCCATTGCCGGGATTCTCCCGCCAAGTCTATCCGGGTTTTCTGCAATTGTCCGGTTTCATGACCATGAACCTCGACCGGCACATGATCGCGCAGAAGGATTTCTACCAGCATCTGGTCAAGAATGATGGCGATTCTGCCGAACGGCATCGCGACTTCTACGACGAATATCTGGCGGTCATGGATATGACAGCCGAATTCTACCTGCAGACCGTCGACACGGTGTTCATCAAGCATTCGCTGCCCAAGGGCGAAATGATGTATCGCGGCCGCAAGATCGATACCAAGGCCATTCGGAATGTGGCGCTGTTGACCGTCGAAGGTGAAAACGACGATATTTCGGGTGCTGGCCAGACCGAAGCGGCGCAGACCATCTGCCCCAATATTCCCGATGACATGCGTCACCATTATGTGCAGCCCGATGTCGGCCATTACGGCGTCTTCAACGGCTCGCGATTCCGCGCCGAAATCGCACCGCGGATCCTGGATTTTGCCCGCACTCATGCCCAGGAAAATCGCGGAAAAAAGACCGCGCCGAAGGTGATCAAGGGTGGCCGCAGCAGCTGACACGGAAATTTAGCGGCATTTTAGGCGTTCGAAATTTCTCTGTTAAAACAGTAGAATATCGGATTTTTGCGGTCAATTTCTTGAATAGGCAGGCGATTCATACCACATCAAATACACTAGGGAACGATTCCGGCTTCCCTTCACCTGATTAGGTTTTACCTGATGACACAGACCGCATTGATCCGTCCCGCATGGACACCGGCGACCATCGCCCTGATGGTTTTGGGCTTCATGGTTTTCTGGCCGCTCGGCCTTGCCATGCTCGCTTATATCATCTGGGGTGACAGGCTCGAAGCGTTCAAGGCAGACGTGAACCGCGCTACCGATGATTTCACCGGCGCGTTCCGCAAGAAAAGCGGCAACGGCATGCGCGCCAGCAGCGGCAACGCAGCCTTTGACGACTGGCGCGACACTGAATTGTCGCGGCTTGATGAAGAACGCAAGAAGCTTGACGAGATGCGCAGCGAATTCGACCAGCATATGCGCGACCTGCGCATGGCCCGCGACCGCACAGAATTCGAGCAGTTCATGGCCGACCGCCAGGCCAGCCAGAGCAAGGCCAAGAAAGGCCGCTCGGTGCCTGAAATCGACGGCTGATTGCCAAAACCCGCGAGTACCGGCGGCGTCCTGTTCAGGGCGCCGCTTTTTATTGCCCTAATCCCGGGTTTTGCAGGCAGCACGCATTTTCAGGCTTACAGCCCCGGCGAATCGGATAAAACCACTGCCATGTTCGGATTTGGCCGCACGTCCCCCAGGAAGACCACCGCACGGCTGGCGGCTATCACCGTCAATGGCCGCGAGTTGCCGCTGACTGTCCGCGAGAATGCCCGGGCAACGCGGATGACACTGCGGATCGAGCCGGGTGGCCAGGCGCTGAAGCTGACCGTGCCACGGGGCCTTCCCGACCGGGACGTCGATGAATTTCTCACCCGCCACCATGGCTGGCTGATGACCCGGCTGGCCCGCGTCACCGAAGCCGGCCCGCTGACCCAGGACAAGACCATCGCCATCCGCGGCGTCGATCACCGGATCGAGATGACCGGCAAGCTGCGCGGACTGGCCGAAGAGACCGAAATTGACGGCGTGCCGACGCTCAGGGTGTCCGGCGCAGAAGAGCATGTCGGCAGGCGGGTGTCGGATCATCTCAAGCGGGTGGCGCGTCGCGAACTTGACGCCGCGGTGCGGATGCATGCGGCAACGCTGGGCAAGCCGGTGCGGGCGATCGCCTACAAGGATACCAAGAGCCGCTGGGGATCGTGCACATCACAGGGCAACCTGGCCTTTTCCTGGCGCATCGCCATGGCGCCAGATTTCGTCATTGACTACCTCGCTGCCCATGAAGTGGCGCATCTGAAGGAAATGAACCATGGGCCCGATTTCTGGGCCACCTGCCTTGAGCTGTGCCCGCGCACCAAGGAAGCCAAGCGCTGGCTCAAGCAGAACGGCTCGCGGCTGTTCGCCGTCACCTTCTGAGCGTCCGGCAAAGGCGGTACTGCGCCGATCCGGACGATTGATGGCGCATCCATATCTCGACTCTCGGGCGGATTCATGCGACTTCAGCCGGCATGACGATACAGATCAAGATTTGTGGCCTGAGCACGCCTGAAGCGGTGGATCGCGCGGCCGATCTGAACGCGGATATGGCCGGGTTCATCTTTTTTCCAAAGAGCCCGCGCCACGTCAGCGTCGAGGCTGCCAGCACGCTGGCTGAGCGCGCCCTGACGCGCGGTCTGAAAACCGTGGCGGTGACGGTTGATATGGACGATGCCGGTCTCGACGAGATCGTGGCAATGGTCAAACCGGACTGGCTGCAACTGCATGGCGGCGAAAGCCCGGAACGGACCGCAGAACTCAAGACCCGCTATGGATTGCCGGTGATGAAGGCCTTTGCAATCCGCGAGGCCGCTGATTTTGACAAGATTGGGCCTTACAAGGGTATTGCAGACCGGTTTCTGTTTGATGCCAAGGCGCCGAAAGGCTCGGATCTGCCGGGCGGCAATGGGGTCAGTTTCGACTGGCGACTCCTTGCCACGCTTGACGGGGCCGCCAATTACATGCTTTCCGGTGGATTGACGAAAGACAATATCGGCGAGGCGCTCGGCATCAGCCACGCAACCGGTATTGATGTATCATCCGGCGTTGAAAGCGCGCCAGGTGTAAAAAGCCTCGAGATGATGGACAGCTTCATCCGCGCGGTTCGTGACGCAGACAAGGGACGGCCCCAGGAGTAGATGATTTGAACCAGACAAGTACCCCAAACTCATTCCGTACCGGCCCCGACGAGCAGGGCATGTTCGGTATTTTCGGTGGCCGTTTCGTTGCCGAAACGCTGATGCCGCTTATCCTTGAGCTGGAAGAGGAATGGACCAAGGCGAAAGCTGATCCGGCCTTCCGCGCTGAACTCGACCATCTCAACGCCCATTATGTCGGGCGGCCATCGCCGCTCTATTTCGCCGAACGGCTGACCGAGCATCTGGGCGGCGCCAAGGTCTATTTCAAGCGTGACGAGCTCAACCACACCGGTTCGCACAAGATCAACAATTGCATCGGCCAGATTCTGCTGGCAAAGCGCATGGGCAAGACCCGGATCATCGCCGAGACCGGCGCTGGCCAGCATGGCGTTGCTTCGGCCACTGTTGCGGCACGCTTTGGTTATCCGTGCGAAGTCTATATGGGCGCCACGGACGTTCAGCGGCAAGCGCCGAACGTGTTCCGCATGAAACTGCTTGGCGCACAGGTGCACCCGGTCTCTTCCGGTCACGGCACGCTGAAAGACGCGATGAACGAGGCGCTGCGGGATTGGGTCACCAATGTCGACGATACCTATTACCTGATCGGCACAGCGGCAGGGCCGCATCCTTATCCGGAGATGGTTCGCACCTTCCAGTCGGTGATCGGCGAGGAAACCCGCGAGCAAATTATGGCAGCCGAAGGCCGCTTGCCGGACATGCTGGTCGCAGCGGTCGGCGGTGGCTCCAACGCCATCGGGCTGTTCCATCCGTTCCTGGATGACAAGGACGTGCAGATTGTCGGCGTCGAAGCCGGTGGCAAGGGCCTTGAAGGCGAAGAGCACTGCGCCTCGTTGACCGCCGGTTCGCCCGGCGTGCTGCACGGCAACCGCACCTATCTGCTGCAGGACGGCGACGGACAGATCAAGGAAGGCCATTCGATCTCGGCCGGCCTCGACTATCCCGGCATCGGACCTGAGCATTCATGGCTGAAGGAATCGGGCCGGGTCGAGTATGTACCGATCATGGATACGGAAGCACTGGAAGCTTTCCAGCTGCTGACCAAGCTCGAAGGCATTATTCCCGCGCTGGAACCAAGCCACGCGCTGGCCGAAGTGATCAAGCGTGCGCCGAAAATGGGCAAGGATCAGATCATCGTGATGAACCTGTGTGGCCGCGGCGACAAGGACATCTTTACTGTCGGCAAGATTCTCGGCGTGGAGCTTTGATCATGACCACTCGCATCGATACCCGTTTTGAAAAACTCAAGGCCGAAGGCCGGCCGGCGCTGGTGACCTATTTCATGGGCGGTGATCCCGACTACGACACCTCGCTGAAGATCATGCAGGCACTACCGGGCGCCGGCTCCGACGTGATCGAACTTGGCATGCCGTTCTCCGATCCGATGGCCGACGGTCCGGCGATCCAGATGGCCGGACAGCGGGCGCTGAAAGGCGGCCAGACGCTCAAGAAGACGCTGGCGCTGGCTGCTGACTTCCGCAAGGGAGACAATGAGACACCGATCGTGCTGATGGGCTATTACAACCCGATCTACATCTATGGTGTCGACCGGTTTCTGGTGGATGCCATAGAGGCCGGAATCGACGGGCTGATCGTGGTTGATCTGCCGCCGGAGATGGATGAGGAATTGTGCCTGCCTGCGCTGAAAGCCGGGCTGAATTTCATCCGCCTGGCAACGCCGACCACCGACGACAAGCGGCTGCCGCGGGTGTTGAGCAATACTTCGGGCTTTGTCTATTACGTGTCGATGAACGGCATCACCGGCTCAGCCATTGCCGACACATCAAAGGTCAATGAGGCTGTCGACCGGATAAAGAGCCACACAAATTTGCCGGTCTGCGTCGGTTTTGGCGTCAAGACCGCCGAACAGGCGCGAGCCATCGGACAGTCGGCGGACGGCGTGGTGGTTGGCACCGCGATCGTCAACCAGATCGCCAATACGCTTGATGCCAAGAATGCGGCAACCACCGACACGGTCGAGAGTGTCGTCACCATGGTGCGCGGTCTTGCCACCGGCGTGCGCGCCGCACGTCTTGCACCGACGCAATAACAGCCCCACATTGGGTGACGAACCGGAGATAACGCCTTGAACTGGATTACCAACTACGTCAGGCCAAAGATCAATTCGATGCTCGGCCGCCGCGAGGTGCCGGAGAATCTCTGGATCAAGTGCCCCGAAACCGGGGAAATGGTGTTCCATAGCGATCTGGAAGAAAACCATTTCGTCATCCCTGCCTCCGGCTACCACATGAAAATGACAGCCGAAGCACGGCTCAAGCACATGTTTGACGAGGGGAAATACGAACTCCTGCCTTCACCAAAAGTGCCGCAGGATCCGCTCAAATTCCGCGATTCAAAAAAATACAGCGATCGGCTGCGGGAAAACCGGACCAAGACCGGCCTCGAAGATTCGATCGTCGCAGCCCATGGCGCGGTGCAAGGCGTCGAAATTGTTGCCTGCGTGCATGATTTTTCGTTCATGGGTGGTTCTCTCGGCATCGCCGCCGGCGAAGCCATCATCCAGGCCTTCGAAGCCGCGATCGCCCGCAATTGCCCGCTGGTGATGTTTCCTGCGTCTGGCGGCGCCCGCATGCAGGAAGGCATCCTGTCGCTGATGCAATTGCCGCGCACCACCGTAGCGGTTGAAATGCTCAAGGAAGCCGGCCTGCCCTACATCGTGGTGCTGACCAATCCGACCACCGGCGGCGTCTCCGCCTCCTATGCCATGCTCGGCGACGTGCATCTGGCCGAACCCGGTGCCGAAATCTGCTTTGCCGGCAAACGGGTGATCGAGCAGACCATCCGGGAGAAACTCCCAGAAGGCTTCCAGACATCAGAATATCTGCTCGATCACGGCATGATCGACATGGTGGTGCACCGCCACGACATTCCGGCGACGGTTGCGCGCTTGCTGAGGATTTTCCTCAAGATGGATGCGCCGGCACCAGCAGCACTTCCTGCGCCTGTTGAACTTGCTGAGCCCGTACCGGCCGAGGCCGCGGAATAGGTTTTCAACGAGAGCCGCAACCAGCGGGAGGAGCGGTCGTGTCGGCTGCCGAACGGGAAATCGACGCGCTGATGGCGCTGCATCCGAAGGGCTTTGACCTTTCGCTGGGGCGGATTACACAGCTGCTTGAGCGTCTTGGAAATCCGCATCAGAAATTGCCGCCGGTGATCCATATTGCCGGCACCAACGGCAAGGGTTCAACCAGTGCCTTCTGCCGTGCCATTCTCGAGGCGCAGGGACTCAAGGTCCATGTCCATACTTCTCCGCATCTGGTCAATTGGCACGAACGCTTCCGCATCGGCGCGGAAGGCGGCGGTCATCTGGTCGATGACGAGGTGCTGGCCGATGCGGTGCGGCGGGTAGCGGACGCCAATCAGGGCGAGATGATCACCGTGTTCGAAATCCTGACTGCGGTGATGTTCGTGCTGTTTTCCGAGCACCCCGCTGACGCTGCACTGATCGAGGTCGGCCTTGGCGGCCGCTTTGACGCGACCAATGTGATTGCTCATCCGGCGGTGTCGGTTATCATGTCGATCTCGCTCGATCATCAGGCCTATCTCGGCGACCGCGTCGAATTGATTGCCATGGAAAAGGCCGGCATCATCAAACAGCGATCACCGGTGGTGATCGGCGCGCAAACCGAAGATACCGCCCGCGACGTTGTCATCGGTATCGCTGAAAGGCTCAGATGTCCGGTCAGTGTCTATGGACAGGACTTCTTCGCCACCCAGGAAAACGGGCGATTGGCCTATCAGGATGAAGATGAGCTGATTGATCTGCCGTTGCCGAAGCTCGCCGGCCGGCATCAGCAGGCCAATGCGGCGGCGGCAATTCGGGCGCTTAAAGCCGCCGGATTCAAGCTTGATGAAGCGGCCATCGCCAAAGGACTGGTCAATGTCTATTGGCCCGGGCGGCTGGAACGTCTCGCTGAAGGACGGCTTGCGGACTTCGCCATGGAAGGCGCAGAACTGTGGATCGATGGCGGTCACAATCCCGGCGCGGGACTGGTGATCGCCGAAGCCATGGCCAATCTCAACGACCGCGAGTCGCGGCCATTGTTCCTGATCTCCGGGATGATCAACACCAAGGATCCAGTGGGCTATTTCGAAGCCTTTGCTGGCATGGCCCGGCATGTCTACACCGTTCCTGTCCCGGCTTCGGAAGCCGGAATTGACCCCGAATTGCTGGCCAAGGCCGCCGGCGAGGCCGGGCTGACGGCTGAATCAGTCCCAAATGTCGAAACAGCAATTGCCGCTGTTTGCAGCAACTGGAATCAAAACGAACGGCCACCGCGGATTCTGATTGGCGGGTCGCTCTATCTGTTGGGTGACGTCCTCAAGCTCAACGGCACAGCGCCAATCTGAGCCGAACCCGGTCCTATTTGCGCAGCAAAAAACCCGCCCGGTTGCCCGGACGGGTTTTGTCATGCTGATACTTTGAGTTCAGGCAGCGCCCGAAATCCAGCTGGCCAGAGCGCTCTTCGGCGAGGCGCCAACCTTGATGTCGGCCACTGCGCCACCCTTGAACATCGCCAGCGTCGGGATCGAACGCACGCCGAATTGCGATGCAAGCTCCGGATTTTCGTCGATGTTGAGCTTGACGACCTTGATCTTGCCTTCCATCTCGTTGGAGATTTCCTCAAGGCTGGGGGCAATCATCTTGCATGGTCCGCACCATTCGGCCCAGAAATCGACAACCACCGGTACGGTCGATTCGAGCACTTCGCTCTGAAAATTGGCGTTGTCTACTTTAACGGTTGCCATGAATGGGCACTCCTTTGGTGAGTCTGTTGATGCAGCCAATGTGATGATTCGATCAGGTTTATTCAAGGCTTTTCCGACCCGCATCACCGGGTCGTGATTTCCAGGACCAAATCACGTGTTGAGCCGGGCCATTGCCTCGTCCAGCGCGTGCGCGGTTATTTCAATCAGCAATGGCCCGGACACATAAACCAGTGCAGCGTCAATTTGTCGTCCGGGATACAGCGGCGCCAAAAGCGCGCGATAAATAGCCAGTTGTGACACATGACTGGCGGGAGGACTCTCGCCCGGACGCGGCGCAAGACCGGTCTTGTAATCCACGACAAGCACCCGATCGCCATCCAGCGCTATGCGGTCGATCCGGCCCGAAACCGCGCGGTCCTCGCCACCGATCCGCAAGGTTCCCATCACCGAAACCTCGGCTTCGCCGGGCGCATCGAAAATCGGCGCGAAGCGGGGATCAGTGAGAACTGCGAGAATTTGGGTTTCCAGTGCCTGGGACACATCCGCCTGGTCCGCGGACAAGGCTCTTTCGAGATAACGGGCAAGCACGGTCTGACGTTGATCCGCAGCGACCGCAGGCAAGACCTGCAGCAGACGATGCACCATACTTCCGCGCTCGAGAGCTGCAGCCGAGCCGGATTGCCGATCAGCAAAGGGCGAGCGTGTGGCGATGCCGGCGCTTTCCTCGAGCACGGCACCGACACCCGATGGCGCCAAGGGCCGGGGCAGCCTGCGTGGTGGCGGCAGCGGTGCATCGGTAATGGTCAAGATGGTAGACTGCGGCGCGGCTGGTGTCGCTGATGGTTCGGCTGCAGGCGCGACCGAATCATCGCCGCGCGCCCGGCAAAGGCGGCGCGCCTCGAATGGTTCGCCGCCCGGATCATGCACGATATCGGAGACCAGATAGCCGGCTTCGTCTGCGGCGCTGTCAAAACCAGCGGCTGCCAACGAATGCCAGGTCGGGGTTTTCACCTCGCGAACACCACGGTAGCCACAGACAATCAGCCGGTCGGCAGCGCGTGTCAGCCCAACATAGAGCAACCGGCGATATTCCTCCTCGGCCTGTTCCCGCATCTTGTCCCGCATCGCAGCCGTCGCTTCATTTTCATAGGACTTGTCGGGCAACCAGACCGGGATTGAGGGCGGCTCGGAGCTCCCTGGCGCTTTAGGCAACAGCCAGAGCCGCGGCTGATGGCTGTGCTGGAAGGCTTCGCCGCCGGAATCAACCAGAAACACAATCGGCGCTTCCAGTCCCTTGGCGGCGTGCACGGTCATGATCCGCACCGCACCGGATTGACCCTCCATCTCGCGCTTGATCTCGGGCGATTCGGTTTCGAGCATGGCGAGAAAGCTTTCCAGCCCCGGAAGCCCTGCCTGTTCGTGATCGAGTGCAAGCCCCAGAAACTCATCGAGCACATCGCCGACCTCATGACCAAGACGGGAGAGATAGGCGCGGCGGCCGCCATCGGGGCCGAGCAGCGTTGCATAAAAATCATGAGGCGGCAGCCGGGTGGCACACGCGGCCCAGTGATCGAGTTTTTTCACCGCCACGGCAAATGCTTCGTCGGATTCGGAAAGCCCGCGCATGTGACGCCAGACCGACTGGTCCTTGGGCCGCGAGGCGGTCAGACGGAACAGATCATCTTCATTCAGACCGAGCAACGGGCTCTTGATCAGCGCGGCAAGCGACAGGTCATCATCGGCCAGAACCGCGAAACGGCCCAGCGCGATCAGATCCTGCACGGCGATGTGATCGGTCAGCCGCAACCGGTCGGCACCGGCCACCGGAATGTCGGTTGTGGCCTTGAGCGTGCGCAGCAGCGTTGGCACGAAGCCGTCGCGCTTGCGCACCAGAACCAATATGTCGCCCGGCGCGACGAGCCGCAGTTGCCGGGTTTTCTGGTCCTCGATGGTTTCAATGCCGACCCACTGGCTCAGCACCTTGGCGATTCGCCGCGCCAGTTGCGCCGCCGGCGCCGATTCCGGAACCTCGTCAAAGGCGGCAGTCCAGTCCTCGTCGTTGTCGGTTTTTTCCTTGGCGATCATCGGCCAGAGTTCGACCAGTCCGGGGGCCTGCTGCCGGGCGGTTTCGTGGATCACCGGATCAAGCGCCGACCCCATGCCGCGCAGCGCGTCGGCGCTGGCAAAGACGTGATCGACCAGCTTGAGCACTTCCTTCGATGAGCGGAACGAAACCCGGAGTTGAACCTCCCTGAAATCCACATCCGCCGCCCGCGCACGTCCGGATATTCGGCTGCGTTCTTCGGCGAAGCGTTCCGGACGGGCGCCCTGGAAGGAATAGATCGACTGTTTCTCGTCGCCGACGGCAAACACGGTGCGCAGCGCCGCACGTGCTCCTTCGCCGGCAAAGAACTCGTCCGACAGCGAGCCGATGACGTTCCATTGCAAAGGTGCTGTATCCTGGGCCTCGTCGACGAGCACATGGTCAATGCCCTGATCGAGCTTGTAGTGCACCCAGGCGCTGGCGCCGCTTTTCGACAACAGCGCCTCGGTCGCGGCGATGAGATCATCATAATCAAGCAAGGCCTGGCGGGTCTTGAGCGCCTCGAAGCTGCCAAGATAGCGGCGCGCCAGGCGGAACGCCGTCAGCGAGACCGACAGCGCATTAAGCCGCGCCAACCGGTCGCAGACATCCATGATCTGCGTCTGAGCCTGTTCCAGCCTCTCGGCGAGATCGGGAAATTGCGCGGCAACCGTCTTGGACGCAGCACCGCCAAGTTTGGCGGGCGCGCCAGCCTGGGTGAAAAACACCTGCCTCAAAAGCTCAAGCCGCTTGTCCGGATCGGGTTCGGATCCGCATACGAGTAGCCCATAGGACACATTGTGGGCCCGCGTCGCCGATTTTGCGGTTTCGGCAAAAGCGCACAGGCTGCGGATGTAATCGACCGGCAGCGCCTCCAGCGGCCAGGCCCGGTCCGTCGCCGTTGCTGCAGTCTCCCCGGCTGACAGGCCGAGTGCAGTCCGGAACATCGGCTCGGCACCACCACCGGAAGCGCGGGCAAGCGTATCAAAGGCGAGGTAGTCGCGGCGGCGCGCATAGAGCCCTGAAAGCAGCTTGTCGAAGCCGGCTTCGCCCGCGGTATCGAGCGCCGTGGTCACCGCCAAGGCCAGGTCCGGATCATCCTCGAAGGTCTTGCGCGACATCAGTTGCCGCCGCGCTTCGGCCAGCAATTCTGCGGCCTTGTGATCATCGAGAACATTGAAATGGCCGGGAATATTGGCTTCCAGCGGAAACCGGTGCAACACGGCCTCACAAAACGCATGAATGGTCTGAATCTTGAGGCCTCCCGGGGTTTCGAGCGCGGTGGCAAACAGGCGCCGGGCGCGGACCAGCATATGCGGTTCGACCGTGCGGCCTTCCAGCTCCGTCAGCCTGTTGGCAAGCGCGGCATCATCAAGCCGGACCCATTCCCCCAGCGTGCGGAACACGCGGATCGACATCTCCGCCGAGGCCGCCTTGGTGTAGGTCAGGCACAGGATCGCCGAGGGCGGGGCGCCGCGCAGCAACAGCCGGATCACCCGGCGGGCCAGCACATGGGTCTTGCCGGACCCGGCATTGGCCGACACCCAGGCCGACAGATTCGGCGTGGCCGCCAGATTCTGCCGCAGCGTGGTATCGGAGACCGGGTTGGTTGTGGCTTCAGCCGTCATCGCCGTCGCCTCCTTCTGCATCGACAGCGGTCTGCCATTCGGCGACACGGGCGAGATGATCATATTCGCCGCCAAAATCGCGGGCGCTCTGCGGAATGGCGCGCGAGAGGAACCCGCGCTTGCCGGAGCGGAGCAAGTTTACCAGCCGGCCAAGTTCCTCAACGGCTTTGACGCCAAGATCTTCCGGACCGACAAACTCGTCCTTGCCCGGCTTTTCCGGATCGGTGTCGATCCGGTCCGCAACCTTCTCCTTGCCAGTCAGACGAATGTAGAAAAGCCCCGACACCGGTATTTTCCCGGCATCGGAAAAGCCGCCATGGATCAATGCATAGGCTTCCAGCGCCAATTGCGGATCAAGCAGGATGCGGGCCTCCTTGCGCGATGGCGTGCCGCCGGTCTTGTAGTCGATGATCCAGGCGGTTTTGTCCTTGCGCAGATCAATCCGGTCGGCCATGCCGGTGAGTTTCACCCCGGCACCTGGCAGTTCCAGACTGGCGCGGGTCTCAACGAGGGAGCGAACCAGGCCATCGGCTGCACCCGCTTCCCACTCGGCAATGAAGCGCGCCGCCTTGTCGAAGCGCATCCGCCAGACCAATGCGGTGGCGTCCGGCAACTGTGCGCGGGCGAAATGCTTTGCTGCGATGCCCTGCAGGGTTTGCTGTGTCCGATCACTTCGTTCCGTGGACGAAATGAATTCTTCGAGGATCGCATGGTAGAGTGTTCCGCGTTCGCGCGGCCCGGGATCCGCGAGAAAGGGCTCGAGCGGATCAAGCTTGAGCACGCGGCGCGCATAGATCGCATAGGGATCGCGGCGCAGCTTGCCGACCTCGGAGAAGGAATAGCTTTTGGGCTGAAGATCAGCGGGCGGACATGGCTCCGGGCGCGAGGCGGGAGCCGTCGACGGGCCCTGATCCAGCGACCGCGCATGGGCAAGGAGCGCATCGCCTCTGTGCTTGAGCGCCTTGGCCGGTTCAGGCCCGACAACGGCCAGAAGCCGCTGAAGCCAGCGCGATGCCACCGTCGGAGCCTTGCCCGAACGCAGCGACCGCGACAGCACCACAACGGGTGCGCCCATGGCCATTTGGAAATCATGCGCTGCCTGGCCAATCCGCCGCTCCGGCGGTTCCAGCCCGATCGCCGCTTTCATCGAGCGCGATAAAAACGGATCTTCCTGACCGGCCTGTGGCCAGACACCCTCGTTGAGACCGCCCAATAGCAGCGTGTCGACATGCTGCAACCGGGCCTCGAGTGCGCCCCAGATGAAAGCACGGGGATGTCCGCCGGCGCGCGGCTTGACCATTCTGCCGGCCATCAGCGCGTCCAGCGTGTCGATCCATTCATGCCCGGACATCGCCAGGGTCGAGCCGCTGTCGCGGGTCTCGAGCAAAAGGCTGGCCAGGTCGGCGCCTGCTTCATCGCCCCAGAGACCATCGAGCGCCGCAGTGTCATCGGCGCAAATCCGCTCCAGCACGGCTGCGGTCAAGCCGGCAAACCGGCCGATGGCACTTTCGGTCGTCTCGGCCAGCATCGAGGTCAGCGGCGACAGCGCCTCGGTGACGCGACCGGCAAAATCGACGGCGAGGCTTGCGTCCTCGTCGCTGATCCTGCTGAGCCAGTGCGGCGCATGACGGTCATGCCGTCCGGGATCGCGTTTCCTCACAAGTTCTTCAAGAGAGTTGATATCAGCTGCGCCACTGCCGCCGCGCAGGCCGATGCGCTCGACCATGCCGGCGCGGAGTTTCGCCTCTTGGGCAGTCAGGCCAAAACGCGCCAAGGGGTGCTTGATAAGTGCTGCAATCGCCACCGGATCGCCCGGCGCAAAACCCACCTGCACAACCAGCCGCGCCAGACCGCCCTGCGGGCTTGATGCCAATGGCACACCGCCCGAATCATTGGCTTCGATCCCGTAGCGGCCAAGTTCGGTGACAACCCGACGCGCCAGATTGCGATCAGATGTGATCAGAGCCGCGGTGGGTTCAGGATTGCCCGAACCTGGCTCAAGTGCGCGGCGCATGGCGGCGGCAAGCGCCGCGGCTTCCTCGCGCTCATTGGCGGCCTCAATCAGGCTGACCTGTTCAAAACCGGACTGAACAACTGATGGATCTGGCAGAAACCCCGCTTCGCCCCAGGCCTCGGTGCAAGCCGCCGGCAGAAGTGCCGCGGATACAAGGTCCCGCCGCGCCGTCATTTCGGAACCGATATGACCGATCTCCGGGATCTCGCCGATCCGGTCAGCATCAAGGCCGGAACTTTGAAGCAGCCGGAGGAGGCCGTATTGCGGATGGCTGCGAATCGACACATCAACCACGGCACGCCCGTCATCAGCGGTCCGGTTGGTCGCGGCTTGAGACAGCGCAGCCCAGTGCGAGGCGCGCATGACGTGATCGAGGCCGGGCAAGACAACCGCGCCCTGCGCGAGCTGTGCCACGGTGGCGATCAGGCGGGCGGTTGACGGCCTTGTACCGGTCGATCCGGCAACGATAACCGGCCGGGACTGCGATGCTTCCGCCAGGCCGCGCGTGAACACATCAATCATCACATTGTGATGGTGAGTTGGGCTGGAGCGGGAAATTTCAGTCAGCAGCGCCGGCCAGTAGTTGCGGGCGATCTTGAGAAATTCGCTGGTCAGCTGCCACCATTGCTGCAGATCTGCATCGATCACCGTATCGAGGCCGGCGAAATCGCATTCCTCGGTCTCCACCGCCTGGATCAGGTCAAACAGGGCGCGACCCAGCCAGATCGCATCGGCCGGGTTGGCGGGCGCCACCAAAGGCATTCCGCCAAGATGATCGCGAATGGTTTGCGGCAGGGCCATTTTCCAGGCCAGAACCAGATCGGCCAGACGCAGGATGGCTGCTGTTTGCGGTATCGGCGGATCCAGCGCCAGGATTTCAGGATCAGCGGAATCGAAAAATCCCGCATCGTCGTCGGTTTCACCCAGCGGACGGATCGAGGGCAGGATCGCCGAACCCTTGCCAATCAGATCGGTCAGTTCGGAGCGCAGCACCCGGGCGGCGCGGCGCGTGGGCACGAACACCGTGGCGCCGGCCAGCGACAGCGGGTTGTCAGGATCATAGGCAAGCTCCGGAACCAGACCGCCGGAGAGGATCTGTTCGGCCAGCGTGGTCAGAAACGCCGCACCGGGCGGAATTGTCAGGATTCTGGCTGCACCGCGAGTCACTGACCCAGACCGCCAGCGCCGGGGGCCTGTTCGCTGAAATAGGCGGACCGGGCGGCCTCGGCTTCGCCGATCGCCTCGGGCGTTCCCACCGTAAGCCAGTGACCGCGCATCGGTGCGCCAAACAGCCGTCCGGCGCTTGCAGCGGCATCAAAGCAGCGATTGAGATTGAATTTCGGCTCGGTGATGCCGTCGAAAACCCGCGGATGCAGGATGATTGCACCGGCATAGATCACAGGGTCGCCAGCGCCCTTGTAGCGGGCGAGCCGTCCGTCCGCCTCATAGATGAAATCACCAGCACCGGTATGGCCGGTGGCCTGATCAAGCCGCGCGGTCATCAGCAGCATATCCATTGATTCGGGATCGAAACGATCTGTCATCAAACTCAGATTGTCGGATCGAGCGCCGGGTTCTTCAACCCAGAACGTATCAGCATTGAGCACCAGAAACGGGTCGGTCCCGAGATTTGGCAAGGCGTTGACGATGCCGCCGCCTGAATCCAGCAGTGCTGCTGTTTCATCAACCACACAGATCTCCGGGCCGGGCCAGGCTGCAAGCCAGTCGATCAGCATCGGCGCGAGATAATGGACATTGACCACTACGCGGTCGACCCCAAGCCGGTTCAGCGCCTCTAGCGAATAGGCGATCAAAGGCTTGCCGGCGACTTCGACCAGCGGTTTGGGCACCGTCTCGGTGATCGGCCGCATGCGGGTGCCAAGCCCCGCGGCAAGAATCATGGCGGTTTTGATGGTCATCTCTCAGACAGTTCCGGTTTATGATTCGCTGGCGCTGATACCAGCCTTTGCAAACCAGAAGTGCAAGGGTTGCATCACCGGATGGGTAAGAGAAGCAGCAATATAGGCCTCTATGCGCGGAAGATGACGCATATAGCCGGATTTTCCATCGCGCTGCTTGAGACGGACGAAGATGCCGAGGATCTTGGCGGCGCGCTGGGCTGCCATGATAGCGTAGGCTTCGCGGAACCCTGCTTCATCAAACTCTGCATTGGCTTCATGACGAGCCGCGATATAGCGATCCAGCAGTCGGCCTGCCAGATCCGGGTCGACAGTCACGCGCGCATCCTGGCACAAGGACGCCACGTCATAGGCGGACGGACCGATCATCGCATCCTGGAAATCGATAATACCGAGACGGTCAAAACCGGATTTGTCATTTCGCCAGATCAGGTTGGGCGAATGATAATCCCGCAGTACCAGATGGGATTCAGCGCTCTTGAGCCGGGCAAATAATGCCTGCCAAAGATCGAGATAGCTTTGACGCTCTTCTTCTCCAACAGCAGTGTCGCGCCGCCAGGGCAAATACCAGTCGGTCAACAGTTCGACTTCGATCTGCATCGCGCGCGAATCATAAGCCGGCACATGATGCGTCCGGTTGCCCGCTGGAAGCGATCCGGGTTGAGTTTTTTGATGCAGCTCTGCAAGGCAATCAATCGCCAACCCATAGCGATCGGGATCAGGTCGGTCGTCAGCATCGAGGAGGCCATCGGTGCCGAGATTTTCGAGCAGCAGAAAACCCTGATCAAGATCCTCGCCCAGAATTTCGGGGGCGGAAAAACCTTGTGCACCCAGCCAGCGAGCAACGGCGACAAATGGAACAACGTCTTCGGCCAGATGGGCAATCTGCGAATAGGGCAGGCCATCGCGAATCGGTGGACCATCCGGCTGACGCGGCGCGTTCATCAAAATGATTGATTGGCGCCCGGATTTACGAATGGTTTCGTACGTGCGGGACGATGCATCGCCCTGCAGATGCCGGCGTTCAGCCAGCTCGTATCCGGTCTGGTCAAGAAACCGCCGCGCGGCTCGCGACCTGCCGAGCCGTGCCATGAAATCATCCGGCCCGGACACATCGACAGTGCGGCTTTCGCCCAGTCCATCAAAGCGCATCATCACCCGGTCAAACGGCAGACGTTCCAGCGCCTTTTCCGGCCATTCGATCAAGGCTGCGCCTTCGACGAGCGCATCATCGAGACCAAGCTCATCCAGTTCGTCGGGTGACCCGATCCGGTAGAGATCGAGATGGGCAATCGGAAGCCGCAGTTGGTAGCTCTGGACCAGCGTAAATGTCGGGCTCGGGGCTTCGAGATCAAGATCATCGGCGATGGTCCGGATGAGGGCGCGGGCAAAGGTTGATTTTCCGGCGCCGAGATCACCCGACAGGCACAGGCAATCGCCCGGCTTGAGCGCCATCGCGACGTCTTCGGCAAAGCGGGTCGTCGCGGACGCATCCGCCAGTTCAACGCGCAAGGGAGCAGCCGTCATTGCGGCTCACTCAGCCGCATCGCGGGCGCGTGAGCCGGTAATCGGGAACCGGCAAACTATTGTTGCGCCACCTGCTTCGCCGCCCTCGATGGATACGGTTCCGTTGTGCAATCCGACAAAACTCTGGACGATCGACAGTCCCAACCCGGCGCCGCGGCGACGGCCACCCTGGCCGTGGGTTTCGAAACGGGCAAATACATCCTTGCGCGCATCCTCCGGAATGCCGGGACCGGAGTCCGATACCGAGAAAATGGTCGCCTGATTGTCCTGGCTGCAGCGAAGACGAACCGCTGATCCGGCCGGCGCAAAGTTGGCGGCATTCATCAACAATTTGAAAAGGATCTGCTTGAGCCGCTGGTGATCACCGATCATTTCTTCCGGCGCGTTATCGATGTCGACTTCAAGCGAGAGACCGTTTTCCTTCAACCGGTCAGAAATCTGAACACCCGCTTCGGCCACCAGTTCGGCGATGTTCACGGTGCCCGCGTCGAGCCGCATGATGCCGGCATCAACTGTGGCGAGGTCGAGAATGTCGTTGACGATGGTCAGCAGCACCGAAGAAGACGTCGAGATATGATCCAGATATTCAGACTGACGTTCATTGAGCGGACCGAAATCGGGGGTACGCAGCAATTCGGTGAATCCGATGATATTGGTCAGGGGAGACCGCAACTCATAGGAAACGTGCTGGACGAATTCATTCTTCAGCACATCGGCCTTGCGCAACGCTTCGTTTTTCTCGGTCAGCATGCGTTCGGCGCCGACACTGTCGGTGACATTGACGAACGCAACCATGGTTTGGCCATTGGGCAGCGGCACGATGGCGTAATCCAGGATCAGACCGGTCGTAAGTTCTATGCGGCCGTCACGGGTAAGCCGCTCTTCTTCAAATCCGGTAATTTCCCCGGCAAAAAGCTTCCATCCATCAGCTTCGCGATAGGAGGGTTCGCAGGCCTCGGCGATGTGACGAATATGGGTGCCTGGCTTGACCTGCTCTTCGGTGAGGCCCCAAAGCGCCCGAAAAGACGGATTGGACAGACGGATCTTGCCGTCGGGACCAAAAACGCCGACGCCTTCGGCCAGATGATCGATGGTTTCACCCTGCGCGCGCAGCAGTGTGTTGTAGCGGGTTTCAAGATTGACCTTTTCGGTCAGGTTCTCGAACACCCAGGTCACACCACCTTGCGGATGGGCGTTGGCAAAAACATTGAGTGTCTGGCCATCGGGCAGATGCCAAAGCTGCGGCGTCGTCTCGACTGAGCGGTAAGCCGCCAGAATCTGTTCTTTCCAGTCACGCCAGGCATGCGGTTCGGGCAATTTGCCCTCGGCCCGCAGCCGTTCAAGAAACTCGCCATTGTCGGGACGGCGGGCCAGAAATGGTGTGTCGAGTTCCCAAAGCCGCTGGAATGCCTGATTGAAAAACTGCAGCCGCTGATCCCGGTCGAAAATCGCTACCGGAGTGGCCAGATGATCCAGCGTTTCCGAGTGGCTTTGAATGGTGCGCTTGAGCTCTTCGCGCAGATCCTCTTCGATCGAGACATCGAGTGCGAGGCCGGCAGTACCGGATGGCGTCTTGACGTCGGCAACTTCAAGAAAGCGGCGGTGGCCATGAATGACCGTCGAGACCTTGTCCAGAAACGGGCGTTCCAGCGTCGCCATGGCGCGCACGCGTTCACGCGCCGCGGTTCCCAGCAGTTCCAGGCCCCGGGTCAGGGCGTCGTCACGGTCCGCACCTTCAACCGATTGGGCATAGGCATTGTTGACCCAGAGGAGTTTTGCATCAGGCCCGCGCAGCCACACTGGCATGTCGATGACGTCCAAAAGCGCCTCGAACGTGTCGACGGAGGTGAGCAACCGGTCCCGCTCGGTCTTCAGTTCTGCCAATTCGGCGCGGACATTGGACAAGGTTACAAATCGGACGAAGGCACGACCGCCCGAAACACGGCCCTGGGCCTCGATGACGTGGCCCCGGATTGTTTCCACGACGATATCAAACCGTTCGGCCTGAGCGCGCAATCTGTCGAGTGCCTCGTCAATGGTGGCGGCGGATCTGGGCTCAAGCCAACGGCCAAACGCCAGGAAATCGCCGGGCTTCTGCGGCGCGCCTGTCTCGGCTGGCAGGTTTCCAAGTACTTCGGCAGGCAGTCCGACTCCGTCCCAGACCACAATCTGGCGATCGCGGTCGACGATCAGCGCCTGATGGCGTGACAGCTTGGCGTTGGCGTCGGCCAGGGACGCGCGCAATCTGACATTTTCAAAGTCGATCTTGCCGCGTTCGCGGATCAGCCAGATGGCCGAAATCATTGCCGCCGAGATGGCGCCAATCACCATCGCGAAATTGACCACTTCGAGGGAGGAAACAGACAGCCCGCCGGGGGTCTGCTCGCCAATCTGGGCAAATGCGGTACCTGGTGAAGCGAACAGGGAACTCAGAAGCGCCGTGCCGGTCAAGAACCGGCTCCGATACCTGTCGAGAATGCTGGCCACAGTTCCGCGTAAGCCAAAAAGCCGATCGCGCTGAAGTGAATCCGGTTTCACCGGCATGCCGCAGTCCCCTCATCGCATGTTTGACAAGACATTGCCTATCCGCTTTTCGCGCCGCCACAACGCAAAACGAATCAATGTTCAAAACATACCTGCTTCGCGAATCACGGTGAAGGGGACGAAGCGGAAAAAGAAAACGCACCCCTGTTGTCAAGGATGCGTTTTCAATATCTTGTGGGTACTGCGTTAAAAATTAGTACCTGTAGTGTTCCGGCTTGAACGGGCCTTCAACCGGCACGCCAATATAATCGGCCTGTTCGGTTTTCAGCTGGGTCAATTTGGCGCCAATCTTGTCGAGATGCAGACGCGCGACCTTTTCGTCGAGATGCTTGGGCAGCACATAGACTTCGTTCTGATATTCGTTGCCCTTGGTCCAAAGTTCGATCTGCGCCAGCACCTGGTTGGTGAACGAGGCCGACATGACGAAGCTCGGGTGACCGGTGGCATTGCCGAGATTGAGCAAGCGACCCTGGCTCAGAAGAATCATGCGATTGCCCGAAGGCATTTCGATCATGTCCACCTGGTCCTTGATGTTGGTCCATTTGTGGTTCTTCAGCGCTGCGACCTGGATCTCATTGTCAAAGTGGCCGATGTTGCCGACAATGGCCATGTCCTTCATCTCGCGCATATGCTCGAGCCGGATCACGTCCTTGTTGCCGGTCGTGGTGACGAAGATATCGGCAGACTTGACCACGTCTTCCAGAAGAACAACTTCGAAGCCGTCCATTGCGGCCTGCAATGCGCAGATCGGGTCAACTTCTGTGACTTTCACCCGTGCACCAGCGCCGCGAAGCGAAGCCGCCGAACCCTTGCCTACATCGCCGTAACCGCAGACGACGGCAACTTTGCCGGCCATCATGGTGTCGGTGGCGCGGCGGATACCGTCAACCAGGCTTTCCTTGCAGCCGTACTTGTTGTCGAACTTCGACTTGGTGACCGAATCATTGACGTTGAAGGCAGGGAAAGGCAACTGGCCCTTCTTCTGCAGATCATAAAGACGGTGCACGCCGGTGGTGGTTTCCTCGGATACACCCTTGATGGCGTCACGTACCTTGGTGAACCAACCGGGGCTGGCTTTCATGCGCTTCTTGATCTGGGCGAAAATTGCTTCTTCTTCTTCCGAGCTCGCAACGTCGAGCAGGTTGGTCTCGCCTGCTTCAACCCGTGCGCCCAGCAGGACGTAGAGCGTGGCGTCGCCGCCGTCGTCGAGGATCATGTTGGCGCCCTCGGGGAACAGGAACGAGCGATCAAGGTAATCCCAATGCTCGACAAGGGTCTGTCCCTTGACGGCAAACACCGGAACGCCGCTGGCCGCGATGGCTGCTGCAGCATGATCCTGAGTCGAATAGATGTTGCACGATGCCCAACGGACATCGGCTCCCAAAGCCACCAATGTTTCAATCAGCACGGCGGTCTGGATGGTCATGTGCAAGGAGCCGACGATGCGTGCGCCTTTCAAAGGCTGCTGTGCGCCATATTCTTCGCGCAGAGACATCAGGCCGGGCATTTCCGTTTCGGCGATATCAAGCTCCTTGCGGCCGAATCCGGCTAGCTCGATATTGGCGACGACATAATCATGGGTTTCGGACATAGAGTTTTCCAAGGGTTTTGAGATCCAGACGGGACAGACTGGATTGCATGGGCGCTGCAATAGCAGGAAACAACCATGCTGGCAATACGATATAAAGATGTCTTTATGTGGGGAAAATCAGGCTTCTTCGCCAAATCGGTTGGCGATCAGCGCCTCGAGCGCGTCGAGAACTTCATCGGCCTGACGGCCTCCGGCCTGCACAACGATGGAGCAGCCTGGACTGGCGGCAAGCATCATCAGACCCATGATTGACGTTCCGCCGACGGTAGAGCCCTCGCGGGTCACCTTGACTGCAGCGTCATAGCCTTCGACAGTCTGGACAAACCTGGCCGACGCCCGGGCATGCAGACCGCGCTTGTTGACGATTTCAAGGGTTCGCGTCTTTAGGAGAGAATCAGCTGTCATTTTCCGGTCAGCAGTCGGCTTGCAACATTGATATATTTGCGACCCGCGTCCTGTGCATCGGCAAGGGCTTTTTGCATGTCGTTGGAACCGCGGACACCGGCGAGCTTGATCAGCATCGGCAGATTGACCCCGGCAATGACATCAATGCGATCGGAGTCCATGACGGAAATGGACAGATTTGAGGGTGTCCCGCCAAACATGTCTGTCAGGATGATGACGCCATTGCCGCTTTCCACGCGCGACACCGCGCCAACAATATCCAGCCGGCGCTGGTCCATGTCGTCCTCGGGACCAATGCAAACCGTTTCCAGCGCGGTTTGCGGTCCGACCACGTGTTCAAGCGCATGCCGAAATTCCTCGGCGAGCTTGCCATGGGTGACAAGCACCAATCCGATCATTTTGCCTCCAGCAGCATGCGGTCAACCCGGTTCGTCGTCGAGCACGCTGATTGCTTGACAGTTGCGCACTGTTTGAAAAAATCATCTTGGACAGATGCAGGCGAAGTTCAAGCCAAAAAACGTCACAAATGCAGCAATTCGATCAGCTGGGTCTTTCAGCGGGCTAAAAACAGCTCCGGGCGGCGGGCAATCAGGTAATCAAGCGGATCGGTTGCGCCATCGTGCCACAGTCGCATGAGTGGCATCTTCACGTCATTACACGAAAAGGTTTCATGTTCGGGCGGCATTCGGGTCGCCGCCGAGGGCTCGGTGAGAGCCACAGCAAGATGAATCACGGCCCGGCCGAGCCGGCGAACTGCGACAATACCAGTGCCGCGCAATTCCAGAAGACCCTCAATCGGCGCCGGGCAGGACGCGATGCAGCGGCCGGAATTGACCGACAGGATCGTCTGGTCATCGGCGACAAGGGCCGCGTTCCAACCCCGCGCGATGGCCGCATTGATACAGGCGAAGGCAACGGCGCTTTTTCCAGAACCCGACGGTCCCAGAAACAATACACCGGTGACGCCGGCAACAATTGCAGTTGCATGAATGGCTTCACCGGACGTGGTTGTGAGACCGGTCATGGATTTTCGGCAGGAAGCTGGATCGTGAACCGCGCCCCGGCCCATGTGCCCTCAACATCGCCCGGGATGTTGTCGGCAACGAGGTTGCCGCCATGGGCTTCGATAATCTGACGGCTGATAGAAAGCCCGAGGCCCGAATTCTGGCCGAAATCCTCGCCATCGGGTCGATCGGTGTAGAACCGCTCAAACACCCGTTCGATCACTTCGGCGCGTATTCCGGGGCCGTTGTCTTCAATCACCACCTCGATCATTCCGCGTCGCCGGCCCAGCCGTATGTCGATGCGACCGCCGGTTTCAGGGACGAATGAGCGCGCGTTTTCAATCAGGTTGGTGATGACCTGACCCAGTCTGAGATCGTGGCCGAGCACGGTGAAAGCGGTTTTACCGGCATTTCGGTTGTTGATTTTCAATTCAATGGCGACCGACTTGCTACCGGCGCGAACCTGCCTGGCAATATTGACCATGTCGGTCAGCAAAGTCCGCATGTCGACGCTGACACCATCCTGACGCGCCAGTTCGGCATCAAGCCGGGACGCATCGGAAATGTCGCTAATGAGCCGGTCCATGCGCCGGACATCGTGCTGGATGACATCCATCAACCGCTTGCGGGACTGCTCGTTGCGTACCCGTGGCAGGGTTTCGACAGCACTGCGCAACGAGGTCAGCGGATTTTTGAGTTCGTGGCTGACGTCGGCGGCAAAACTCTCGATGGCGGCAATCCGGTCATAGAGCGCGTTGGTCATGCCGCGCAGCGCCACGGACAGATTGCCGATCTCGTCCTGACGGTCCGAAAAATCCGGGATCTCTTCGCGCGCCTTGGCGCCGCGCCGTACCCGGACCGCTGCCGCAGACAAGCGTCTGAGCGGTGTCGCGATGGTGCTGGCCAGCAGCAGGGACAGGACAATATTGACCATGGCCGCAACGCCAAACACCCGAAAAATGGCCATCCGTTCGGCGTGGACGATCTTGTCGATATCGCCAGCCTGGGTGGACAACAGCAAAACGCCCAGGACCGCGCGAAACCGCTGCACCGGAACCGCCACCGAAACAATCAGTTCGCCTTTCTCGGTGACCCGGACCACCGCGCCACGACCACCGGTCAACGCATTCATCACTTCGGGATAGATCGATCCGTCGGCGCCGGGTGGTTCACGATAGAGCGGCAGGTCGCGACGCTGGAAAAAGCGATTGAACCAGCTCGACACGGTTTCTCTCAGGCTGAAGGGTTGGGCTTCCGCCGGCGGCAGATCATAACGGAGCACCTGCCCGCTGGTGTAGAGATAGCGCGAATCCAGAATCAGGCTTGCGTCATCATCATAAATCCGCGCGCGCGTGCGGGTCGGCGAAATCAATCGCCGCAGCACCGGGGCGACCCGCTCCGGATTGATGGGAAAATCAAGGTTTTCGTTGGAATTGGTCGGCGAAATGCTTTGCCCGGCCTGCAATTCGAGAAGTTTCTCGGGATCGATGGTGATCGAATTGGTGTCGACCGACGCCGATGCCGCAACCGCACCGGCGATGATTTCGCCCTGGGTCAGAAGACTTTCAACCCGCGCGTCGATCAGCCCCTCGCGAAACTGATTGAGATACAGAATCCCTGATACCAGCACGATCAGGGCTGCGAGGTTGAGAAACAGAATACGCCGGGTCAGGCTCGAAAAAATGAGATTGCCGAACATCCGGCGCACAAGCGTTACCGGATGGATACGGCTTTTCGCCCGCCGCGGCTCGGGCGGGGCCTCATCCTCGCCACCGGCATTGTCATCAGTATCAGCCACCATGCCGTATTTGCCACATCCGGCAACCGGCAATCAGGAAGATGCCGGTCATGCCGCCTCCCTGAACCGGTAGCCAACCCCATAAAGGGTTTCGATCATATCGAAGTCATCATCGACCATTTTGAACTTCTTGCGCAGTCGCTTGATATGGCTGTCGATGGTGCGGTCGTCAACATAGACCTGTTCATCATAGGCGGCGTCCATCAGCGCATCCCGGCTCTTGACCACGCCAGGCCGTTGGGCCAGCGACTGCAGGATCAGGAATTCGGTGACGGTCAGGGTCACGGCTTCATTCTTCCAGGTGCAGGTGTGGCGTTCCTGGTCCATGACCAGATTGCCCCGCTCCAGCGATTTGGTCGGTGTGGCGGCGGCGCGGCCCGGTGCGGCGGCAGCGGCCTCACGGTTGGCGGCGCGGCGCAGCACCGCCTTGACGCGCTCGACCAGCAGACGCTGGGAAAACGGTTTGGTGATAAAATCATCCGCACCCATTTTGAGACCGAACAGTTCATCGATCTCTTCATCCTTGGATGTCAGGAAGATCACCGGAATATCGGATTTCTGACGCAGACGGCGCAGAAGCTCCATTCCGTCCATGCGCGGCATCTTGATGTCAAAGATCGCCAGTTGGGGAGGACGCGCCAGCAAGCCGTCCAGTGCGGAGGCGCCATCGGTGTAGGTTTCAACACGATACCCTTCTGTTTCGAGTGCAATCGAAACCGAGGTAAGGATGTTGCGGTCGTCGTCGACGAGCGCGATTGTCTGCATGTCTGTCGTCTCCATCATGGTCAAGCACGCCTCCAGGAAGTGCCCCCCGGCTTTCCGGGTCAGCCGCGTTATCGCGTCATCGCCAGGTCCCGCTGTCACGTCCATGAGGATAAAGTGAGAACAAAATGTGGCACAGATCCCCGTCGGTGTCATTCTCTCATTACCGGCTTGTCCCGCAACAAAGCTTCACTGAACCGATTAAAACGAATACTAGGTTTTTTAAATCGATTAATACTTTGATTTCATTAAGTATTCAAAGAACCACGTGTTGTTTTTTGAAATCCTCGCCCCTATGGTCCGGCGAAAATTGAACTTGACCCGCGTTTGAGCAAAAAGGGAATCCGGGATGATTGAGGATTTGGGAGTGCGTAACCCGTCGGCCGGAATTGGCCTCTGCGGCCTGACCACCACTGGCCTGGTGCGCTATAACACTGGTGAAGCCGAACTGGTTGAACTGGCCCTGGCAAGGGGTGAAGCCACGTTGACAGCGCATGGAGCGCTCCGGGCGCTGACAGGTCAGCACACCGGACGTTCAGCCAAGGACAAATTTGTGGTCCGTGATGCCACAACCGAAAATCAGATCTGGTGGGACAACAACAAACCGATGTCGCCCGAGGCTTTTGACATCCTTCATGCCGACATGGTTACACATGCCAAAGACCGCGAGCTGTTTGTTCAGGATCTGATTGGTGGAGCAGACGAGGAGAACGCGCTCAATTCGCGCATCGTCACCGAATATGCATGGCATGCGCTGTTCATCCGCAATTTGCTGATCCGCCCGGACAGCGCGGCTGTGGCAAAGTTCATGCCGCAGCTGACAATAATCAACCTGCCCTCGTTCCAAGCTGATCCGGCGCGTCACGGCTGCCGTTCCGAGACCGTGATTGCGGTCAATCTGGACAAGGGACTGGTTCTGATCGGCGGCACCTCCTATGCCGGCGAGATGAAGAAGTCGGTGTTCACGGTACTCAATTACCTGCTGCCGGCCAAAGACGTGATGCCAATGCATTGCTCTGCCAATGTCGGCCCCAACGACGACACTGCCGTATTTTTCGGTCTCTCGGGAACCGGCAAGACGACCCTTTCCGCCGACCCGAAACGTACCCTGATCGGCGACGACGAGCATGGCTGGGGCGAACATGGCGTGTTCAATTTCGAAGGTGGCTGTTACGCCAAGACCATCCGCCTGTCGCGCGAAGCCGAGCCTGAAATCTTCGGCACCACCGAGCGATTCGGAACGGTTCTTGAAAATGTGGTTCTGGATGAAAACCGGGTCCCGGATTTCGATGACGGCTCACTGACCGAAAACACCCGCTGCGCCTATCCGCTGCATTTCATCCCCAATGCCAGCGACACGGGTCGCTCGGGCCATCCCCGCAACATCATCATGCTGACTGCTGATGCATTCGGCGTGATGCCGCCGATCGCCAGGCTGACGCCGGAACAGGCGATGTATCATTTCCTCTCGGGCTACACCGCCAAGGTCGCCGGGACTGAGAAAGGCGTGACCGAACCCGAAGCGACGTTTTCAACCTGCTTTGGCGCACCATTCATGCCGCGCCATCCGTCAGAATACGGAGATCTACTGCGCCGGCTGATCCATGACCACAACGTCAACTGCTGGCTGGTCAACACCGGCTGGACCGGCGGTGCCTATGGCGTGGGCCAACGCATGCCGATCAAGGCAACCCGGGCGCTGTTGTCGTCAGCACTCGACGGCTCTCTGGAAAAATCTGATTTCCGCGTCGACGCCAATTTCGGCTTTGCGGTGCCGGTTGCCGTTGATGGCGTCGATGGAGGGATCCTCGATCCGCGGTCGACCTGGTCAGACAAGGCCGGCTATGACGCCTCCGCGGACCGTCTGGTGCGCATGTTCATCGACAATTTTGCCAAATTCGAAGCCCATGTCGATGGGGCGGTCCTGGATGCCGCACCCGGCTTCAAGGCTGCGGCGGAGTAAACCTTCCGCTTTCGAGCACTGATTTTGACAGGCCCCGTTGACCAGACGGGGCCTGTCGCGCATTTTCGGCTGGTTCAAATCCGCTGCAGGAGACAGCCGCCATGGCCAAAACGGCCGACACAGTCGAACTTTCGCCCTTGCGGTTTACCAAGCCAGAGATGCAGGCACATTCGGAAGAATTCTTTGAGCTGATGAATAGGCGCCGCACAGTGCGGGATTTCTCATCGGAACCAGTTGATCCGGAGATCATCCGGCTTGCGGTTCGCGCCGCAGCAACCGCACCCTCCGGCGCCAATCAGCAACCGTGGAGTTTCGTCGCCATTGGCGATCCGGACACCAAGCGCGCGATCAGACTTGCGGCGGAAGAGGAAGAGCGGACCTTTTATGCGGGCCGGGCCGGTGAGGAGTGGCTTGAAGCCTTGTCACATCTGGGCACCGATTCGGACAAGCCGTTCCTGGAGACCGCGCCCTGGCTTATCGCCATTTTCGCGCAACGCTGGGGGACTGATGCCGAAGGCCGAAAGGTCAAGCACTATTATGTTCCCGAATCAGTCTCCATCGCCATCGGCATTCTGATCACCAGCCTGCATATGGCCGGGCTGGCGACGCTGACCCATACGCCATCGCCGATGGGGTTTCTCAATCAGATCTGCGGCCGGCCGGACAATGAAAAACCGCTGGTGCTGCTTGTCGTGGGCCATCCGGCCGAAGGTGCCAGAGTGCCGGCGATCAGCCGCAAGCCGGAAGACGAAGTGCTTTTCTGGAAGACCACGCCATGAGCGCAGACCCTCTGCATGCGGCGCGCGGAATCATCATAGCCGGCTGGGAGCTCAGCGAGAGCTTTATTCGCGCCTCCGGTCCCGGCGGCCAGAACGTCAACAAGGTCGCCACGGCGGTCCAGCTCCGGTTTGATATCCGCAAATCGCCTTCCCTTTTCGAGCGGGTGAAGAAAAACGCCATAAAACTTGGCGGCAGCCGTGTTTCCAAGGATGGCGTCATCATCATAGAGGCAAACCGGTTCCGGACGCAGGAACGCAACCGGGCTGATGCGCGGGCACGGCTTGTCGAACTGATCGACCAGGCTTCGGAACCACCGCCACCGCCCAGACGCAAGACAAGGCCAACACGAGGATCGGTGGAGCGCCGTCTGGCCGCAAAATCCGGCAGAGCAGTCGTCAAAAAGGCACGGGGCAAGGTTACCGACGAGTAATCGACGTCAGCTTTTTGTTGGCAGTCGGGCACCCGCATGCTTATGTGATGACGGCAATCACTTAAGGAGATGAGGATTTATGGGCATTTTTGATTTCATCAAGTCGGCAGGAAAGAAACTCGGTATTGGCGGCGATGAAGATTCGCCAGAGGCCGATGCTGTGAAGAAGGAACTTGATTCGCATGGTCTTGGCACCGACAAGGTCGATGTCAAAGTCGATGGCGACAAGATCGTTCTGTCCGGCGTGGTTGAAGATCAGTCGATCTTCGAAAAAGCCATCGTCGCGGTGGGCAACACCTTGGGCATATCCAAGGTCGAGGCCGGCGAACTCAAGGTGATTGTACCGGATTCCGGCCTGTCGCTCGGATCTGCCGACATGACCGCACTGGTCAAGGCCTCTACACCTGCCAAGACACCGCGTTTCCACACCGTGGAAAAGGGTGACAATCTCTGGAAGGTTGCGGAAGCCGCCTATGGCAAGGGCAAAGGCTCCAAATACACCGTGATCTTTGAAGCCAACAAGCCGATGCTGTCGGATCCCGACAAGATCTATCCGGGCCAGGTGCTGCGCATCCCCGATATCGAAACTGCCTGAGACGGTGATCTGGCATAGAGCATTTCCGGGCAAACCAGAGCCTTGGAAATGCTCTATGTATTTCTGAGGACCGTTTCCGGACCGGAAACCGTTTCAACGTTTCCTCGAAACACAAGGGAAGGCCGGTGATGTTTGTCCTGCCCAAGGGGGTGCGTCACATCCCCGGCCATCTCGATCGTTCCGAGCAGGAAGCCTTGCTCGATGAAATCCGCGACGTGGTGCGCCAGGCACCGCTCTACCGGCCGGAAATGCCGCGAACCGGCAAACCCTTTAGCGTGCGGATGACCAATTGCGGCGATCTCGGCTGGGTCGCTGACAAGAATGGCTATCGCTATCAGGACCGCCACCCGGTCACCGGCACGCCGTGGCCGTCGATTCCCTCCCGCTTGCTCAAGCTCTGGGCTGACCTGACCGGGGAAACCAGCCCTCCACAAGCCTGTCTGGTCAATTTTTACGGCACTGATGCGCGTATGGGCCTCCACCAGGACCGTGACGAGCAGGATTTCGCCGCGCCTGTATTGTCGGTTTCGCTGGGCGATGCCTGCCTGTTCCGCATCGGAGGGACCGAACGCGGCCAGCCGACCAAATCATTCCGGCTGGAAAGCGGCGATATTGTCATTTTGGGCGGTGAGGGACGGTTGGCCTTCCATGGTGTTGACCGGATTTACCCGACAACATCGACACTTCTCAAGGATGGCGGACGCATCAACCTAACACTGAGACGGGTTGGCGCCTGATCCAGCCCCGAGAATTTTCGGATCGGCTGGACGCATGCTGCCCGGCAGTTGTGCAAGCTCAGCGTCGCTCGCTTTATCGAATGTGCCGCCTAGCCTGAAGATCTGCTTGACCATCACCACGCACAGAATCGCAAGCGGAATGCTCGCCACTATATCGATGAAATAGTGGTTTGCGTTCACCACAGCCGCAATCGCCATGGTCACGTTGATGAGCAGGAATGGATATCGGAGCCAGACACTTGTCCAAGTGGCCCAAATCAGCAGATAGGCCACACCGGCATGAACCGATGGAAATGTCAGGATCCCGGACATGGCCTGTGACGATACGTGGAAAGTCTCGCTGCTGCGCACCGCTTCAAAGTGCTGGATAAACTCGTAGCCGAAGTAGTTGTTGATGTTGGCAAGCTGCCCCTCGGCATATCCATAATGGGTATAGGTGCCATAGGCCGGGAACCAGATCGCCACCACAGCAGCCAATAGGGCGAGCAGACCGTAGGCGATCATGAAAGCATGGGCGCGACGTGTATAGCCCAACAGCGTCAGCAGCACAGGAACAAGCGCAACCTGGATCAAAAATGACTGATAGGCCTGGCCGAACGCTTCGGCGAGCCAGGGCTGTGCATCGACAAAGGCGATGAAGCTATGCCAGTCAAACCCGATTGCCGTGTCCATTTTGACCAGAAGATCGTCAGCCAGTGGCATGTTAAATGACATCGCCATATAGTTGGCGGCCACCATCGGCAGCATGATCAGGAACAGGCCGGCGATCAGGCCAGATATAGCTCTGAACAGTGCAAACCCAAGCCGGCCAAGGCCGTAGCCGGCGCATGCAATCAGCAAAATCATCAAGATGCTGACCGAGAATTCCTGGTAGTTGATCGTTACTTTGGTGAAAGGTCGGGCAACGAGAACGGCAATCCAGATTGCGCCCAGAGACAGGAAAAATCGCTTTTGGATATCGTCTAGATCCGGATTATGCATGGTCCAAGCCCCGAAAACCAAGGTGGGTCTGACCTAGCAGGCGAACTCTAATTTCCAGTTAACCAGCCGGCTTTTGCCCTCATTTCATGGCTTGCGGACCGATCTGAAACACCGGTTGGTTGCTACAACTTCCTAAGCGCCACCTGTTCAATCAGGTGGTTTGGAGATTTGCGCAGGATCAGGTCGGCGCGCGGGCGGGTTGGCAGGATATTTTCCTTCAGATTCTTCAAATTGATGTTCTCCCAGAGGTTTTCCGCAATGGCGCGGGCAGCCTCCTCCTTGATCGCGGCATAGCGGTGAAAGAAGGATTCGGGATTGCGGAAAGCCGTTTGTCTCAAATTCATGAAACGGTCGACATACCAGCGATGAATGTCAGCCTCCTCGGCGTCAATATAGATCGAGAAATCAAAGAAGTCGGAGACGAAGGGGACAATCTTGCCGTCCGCTGGCAGATCCCGCACCTGCAGCACGTTGATCCCCTCGAAAATCAGAATGTCGGGCCGGTCGATATAGGTGTTTTCGCCAGGCAGCACATCATAGGTCAGGTGCGAATAGCACGGCGCCCGCACATTGTGCTGGCCGGCCTTGATCTCGGAGAGGAACCGCAGCACCGCTCCGACATCATAGCTGTCGGGAAATCCCTTGCGGTCCATCAGATTGTCGCGCCTGAGCACCTCGTTCGGATAGAGAAATCCATCCGTGGTCACCAGATCGACTTTCGGACTGGAAGGCCAACGCCCCAAAAGCTCGGCCAGCACGCGGGCGGTGGTGGATTTCCCCACCGCCACCGATCCGGCAATGCCGATGATGAACGGCGTCTTGGTCACATTCGAGAGATTGAGGAAACGCTTGCGCTGCTCAAACAGCAATTGCGACGATTCCACATGCGCCGACAACAGCCGTGACAGCGACAGGTAAATCCGCCGGATTTCATCGAGATCGACCGGGTCATTCAACGACCGAAGCCGGCGAACCTCGTCTTCGGTCAGGGTCAGCGGCGTATCGGCGCGAAATTCGGCCCATTTGTCAGCGGTGAAAAACCGGTAGGGGGAAAACTCGTCGCCGGTGAAGTGATCAAGCGTCCGCGGCTGGATATCCATCTGGTCCATGATCACTCCACCGCGCGTCCGGCTTTTTCGGAAAGGCCCGATTGGGTTGTCCGTCTCTCCAGCTCCGCCATCACCTCAGCCAGCGGGATATCTGCGATCTTCAGCACCACCAGCAGGTGATAGAGCAGATCAGCCGATTCACCGACCAGTTCGCCGCGGCTCTGTGACAGCGAGGCGATAACCGTTTCAACCGCCTCTTCGCCGAGTTTCTTCGCTGCTTTAGGCATCCCGGCTGCGACCAGCTTAGCCGTCCAGGACTGCCCCGGATCTGCCAAGGCGCGGTCGGCGACGATCCGTTCAAGATCGGCAAGATCAAAGCTGGTCATGATGGGCGTTTCCCTTCGGGGCATTTGCTCAAGAAAGTTGGCTCAAACCATGCGCATGTCGAGACCAGCGCTGGCCATATGCTGTTTGGCTTCATGGATCGTATAGGTTCCAAAATGGAAAATCGAGGCTGCGAGCACCGCGGTGGCATGACCGTCGCGAATTCCCTCAACCAGATGGTCAAGCGTTCCGACCCCGCCCGAGGCGATCACCGGCACCCTCACGGCATCGGCGATGGTCCGGGTCAGCCCGATGTCATAGCCGGATTTGGTGCCGTCCTTGTCCATCGAGGTCAGGAGCAACTCGCCCGCACCGCGCTCCACCATCTGAATGGCGAAGTCCACCGCATCGATGCCGGTGGGGGTGCGGCCGCCATGAGTGAAAATCTCCCAACGGTCTGATTCGCCCGGTGCCGAGACCTTCTTGGAATCAATCGAGACCACAATGCACTGGTTGCCGAACTTGTCAGCGGCTTCCGCCACGAAGTCAGGATTGTTGACCGCCGCCGAGTTGATCGAGACCTTGTCGGCGCCCGAGAGCAGCAGCTTGCGGATATCGGCCACCGTGCGGACGCCGCCGCCAACGGTGAGCGGCATGAAGCAATGCTCTGCGGTCTGAGCGACGACATCGAAAATGGTTTCGCGGTTGTCAGATGAGGCGGTGATGTCAAGAAAGCACAACTCGTCGGCGCCTGCCGCATCATAGGCCTTGGCAGCCTCCACCGGGTCGCCGGCATCGATCAGATCGACAAAATTGACGCCCTTGACGACGCGGCCGTCCTTTACGTCCAAACACGGGATGACGCGGGATTTCAGGGTCATGAGCGGTCAGCTTCCTCGAATTTGGCGGCTTCAACCGCCAGCGTACCGTTGAGAATGCCCAACGCTTCCGATGGATCGATCCGGCCGTCATAGAGCGCGCGTCCGGATATGGCGCCTTCAAGGCCGGCGGCATCCGGCATTTTCATCCGCACGATGTCGGCAATCGAAGCCAGGCCACCCGAAGCAATAACCGGGATCGACACGGATTCTGCCAGTTCGATGGTCGACTCCCAATTGATGCCCGTCAGCACGCCATCGCGATCAATGTCGGTGTAGATGATGGCCGCGACGCCGGCGCCTTCAAAGCGTCGGGCCAGTTCGATCACGCCGAGTTCGGAAGCCTCGGCCCAGCCTTCGACCGCCACTTTGCCGCCTTTGGCATCGATGCCGACAGCGACCCTTCCCGGAAACAGTTTGCAGGCTTCTCGCACAAGATCGGGATCGCGCACCGCGATGGTGCCGAGAATCACCCGGGCCAGACCCTTGTCGAGCCAGGCTTCGATATGCGCCAATGTGCGGATGCCACCGCCCAGCTGCACCGGGTTCTTCGTCGCCTTGAGGATCGCCTCGACTGCTGCGCCATTGACCGACTGGCCTTCGAACGCCCCATTGAGATCAACCACATGCAGCCATTCAAAGCCCTGCTCTTCAAAAGCGCGGGCCTGTGCTGCCGGGTCTTCATTGTAGACCGTGGCCGAATCCATTTCGCCCAGCTTGAGCCGGACGCACTGGCCGTCCTTGAGATCGATGGCGGGAAACAGGATCATGTCAGGGCTTCCATTTGAGGAAATTGGCGATCAGCGCCAGGCCGAGCGTCTGGCTTTTTTCCGGGTGAAACTGGGTACCGGCCTTGTTGCCATGGGCAACGGCTGCGGTAACCGGCCCGCCGTAATCCGTCATGGCAATCACGTCAGCAGGATTGTTTGCCGCCAAATGATAGGAGTGGACGAAATAGGCATGCAGACCGTCAGGGCCGGTCGGAATGCCGTCAAACAGCGGGTGGTCAGCCACCTGATCAAGCGTGTTCCAGCCGATCTGGGGAATTTTCAAAGCCGGATTCAAAGGCTTGATCTCGACCACATCGCCGGAAATCCAGTCGAAGCCATTGGTCACGGATTTTTCCAGCCCGCGCGTCGACATCAGCTGCATGCCGACGCAGATGCCGAGAAAGGGGCGCGCCTTATCCTCGACCGCATAACGAAGCGCCGCGTCCATGCCGTCTATGGCATCAAGCCCTGCTCGGCAATCGGCATAGGCGCCAACTCCTGGCAGCACCACGCGATCGGCGCCGGCGACATGATCAGCGTCCGCGCTCAGAACGATATCGGCCGACACGCCTGCTTCCCGCGCTGCGCGCTCGAATGCCTTCAATGCCGAGCGAAGATTGCCCGATCCGTAATCAACAATGACAACCTGCATGCGATCTAATTCCTTTCAACCGGCACCATGCCGATGGAACTCGCCTCACCGCCGCCGGATCGGCCAAGCTTCAGTGGACGCATAATCGGTCGGCCCTGCACAGGCGCGAGTGGCTTTGCCGGGCTCAAGGCACGGGCCGTATGGATGTCAAACGCCGTATCGGGATCATCGGTTTCAACAACATCGACAAGACGCCAGCCCCGACGCTGCAATGCCGAGGCGCGCCAGTTGCGGCCTTCCAGCGCCGTAATCAGCGACAGGGCCAGGCTGATCGCCATGCCGAGGACCAGCTGACCGGCATCGCCCGTCAACAGGATTGCCGAGATCAGAACCAGGGCTGCTGCGATAGCTTCGAGCCACAGCCGGTTGAACAGCAGCCATATCACCGGCGCAAAGAAAGCCCACGGCGCAAAGCTGTCGGCGATCACCTCGGAACGCTCGTCAGGTGCCTCCGCCCCAGGGCTGGCCAAAACAAGATAGGCGGTCATGACAATTTTCTCCGATCAATCCTTGCCGGGACAGAGTCAGGCAAGCGATCCCTTGGTCGAGGGAATCCGGTCTTTCTGCCGTGGATCAACTTCACATGCAGTGCGCATCACCCGCGCAACCGCCTTGAAGCAGGTCTCGGCGATATGGTGACTGTTGGCACCATAGAGATTGGCCACATGCAGGGTGATGCCGGCATGCTGGGACAGAGCCTGGAAAAACTCGCGGACGAGCTCGGTGTCAAAGGTTCCGATTTTCGGCGACGTGAAGGTCACATCCCAAACCAGAAACGGCCGGCCCGAAATATCGATCGCGGCCCGTGTCAGTGTCTCGTCCATCGCCAGATCCAGCGATGCATAGCGGCAGATGCCTCTGCGATCTCCGAGTGCCTTGGCCAGCGCCTGACCGATGGCGATGCCGGTGTCTTCGACCGTATGGTGGTCATCGATGTGCAAATCGCCCTTGGCCTTGATGTCCATGTCGATCAGCGAATGGCGGGCCAATTGTTCCAGCATGTGGTCGAAAAAGCCAATTCCGGTCGAAATTGATCCGGCTCCGGTGCCGTCTACCGACAGCGCCACGGAAATATCGGTTTCATTGGTCTTGCGTGCGACAGCCGCCGCGCGCGCATTTTCAGGGGTGGCCATCAGAGGTCTCCGAACTGTGCTTTGGCGCTCAATATCAGTCCGCAAAGCAAATATCCAGAACGGCTTTGGTACGACGTCACAGTTCGGTCTCCGCTTTGCCGCGCAAGTTTGATGCCGGGTGCGGATAACTGGGTTGGATTTGCAATCGGGCGCGGTGCGCTTACATAGAGCAAACACGTCGTAACGCGGCCCTTCATGCCGCTGGAAGGAAAGGATGCGCCATGGGCGAGCACAATCCCTTTGGAGCAATGCATGCAACCACCATCATCACGGTGCGCAAGGGCAACCAGGTGGTCATGGCCGGCGATGGCCAGGTCAGCCTGGGACAGACCGTGATGAAAGGTAATGCACGCAAGGTCCGCCGCATCGGCAAGGACAATTCGGTGATTGCCGGATTTGCCGGCGCCACCGCAGATGCGTTCACGCTGCTGGAACGGCTGGAAGCCAAGCTCGAACAATACCCCGATCAGTTGACCCGGGCCGCCGTCGAGCTGGCCAAGGACTGGCGCACCGACCGGTATCTCAGACGGCTGGAAGCCATGATGCTGGTTGCGGACAAGACCGTGACGCTGGCGATCACCGGCAATGGTGATGTGCTCGAGCCCGAACATGGCACCATGGCCATCGGGTCGGGTGGCAATTATGCCTATGCCGCTGCCCGCGCGTTGATGGACACTGACAAGACCGCCGAGGAAATAGCCCGGCGCGCCATGGAAATTGCCGGCGACATTTGCGTCTACACCAATGGCAATATCGTGATCGAAACCCTTGATCTTGACTGAAGCCGCTTGCATCGGCTTCCGGCGGTCGAGTGTTTCACGTGAATCGTTCGGCGAGGATGCCGAACCGGTCATGACTTCGCCTCACTCTGGCAAAAAACCGATAGCGAGACCATTGCATGATTGACGATTTGACGCTCGATCGCGCGGTCAACGCCGGCATTCTCAACGCTACGCAACGCGACGCGCTTTTGGCGCTGGCCGGGGAAGACCGGGCTGCGCTTATGTCTGAGGAACCCATCGATCTTTCCGTCGATGAACAGATGCGGCTGGTCGGTGGCGGCAATGATATCTTCGTTACCGTCGGCATTGTCCTGCTGTTTTCCGGAGCACTGTTTGCACTGCAGGCTGTGTTATCACCCAGCAGCATGCTGCTTGCCGCAATCCTGGCCATGGCAAGCTGGATTGTCGCAGAAATCGTCACCCGGCAAAAACGCATGCGCCTGTCGAGCACGCTGCTGGCGCTGATTTTCTGTGGTGCAATCCTGTCGCTGCTTGTCGATTTCATTGTCGAACGGTTTGATCTTCCCGAAACGGTCAATGCATTTTCGCTGTTTGCACTGCGCGCTGACGCCTGGCCCATCGGCCTGACGCTCAGTGGTGGCCTGATAGCCGCAGCGGTGGTTTATTTCGTGCGTTTCAAGGTTCCTGTGCTGGCGGCGGTCACGGCGATTGCCGCGACCGGTCTGGCATTCTTGGCGACAGTCCTGATCTATCATGACCAGGTGGTCAGCGGTGCTGCGGCGGCTCCCGCGCCCGATCAACTGGCGGATGTGCTGTCCAGCGCCTTGGTGATGCCGCTGGTTTGCGGCCTGATCATCTTCGCAGTGGCGGTGCTGCTGGATCTGCGGGACCGCGAGCGCCAGACGGTATGGTCGGACTGCGCCTTCTGGCTGCATGTGGTTTCAGCGCCGCTTCTGGTGCATCCGCTGTTCATTCTGGCAACCGGTCAGGAGGTCCTGTCGGGTCGTATCGAGCCAGGCGTTACCGCCAGTGTCCTGTTGGGACTGATGATGACGATGTTTGTGCTGGTGGCGTTGGCCATCGACCGTCGCTCGCTTCTGGCACCAACGCTGGCCTATTTCGGGTCGGTGGGGATTTATTATCTGATCAATGGCGCCGCAAACACCACTGGCATTCCACCTTTTGCCCTGATCCTGATCGCCATCGGAGCCGTGGTAATCCTGTTTGGCGCCGGCTGGCAACGGATCCGACGCTTGATAATCCGCCCGCTTCTTCCCACATCGATGCTCGACAGACTCCCCCCGATAAAGGCATGATCCCGACATGAGCAATTTTTCTCCCCGCGAAACAGTAACCGAGCTCGACCGGTTCATCATCGGCCAGAACGACGCCAAGCGCGCAGTTGCGATTGCGTTGAGGAATCGCTGGCGGCGGCAGCAGCTCGACGGTCCATTGCGCGAAGAAGTAATGCCGAAGAACATTTTGATGATCGGACCGACCGGCGTCGGCAAGACCGAGATTTCCCGACGTCTGGCGCGGCTGGCAGGTGCGCCGTTCATCAAGGTCGAGGCAACCAAGTTCACCGAAGTCGGCTATGTCGGCCGCGACGTTGAACAGATCATCCGCGATCTGGTGGAAGTGGGCATCACGATTGTGCGCGAGCGCAAACGTGGAGAAGTCGAAGCCAAGGCGCGACTCAATGCCGAAGAACGAGTACTCGACGCGCTGGTTGGCACCACGGCATCGCCGGCGACCCGGGATTCGTTTCGCAAAAAGCTGCGCGACGGACAGCTTGACGACAAGGAAATCGAGATCGAGGTGGCCGAGACTTCTGCCGGCATGCCGCAATTCGAGCTTCCGGGTATGCAGGGCGCCAATGTCGGTGTTCTCAATCTTGGCGACTTGTTCGGCAAGGCGATGGGCGGACGCACCCGCAAGATCAAGACAACGGTGAAGGAATCCTATGATTCGCTGATCAATGATGAATCCGACAAGCTTCTCGATATGGAGCAGATCCACCAGGAAGCAGTGAAATCCGCGCAGGATGATGGAATTGTCTTTATCGACGAGATCGACAAGATCGCCTCCCGCGAAGGCGGCATGGGTGCTGGCGTTTCCCGCGAGGGCGTGCAGCGCGATTTGCTGCCACTGGTCGAAGGCACGACGGTGGCGACAAAATACGGACCGGTGAAAACCGATCACATTCTGTTTATCGCGTCTGGCGCGTTCCACATCTCCAAACCATCGGACCTGTTGCCCGAATTGCAGGGCCGTTTGCCGATCCGGGTTGAATTGCGCGCGCTGGGCAAAGATGATTTCCGCCGTATCCTGACCGAAACCGAAGCCAGTCTGATCAAGCAATATGTGGCCTTGATGGCCACCGAAGATCTGACGCTGGACTTCACTGAAGACGCAATCGACGCTTTGGCGGAAGTTGCAGTGCATCTGAATTCGAGCATTGAAAATATCGGAGCGCGGCGTTTGCAGACGGTGATGGAACGCGTTCTCGACGAGATTTCTTTCACTGCGCCGGACAAGCCGGGCTCGACAATCACGATAGATTCGGACTATGTCCGGGAGCATGTTGGCGACCTTGCGCAGAATACCGACCTGTCGCGGTTTATCCTGTAAACGGCAATTTCGAGGTGGTGCGTCACACGGAAACAGGCTGCGCTCCCTATCGGGCCCTGGATCCGCTGACGCAATGGAGAAGATCATGATTGTGGCCTGCAGCAAGCTCAAAACCGTGATGGCGATCTCGATCGCGCTCACCATGAGCTTGACGCAGGTTCCCGACAGCCTTTCTGCCGAACTGGTGCCTGCAGGAAATCGCAGCGCCACGCAGCCCGATATTCCGGGCGCATCGAAGCGGCGCACCAAGGCGACAAAATCCAGCTTCGACGAAAAATACGAAAAGATCCGCGACCTGATTGCTGATGACAGCAAGCTGAGGCGAAAGATCGTCAGTGTCTCGAAACTCTACAAGATCGATCCGATCCACATCGTCGGCGCACTCGTCGGCGAACATACCTACAATGTCGATGCCTATGACCGGCTGCAAACCTATTATATCAAGGCGATCTCCTATGCCGGTGAGAGCTTCCGTTTTGAGCATGACGGCGAAAGCGTGGTCGACTTCGTCAAGCGGCCGGAATTTGACGATTGCGATGAAAATTCGGATTCGGCGAAGCTTTGGACCTGCCGTGAAGACGTCTGGGAGACAGTCTTCCGCGGCAAGAAGGTGGCGGGCGTTGCCTTCCCCAATGACAGATTTGGTGCTGTGTTCTTCCAGCCATTCTACGCTGGACAGACTTTCGGGCTTGGCCAGCTCAATCCCCTCACCGCTCTGATCCATACCGACCGGGTCAGCAAGGTTTCAAGACTGAGAAAGCTCAGCGCCGGCAACGCCTCGAAGGTGTACAACGCCATTATGGAGCCGGATTCGACATTGGCCTACATGGCCGCGTCGATTGCCGAATCAATTGATAATTACCGCGACATCGCCGGCTTCGATATTTCCGGCAATCCCGGACTGACAGCGACCTTGTACAATGTCGGCAACCCTGCACGCCGGGCGCGGGAACTGGCCGAGGAAAACGCGAAACGCAAAAAGCGCGGTCTGAAACCGGTGCTGCCGCGTGAAAATTACTATGGCTGGCTGGTCAATGACCATGAAGACGAGCTCCGCGCCATCATAAAGCGCTGATCGCAACCGCATTGCTGGTCACCCAGTCATCAATTTTGCTGTGACTGTCTTTCTTTAGGCCGCCGAACCTTCTTTTTTGCCGGCTGGGAGCTGGCGGCAAGTTTTGCTTGATCTATCAGATTGCCGATTCCCTCAAGCGTCGGCTCGTCCAGACGGGCGATGACGGTAGCCAGCCTGTTGGCAATTTCAGTGGCCTTGGGCGTCAGTCCGGACGTGTCGATTGTGACCTTTGGCCGTGACAGACTGCCGAGCATCTGCAATTCCTCGGCTTCGTCCCAGATAATGTTGAAATAGCCGATGGCGCGCTGGATAAACTCCCAGCTTGGTTCGGAGCGGTTGCCATGTTCAAGCGCTGACAGATAGGCGGGCGAGACACCCATGGCTGTGGCCATCTGGCGTTGGGTCACGCCGCGCTCGGCGCGCAGGCGCCGCAGCGCTTCCCCGAACGGTGTCATCCTGGCCTCCCCTTCTCACGGCGTAACCTTATATACAGCGCGCCTTCGCCGCCATGGCCGCGCGCTGCATCTTCATACCCCGAAATGAGAAACCGGAACTCGGGCTTTGTCAGCCAATCCGGCACCACGCGCTTGAGAACCCCCTCGCCGCCTCGCGAAGTGCCCTTGCCAGTAATGACAAGAACATGCCTGAGACCACGCTCATGGGCGCGGGCAAGAAACCCGAACAGCAAATTATGGGCTTCGCTCTGGGTGAGGCCATGAAGATCGATACGCCCATCGATCGGCAGCTTTCCGCGCGCCAGTTTGCGCACCACAGGCTTTTCAATCGGATGCGGCTTGGGTTTGGCGGGCGGATTGGGGCCGGGGATTGATTGCGGGCGCTTGACCGGCTTGTCCGGCGCAGGCTGCGGTGTTGCTGGTGTATCCAGCGTAAACCAGTCATCGACTTCCACTTGCTTGCCTGGAAAAGCTTCAACCGTACGGGCCACCTGCGCCCAGATGATCCGGTCTTCATGGCTGAGTTTGGCTTTGCCGTTACTCATGACCTGCCCGCCGTGCAATCTCCGATCCCACTGGAGCAAGAACCACAAATTCCGCTTTGGCTTTTATTGATCCGGCGGTGGCACCAGCGACAGGACCGGAGCCGGCAAACAAATCTCCACGGACCGGCCCGACGATAGCGGTTCCGGTATCCTGGGCAATCATCAGACGCGCAAAAGGCCGCGGTTCATCAAAGTCTTTCAACTCAGGCGCGGATACAAATATCGGGGTCCCGAAGCTGTGGATATGACGGTCCACTGCAAGCGAACGGCCGGGCTCCAGCGGAACTTTGGCAGCTGCCACCGGTCCCAGGCGATCATCATCAACGGCTGCTTCGTGAAAAAAAATGTAGGACCGGTTTTCCTGCATCAAGCGGTCTGCCCGTTCCGGATCGGCGGCAAGCCAATCCCTTATGGCGGCCATGGATATTTTGTCGGCGGCAACCTCGCCGCGCTCGACCAAAAGCTGACCTATGCCGGTAAAGGGATGCCCGCTTTTGCCGGCATAGGTAATCCGACTGACCTGCCCATCGGGAAACTGAAGCCGGGCGCAGCCTTGCACATGGGCGAAGAAGACATCGACCCGGCTTTCCGCCCAGGCGATCTCGAGATTCTGATCATCAAATGCACCGTTCTCAATGGCTGCCCGATCCGGACAGCACCTTGGTCCGCCATCATCCTTGATCATGAAAGCATATCCAGCCGGGATCCCCGGCGGTGGATTTTCCGGATCGGCAACCTTGTTGAGATTTCCCGGTTTGCGCAGAAACGGATATCTGTAGCCGGATTCAGCCTGGTACCCGACCCTGACCTCAGGCTCATAATAGCCGGTTACGAATCCCTCTTCATCGGCGTGACAGATGGCCACCGGGCGGAACCAGGTTTCAAAGAAAGCTCGCGCTTCCGAATCCGATAGATAGCCGGATTCAACTAGCTCCCGAGCCAGGGCCGCAGCATAGGACGGCAGAAAATCGGCATGACTGAGACCGAGTGACCCGGTGCGATAGGGCCCACGGCGCATGGCATGGTCTGCCGAGCGCCGGAAAGCCGTAAAAGCTGGGCCGGGCGCATCATCCGCCCAGCCGGGAAGTGTGGAGAAATCCTCTCGCCGAAGCGACAACCCCATTACTGATCGGCTTCCGTCGCAATCAGACGCCAGTTAGGGTCGCGCGAGCGCGTATCGCGGGAAAATGTCCAGACATCATTGACGTCCGTCACTTCAACCAGATCACCTTCTATGACCTCGCCATCCTTGTCCAAAGTTGCCGATATCAGCTGACTCATGATCCGAAGCGTGATGTTGGCTTCCGTACCTTTCATCTCGGCCTGGATAATACTGGATTTTTCAATGCCGACGAAATTCGATCGAACCGTTTCGCCATTGGCCTCGCGCTCATCGATTGCGGCAACGAAGCCGTCATAGACGTCACGAGACAACAATCCCTTCAGGGTTTTCCGGTCACCATCGGCATAGGCTGACACGATCATCTCATAGGCCATGGTGGCACCGCCAACAAACTCCTTGGGATCAAAGGACGAATCAGCCGAAACCACCTCGCGCAAACCCTTGTTGAGTTCGCTGCCTGGTTCGGCATAGGCGTCAACCGCCACAAACATGTCCGGCTCGGCGCTTTCCCGGCCGCGGCGCGGAAGCGTGACAACCTTGGGGTCGTCCAGACCCTCGACCGCCGGCGCCTGGTCACGCGGCGGGGCTTCGTGCCCTGTCCGCTTGCCAAGCACCGACCGAAGCTGAATGAATATGATCACCGCCGCCACAAAAAAGAAGAACGTCACAAAATCAAAGGAACCCATTCCCGCCTTCTTTCGGTTACATCATCAATCAGGATGCATATAATGCCCTTGGGCCGATCAATCAAAGGGTCAGGCCATTCTATTTCCTGCTTCCTGCTAAATGCAGGCGCTTTTTCACCGCGGACAGTCTTCACCATGCGCTTTTCCCTGATTCCTTTTCTATTGCTCGCCATACCGCTGGCCGAAATCGCGGCCTTTGTCGTGATCGGCGGCCAGATCGGCGTCTGGGCAACGCTGGGCATGGTTCTTCTGACTGCGATCATCGGCAGCTTTCTGCTTCGGTGGCAGGGAGTGGGGCTGTTCAACAGGATCAACGCGGAGGTTCGCGCCAATCGCGTTCCAGGTCGCGAACTGGTTCATGGCGTGATGATCCTGGTTGCGGGTGTGTTGTTGCTGACGCCGGGATTCGTCACCGATTCTCTGGGGTTCCTGCTGTTCGTCCCCTCAATTCGGGATATCGTGTGGCGCCTGGTTAAAGATCGGGTGGTGGTGCAAACCATGGGCGGGTCAACCGCCGGCCCAGGCAATCCGGGCGCGGGTGCTCATTCAGGTGGCGCTAGCAGGGACGGTGTGGTCGACCTCAATGAGGATGAATTCAAGCGCACAAACGATCCGGCATCGCCGTGGTCTGGGGATCGCAGCAGCCTGCCCAAGGCCGATCGCAAAGACGGTGGCAGCGCAAACGGGTTGTAAGCCCGGTGGCGAAATGCTAGCCCATGCCCGAACAATTTTCAGGATAACCGCCTCGGCGGATGAAAACAGGGAAGAGCCACATGGCAAAAGATACGACCCCAAAAGGTGATGCGGCAGCGACTGACGTCAAAGGCAACGGCGAAGCGCCTTCGCTGAATGTTCTGGCCCAGTACATCAAGGATTTGTCATTCGAAAATCCAGGCGCGCCCAAGTCACTTGGCCCGCGTGAAAAAGCACCGGAAATCAGCATCAACGTCAACGTCAACGCCAATCCGTTGAGCGAGTCAGAGTTTGACGTCCTGCTGACGATGAATGCCACTGCCAAAACCGGTGATGCGGTCGTTTTCAACGTCGAGCTGGTCTATGGCGGTGTCTTCCGGGTTGCCAATTTTCCGCAGGAGCACATGTTGCCGCTGCTGTTTATCGAATGCCCGCGGATGCTTTTCCCGTTTGCCCGTCAGATCATCGCCGATGCGACCCGCAATGGCGGCTTCCCGCCGCTGTTGATCGACCCGATCGATTTTGCACAGATGTTCCAGCAGCGCATGGCTGAAGAAAACACCAAGGCACAGGTTGCCACCAATTAGGTCAACTGAGACCGGCACTGTCGATAATTTGTGAAAGGCCGCCCACGGGCGGCTTTTTGCATTTCAGGGATTAGACGCTGCTGATCCGGTGAAGCGCAGATCGTGCTGTTGCCGTGTCAGGCCTTGTTCCACAGGGCGTCGCCGCCGATCCGGGCAATCAGTTTTGCATGCGCTTCAAGCTCGACGGCACTCAGGCGCGGTGGCAACGGTCGCAACCGCTCGCCGATTTCGACAACCTCTTCATCAGCGTCCCGTTCGACAGAGACAACCTCATCAGTCGACAGTCCGAGTGCTGCCTGGCGGCCGCCATTCATCTCGATATAGACATCGGTCAGCAATTCCGCATCGAGAAGCGCCCCGTGCTTGTTGCGATGGGAATTGTCGATGCCGTAGCGCCGGCACAGGGCATCAAGGCTGTTGGGCCCCATCGGATGGCGCCTGCGGGCAAGTGAAAGGGTATCGATCACCAGATCTGGCGAGATAGCGGGGCGGCCAATCCGGGTGTATTCGGCGTTGAGAAATCCCATGTCGAAACTGGCGTTGTGCGCAACATAGTGCGCGCCCTCAAAAAATTCGGCGATTTGCTGCGCCACGGCGCTGAACACCGGTTTGTCGGCGAGAAACGCATCGGTAATGCCGTGTATCGCGAGCGCATCGGGATGAACCTTGCAGCCATCGGGATTGATGAACAGATGCAATGTCCGTCCGGTGGGAAACTGGTTTTCGAGCTCGATGCAGCCGATTTCGATGATTCGGTCGGTCTGGTTGCTCAGTCCGGTGGTTTCCGTATCGAAGACAATCTCGCGCATTCTATAGGCCCTTCTTCGAGGATTCGGTCAGCTTTGCGACGATCTCGGCGACCTGCTGGCGTGCCGCCTCCAGTCCGCCACCGGTATCAATCACATGATCGGCGCGTGCGCGTTTTTCAGCATCAGGAACCTGCCGCGCCAGGATAGCTTCGAATTTCTCCAACGTCATCCCCGGACGGTCCAGTACCCGCTGGCGCTGGATCTCCGGCGCGCAGCTGACAACGACGATGACATCAACCCGGTTTTCGGCTCCGGTTTCAAACAGCAGAGGAATATCCACCAGCACCATCGGTTCACCGTCGGCGCGCGCCTCTTCGATGAAGCTTTTCTCACGCGCCCGCACCAGCGGATGAATGATCGCCTCCAGGCGGGTGAAATCAGCGGGGGCGGCCATCAGTTTTTTCGACAGGATTTCCCGGTTGACGACGCCGTCGGACGCGGTCCCAGGAAATGCCTGATCGATCAAGGGCGCTGCCTCGCCGCGATAGAGCTCATGCACAATCTCGTCGGCGCTGATCACCGGCACGCCAAGTGCTCGGAACATCTCCGAGGTGGTAGATTTTCCCATGCCGATAGAGCCTGTCAGGCCGATGACGATCATCAGTGCGCTTCCATGTCTGAAATTATCAACTGCCGCAATTCGGGCGTAACCACCGGTTTGACCCCGAACCATTTCTGAAATCCGGGCGCTGCCTGATGCAACAGCATGCCAAGACCGTCAGTTGTAGCCACGCCCTGATGCTTGGCCATTGCCAATATTGGCGTTTCCAAGGGGATATAGACAATATCGGTGACCAGCGCATCCGATGCCATGGTGGTGAAATCGATTGGTGGAACCTCGGTCCCTGCCATCCCGAGCGTCGTGGTGTTGACGAAGAGATTCGCGCCTTTGATCACGTCTGCAAGATTTTCCAAGCCATGCGCTGAGACGCACGGGCCAAAGCGTTCAGCCAAAGTGCTGGCGCGGGATGCCGTGCGATTGACAACGCTGACCTCATCAAAGCCGCGCGCCAGCAAGGCATGGACAACCGCGCGACTGGCGCCGCCGGCTCCAAGAACAATCGCCCTTTTGCCGTGATCCCAACCTGCTGCTGTTTCGTCCAGATTGGCGGCAAAGCCGAGAGAATCGGTGTTTGTCGCCATCAACCGACCATCCTCGAGCCACACCGTATTGGCAGCGCCGATCAGCCGAGCGGTTTCATCAATCTCGTCAACGAGAGTAATGATGGCTTCCTTGTGCGGAACAGTGACATTGCCGCCGGTAAACCCGGAAGATCTGTCTTTCAGCGCACGGAAAAACGTCGGCAGATCTTCCGGCGCAACGTCTACCGGGTCGTAACTGCCGGTCAGGCCAGCCTGGTTGAGCCAATAGCGATGAATCATCGGTGACCGGGAATGGCCAATCGGATGACCGATGACAAAAGCGCGCGACGAATTCTGGATGTCTTTATCCATCAATGGCCTGCAACTCCCGGAGTTTGGCCAACAGCGGCAGCATCGGCAATCCGATTATGGTGAAGTAGTCACCCTCAAACCGCTGAAACAGCTGAATACCTTCGCCTTCAAACTGGTAAGCACCAACCGAGGAAAGAGCCCGATCGCCGACATTGGACAAATGCCGGCCAATGAAACCCGGATCGAGATTCCGCATGGTCATGCCCGCCACGGAAACATGCCGCCATATGGTCTCGCCATCCTGGGCCAGGACAATGGCACTGTTTAGATGGTGGGTTCGGCCTGACAACTGCAACAGCCGCCGTCGTGCTTCCTCCATGGTACCGGTCTTGTGAAAGATTTCTCCATCAAGCGACAGGGTCTGATCCGAGCCGATGACAAGTGCGCCAGAATTGCGCCCCGAAACGTCCTGCGCCTTGGCCTCGGCAAGCACAGAGGCGACATCTTCAGCGGTCAAACCATCGAGCGTCTGTTCAATAACGCGCTCATCGATCTGAGCCGGCTCGATCTCAAATGTCAGGCCGGCATTTTCAAGCAAAGCTCTGCGGAAAGGGCTGGCGGATGCAAGCACAAGGCGCGGCGGCATGGGCATCTCCTTAAACAAGGGGGCTGGCTTTCGACCGGGTTAGCGCCACTTGGGACGCAAGGCAAGGATTGCCGCTGAGGTCTCTTCGATGGAACGGCGGGTTACGTCAATTACCGGCCAACCGTGGCGTTCGCAAAGCGACCGGGCATATTTCAGCTCTTCGCTGATCAGCGCGCGATCAGTGTAATGCTCCCCCTGGTAACCGGTGGTCGAACCCAAAACCCGGTTGCGGCGAACCTGGGCGATTCGATCTACAGAGGCAATGAGGCCCACCACAAGGGGTTTTGTTGCTGTAACCAGGCCATCGGGAAGCGGCACTCCATGCACGATCGGTATATTCGCGGTCTTGATGCCGCGATTGGCAATGTAGATGCTTGTCGGGGTTTTCGATGTGCGGCTGATGCCGAGGATTACCAGATCGGCTTCGTCAAAATCTGCGGGCAACTGGCCGTCGTCGTGATCAAGCGTAAAATTCAGCGCGTCGATTCGCTTGAAATACTCTTCGCCCATGGCGTGTTGCGCCCCGACGCGGCGACGTGACGGAGCGCCGAGATAGGACTGGAACACATTGATGACCGGCTCGAGCACCGAGACGCTTGGAAGTCCCATGTCGCGGCATTTCAGTTCGATGATCGAGGAGAGCTCGGCGTCGACTATGGTGTAGAGCACAATCCCCGGCGCACCATCTATGGCGTCGAGTACTGCAAACAACTGCTTGCGGGTGCGAATCAGTGGATAGACATGCTCAAGTGCCTGCGCGCCCTGGAACTGCGCGGCCGCAGCACGACCGGCGGCCATCAGAGTCTCTCCCGTAGAGTCCGATATCAGATGCAGATGGAAGTAATTTTTGCTCTGCTCCACATTATTCTCCGAGGGGTGTTGATAACCGGGGACAGGCTCGAGGTAAGGGTCCCGACCTCCAGATTGCAAGGGATAACCTCGGGGTTTGTCCACAATGGCCAAACGCGGGACAGAATTCGGGAATGATTTTGGCATATAGGGGATAACCATCTTACGGAGAAATCCGATTGGCCATTAACATTCTCCGACAACGCCTGAATCAATTGGATTTAATTGGGGCGACCCGGAGAAGCGATGAAATCCGATTGGCCTTCCGGAATGGCACAGTTTATAGGATCAACCTGTGGATAGACTGTGGACAGAGTCCAATCCCCGTAAAACACAGACTCATAGAATCAGAATCCTTTTCAAATAGGATTTGTTTTAAGGAAGTGGTGGATGACAAATCCGAGTGATCGTAAGGTGATGAAGGTACTGGCTGGGGAGACAGTGTTTCCGCCACCTCTCTGGCTGATGCGACAGGCAGGGAGATATTTGCCCGAGTACCGGGCCACACGTGCCACAGCCAAGGGATTTCTCGATGTGTGCTACACACCGGATCTGGCTGTCGAGGTGACGATGCAGCCGATCCGCCGGTTTGGCTTTGATGCGGCAATCCTGTTTTCAGACATCCTCGTCATTCCCGATGCGCTTGACCGCAATGTGCGCTTTGTCGAGGGAACCGGGCCATTGATGGATCCGATTTCGCCTGAAGCGATTGCCTCGCTTGATGCGTCCGGGATGCACGCCCATCTGGCTCCGGTCTACGAAACGGTGCGGCGGTTGCGCGCGGAACTTCCGCCTGAAACCACGCTGCTGGGTTTTTGCGGCGCGCCCTGGACTGTGGCGACCTACATGATCGCCGGGCGCGGAACACCTGATCAGGCGCCGGCGCGGCTATTTGCCATGCAGCATCCCGAAGAATTCATGATGCTGCTCAATCTGCTGTCGGAAATTTCAGCTGACTATCTGATCGCCCAGATCGATGCGGGTGCCGATGCAGTGCAGATTTTCGATTCCTGGGCCGGCGTGCTGGGCGAGCGGGACTTTGCAGATTTCGCTGTTGGTCCGATGAAGCGGATGGTCGACAGGATTCGTGCGGAAAGACCCGGTGTTCCAATTATCGGTTTTGCCAAGGGCGCTGGTGCCATGCTGCAAAACTATCGGGCTTTGACCGGGATTGACTGCGTTGGCCTTGACTGGACGGTCCCGTCCGGTCTGGCGCGTGAGATCCAGAAGGGCGGGGCTGTCCAAGGCAATCTCGACCCGTTGTTGATGGTCGCAGGCGGTGAAGCGCTCGACCGGGGCGTTGACGAGGTTCTTGAAACACTGGGGAATGGACCGCTGATTTTCAATCTGGGACACGGAATCACGCCGCAGGCGGATCCGGAAAATGTCACGCGTTTGATGAACCGGGTCAGGGGCGCTGAGAAGCTGTGACACACGACAGCGCAACAAGTGCCGTTGAAGGCAGCAAAGCCAGTGCCAAGGCCTATCTGTCGATTTCCATCGTGGTGGCTCTGGCGGGGGCGGCCTGGTGGTTTGATCCGGATTGGCTATATGGCTGGATCAAGGTGTTGCATGTCGTTGCAGTGATTTCCTGGATGGTTGGTTTGTTCTATCTGCCGCGTCTGTTCGTCTATCATGCGGATGCGGCTACCGGGAGCGAGCCAGCAGTCACCTTCGAGGTGATGGAGCAGCGTCTGGTCAAGGTGATCATGACACCCGCAATGATGGTTTCCTGGGTGACGGGTCTTTGGCTGGCCTGGAGCGGTTTCGGATTTCTTGGGATCTGGCTGTGGGTGAAACTGGCCGCGGTGGTTGGACTGACCGTGTTTCACGTTCTTCTCAGCCGGTCTGCGCGGCGCTTTGCCAAAGGCGAAAACGCCTGGACAGCTCGGCAATGGCGGATGGCCAATGAGATCCCGACCGTGCTGATGATCGTCGTGGTGATCATGGTGATTATCAAGCCATTCGCCTGATCTGACCGATATTTATCGAGACTTAGCCTGATTGGGCCCATTTTGCTGCATAACGGGGCTTGCGGCGTTTCACGTGAATCGCTATCTAACAAACAACGTCTTCAAGGCGGGCGCCAGTATCAGTCTGGCCGGCTTCCCAAGCCGGATCCCATAATGCCCGCCGCTTCCCATACTATTAAATACAGAATTTGGATTTCCCATGCAGGAAATGAAGCTTCAAGAGCTCAAGAACAAGTCCGCTACCGATCTGTTGGCGTTTGCCGAATCAGTCGAAGTCGAGAACGCCAGTGTCTTGCGCAAGCAGGAACTGATGTTTGCGATCCTCAAACAGCTCGCGGCACAGGATGTCGAGATTATTGGTGAGGGTGTCGTCGAACTGCTGCAGGATGGTTTTGGCTTCATGCGGTCAGCCAATGCCAACTATCTGCCTGGCCCGGATGATATCTACATTTCGCCATCGCAAATCCGTCGCTTCTCGTTGAAGACCGGCGATACCGTCGAAGGTCCGATTCGCGGACCCAAGGAAGGCGAGCGCTATTTCGCTCTGCTCAAGGTCAATACGATCAATTTCGAGGATCCTGAAAAGATCCGCCACAAGGTGCATTTCGACAATCTGACACCGCTATATCCAGATGAGCGGTTCAAGATGGAGGTCGAGAATCCGACGACCAAGGACATATCCGCACGGGTGATCGATCTGGTAGCGCCGATCGGCAAGGGCCAGCGTGGCCTGATTGTTGCGCCGCCCCGCACCGGTAAAACCGTGCTGTTGCAGAATATCGCCCACTCGATCACCGCAAATCATCCCGATTGCTATCTGATCGTGCTGTTGATTGATGAACGGCCTGAGGAAGTCACCGACATGCAGCGCTCGGTCAAGGGCGAAGTGGTGGCATCGACCTTCGATGAACCCGCTGTTCGTCACGTCCAGGTAGCCGAGATGGTGATCGAGAAGGCAAAGCGTCTGGTTGAACACGGTCGGGATGTGGTCATTCTGCTCGATTCAATCACCCGTCTTGGCCGTGCCTACAACACCGTCGTGCCGTCATCAGGCAAGGTTTTGACCGGTGGTGTGGATGCCAACGCCCTGCAGCGTCCGAAGCGCTTTTTTGGTGCTGCGCGTAACATCGAGGAAGGTGGCTCGCTGACTATCATCGCCACCGCCTTGATTGATACCGGATCGCGGATGGATGAAGTGATCTTTGAGGAGTTCAAGGGCACCGGTAACTCGGAAATCGTTCTTGACCGCAAAGTTGCAGACAAGAGAATTTTCCCGTCAATGGATATTCTCAAGTCCGGCACCCGCAAGGAAGACCTTCTGGTTCCAAAGCAGGATCTGCAGAAGATCTTTGTTCTGCGCCGTATTCTGGCACCGATGGGAACAACCGATGCGATCGAGTTCCTGATCGACAAACTCAAGCAGACCAAGACCAACAGCGACTTTTTCGATTCAATGAATACCTGAGGAAGCTTAGAATCATCGGATTCGATTCGACACCGGTATGAATATGCGGGATACCATCTTCGCTCTTTCGACAGGACACCCACCATCGGGTGTTGCTGTCATCCGGATATCTGGCCCTGGTGTTCGATTCGGACTCGAAACGTTAACAGGTTCACTTCCGCCTCCGCGTAGCGCACAGTTGAGCGTGATACGGGACAGCAATGGTTTGGTCCTTGATCGCGGTATAATTCTCTATTTTCCAGGTCCAGGTTCCTTTACGGGCGAGGATGTCGCAGAATTGCAGATCCATGGCAGCCGCGCATCTATCGCGGCTGTGCTTGGGGCCCTGTCGGGGCTTGAGGGCTTTCGTCCAGCCGAGGCTGGTGAGTACACTCGAAGGGCTTTCGAGAACGGCCGTATGGATCTGACGGCGGTTGAAGGTCTGTCAGACTTGATCCGCGCCGAAACCGAGAGCCAGCGCCGACAAGCACTCAGTCAGACCGATGGTTCCCTGCAGATCATGTATGACGGTTGGGCCAAACGTTTGACCCATGCTCGCGCCATGATAGAGGCGGAACTCGATTTTTCCGATGAAGAAGATATTCCTGGTTCAGTGGCAGACAAAATCTGGCCGGATATGGTTTTGGTCGCGCATGAAATATCTCAACACCTCGAGAAAGCGCGCCATGGTGAGATCGTCCGTGAAGGATTCCGAATTGCGCTCGTCGGCCCACCAAATGTCGGTAAATCTTCACTGCTGAATGCTTTGGCTGGACGTGACGTTGCAATTGTGTCCGAATCGCCGGGTACGACCCGGGATGTCATAGAAGTCCGGCTGGATATTGGTGGTCACCTCGTCGTGCTTCAGGACACCGCAGGTCTGCGCGAAACTGAAAATTCAGTTGAACTTGAAGGCATACGTCGCAGCAGGATGACAGCTGAGAATGCTGACCTGGTTCTGGACATTCACGACCTTAGCTGTATCGATACTGAAAACCCATTCCCTGTGGGTGTGAACGACAAAACAGTGCCTGTCTTTTCCAAGCTGGATTTGGTGGGAGATGATATGCTCCCTACAATAGATGCGGGTTTAGCTATTTCCAGCAAATCCGGGATGGGCCTGGATGAGCTCGTGGCCAAAATTTCCGGGCGGCTCTCCATTCTCGACCTGGATTCCGGGGAGGGCCTACCCAGCCGGGAACGTCATGTTTCGCTTTTGCAAAGATGCAGGAAGGAACTAGGTCTTGCGCTCGACGATGCAGCAGCTCCGATTGAAGTCCGCTCTGAACATCTGCGATTTGCTGCGACAGCGCTTGGCAGAATCACAGGCAGGATAGATGTGGAAGATCTGCTCGGTGTAATTTTTTCAGAGTTCTGCGTAGGCAAATGATTCACGTGGAACATTTGGACTGCAAGTAGGCTCGTGATTCACGTGAAACATCTTTTGTCTCGAATGCGGTGTGATTCCTGCGGTCTTGTTGTTTCACGTGAAACGTATTCCCTTGACATCGATGGGCATATGCCCAAAACAGGCTCCTTCCGGAGATAGCTCATGATTTATGATGTCGTTGTGATCGGCGGTGGACACGCAGGCAGTGAAGCTGCTTCCGCTTCAGCACGCCTTGGCGCCAGAACCGCACTGGTGACCCACAAGTTTGATACCATCGGAACTATGTCCTGCAATCCAGCGATTGGTGGCTTGGGCAAGGGGCACCTTGTACGTGAAATAGATGCAATGGACGGATTGATGGGCGTTGCCGCCGACCTGTCCGGAATTCAATTCCGTATGCTCAATCGCCGTAAAGGGCCAGCCGTGTGGGGTCCACGCACCCAGGCGGACCGAAAACTCTACAGGCAGGCGATACAGAAGCTTCTGACGGAAACGCCCAACCTGGATATTATCGAAGGCGAAGTGGATGATCTCGAACTGACCGGAGAGGTTTTGTCCGGAGTTCGCTTGAAAGATGGACGCGTGGTCACCTGCTCTGCAGCGGTCTTGACAACAGGCACTTTTCTTCGCGGCCTCATTCATATTGGAGATCATAAAATTCCGGCCGGGAGGATGAATGAAGATCCTTCGCTGGGATTGTCGGGCACATTGGAGCGGGCGGGCTTTAAGCTCGGGCGATTGAAAACTGGAACCCCGGCGCGGCTTGACGGTGATACCATTGATTGGTCACTGGTCGAATGGCAAGAAGCTGATGCTGAACCGGTCCCGTTCTCTTTCATGACAGACAAGATCGAGGTTCGGCAAGTTCGGTGCGGCATTACCCGTACGACCCAGGCCACCCACAAGATTATTCAGGACAATATTCACCGCTCGGCGATGTATTCCGGTCAAATTGAAGGTGTCGGACCGCGTTATTGCCCTTCAATCGAGGACAAGATTGTCCGGTTCGGTGAGAGAGATGGTCATCAGATTTTTCTGGAGCCGGAAGGGCTCGATGATTCAACCGTTTACCCCAATGGTATCTCCACCTCCCTGCCGGAGGATGTTCAGGAAGCTTTCATTCGTACCATCCCGGGTCTGGCTTCGGTGAAAATCGTTCAGCCTGGCTATGCGATCGAATACGATCATGTGGATCCGCGGGAACTGAGCCAAGCCCTGGAGACTCGCCGGATCAGCGGTCTTTATCTGGCCGGCCAGATCAATGGGACAACCGGCTATGAAGAGGCTGCTGCCCAGGGGCTGGTTGCCGGTTTGAATGCGGCCTTGAAGGTTCAATCCCGACCAGTCTGTCTGTTCAGCCGGACAGACTCCTATATTGGTGTGATGGTAGATGATCTTACGACCAAGGGGGTCAGTGAACCCTACCGGATGTTTACCTCCAGGGCTGAATACCGTCTCTCACTTCGGGCCGACAATGCAGAGCTGCGCCTCACTCCGAAGGCAATCGCGCTTGGATGTGCATCTGATTTGCGCATTGCCAGGTACGAGGCGTATTTTGATTCGTTAGCGGAATGTTTGGATGATCTGAAAACCCGAAACCTGTCACCAAACGAGGCCAAGGCACATGGTCTGGCTTTGAACCAGGATGGAATTCGCCGTTCTGCCTTCCAATTGTTGTCTTATCCCAATGTGGGCGTGGCTGATCTGATCAGCATATGGCCAGATCTCGGCAGGCATAATCGTCAGATCCTGACTGCAGCGGCGATCGATGCGATCTATGCGGTTTACATGACCCGTCAGAAACAGGATATCGATAATCAGAAACGAGATGAGACCCGCTTGATACCGGATTGGTTTCAATATGATAATCTATCCGGCCTATCGAAGGAACTACGGCAAAAGCTGGATTCGGTTCGACCACCGTCAATCGGGCACGCAGAACGGATCGAAGGAATGACCCCGGCTGCTGTCGCTTTGATTCTTGCGCATCTGCGTAAAGGTCAGAATGGGCCGGCAGCGAGAGAGATTGCTTGATATGCCTAAGAGTTTGCCTGTTGAAGGCTTTTTTCCGAATTCCGAATTTGTTTCACGTGAAACATGGGATCGGTTGCAGGACTATGCAGATCTCGTGCGCAAATGGCAGGGATCGTTCAATCTGATCTCACCCCACACACTGCCGGTGCTGTGGCAGCGGCACGTTCTTGACAGTCTACAACTCTATCGGCTTCAGCCAAAACCGCTGACCTGGGTCGATATGGGCAGCGGTGCTGGCTTTCCGGGCCTGGTCACCGCTATTTGCCTGGCAGAGCAGAATGCGGGATGGGTCCATCTGGTGGAGAGCAACAACAAAAAGGCGGCTTTTCTTCGTCAGGTGATTCTGAAAACCGGCGCAAGAGCCAGCGTTCATCCGATGCGCGTGGAAGCGAAGGCTCCGGAACTTGATAATGTGGACGCCATTTCAGCACGGGCGCTCGCATCTCTGCCGGATTTGTTGACCTATGCCTGGCCGATTGCGCTGGACAACCCGAATGTCGAGATGTGGTTCCATAAAGGACTGGATTACCCTGAAGAAGTGCGATCAGCGCGTGACCTTTGGGCTTTTGATCTGATAGAACATCATAGTCTGGCGCAGGATGGATCGGCGATCCTGCAAATCAGCAATCTTTCCAAGCAAAATCAGGCCGTGGACCCTTCTTGATGCAACTTTCAAAGAACCGGATCATCACCATTGCCAATCAAAAGGGTGGTGTAGGCAAAACCACCACCGCCATTAATCTCGCCACAGCATTGGCAGCGATAGGCGAAGAGGTGTTGATCGTCGATATCGACCCGCAGGGCAATGCCAGCACAGGTTTGGGCATCGACCGCAAGGACCGCGGAGTGTCAGCTTATGATTTGCTGACCCATAACGCCTCGGTCAGCGAAACAGTAATGCAGACATCTGTACCGCATCTGAGCATCATTCCCTCGACCATGGATTTGCTCGGTGTGGAGATGGAGATTGCCGGCATGTCGGACAGGGTTTTCCGGCTGCGAAAAGCGCTTCAGGCAGAAGATGCCCGCCGCTATAATTACGTGCTGATAGATTGCCCACCATCACTCAATCTTTTGACGATGAACGCGATGGCCGCCGCCCATTCGATTCTGGTTCCTCTGCAGTGCGAATTCTTTGCGCTCGAGGGTTTGAGCCAGTTGCTTGAGACGGTCGAGCAGGTCCGCGATTCGCTCAATCCAACCCTGGATATTCAGGGCATCGTGATGACCATGTATGATCCACGCAATAATCTTGCGCATCAGGTGGTGGCCGATGTCCGGGCGCATCTTGGCGACAAGGTTTACAGGACGCTGATTCCGAGAAATGTCCGGGTTTCCGAAGCGCCATCCTATGGCAAACCGGCAATCCTCTATGATTTGAAGTGCTCCGGAAGCCAGGCCTATCTTCAATTGGCTTCCGAAGTCATCCAGCGCGAACGTAACCGCAAGGCCGCCTGATTCACCGGGGAACAGGCGCAAGAATGGAAAACACTATGGCAGAAGATGTTTCGAAAAAGCGTCTTGGACGCGGCTTGGCAGCGCTGATCGGCGAAATTGATCAGCCCTCTGCTGCCCAGACAACACCCACAATTTCTGCGGACCGGTTCGTGCCAATTGAACATGTCAGCCGCAACCCGCGCAATCCCCGGCGGACATTTGATCCTGCGGATCTCGAGGATCTGGCGCGCTCGATCCGTCAACATGGCATTGTGCAGCCGGTTATGGTGCGCACCGCCGAAGCGGGCCGCTTTGAAATCATTGCCGGTGAACGCCGTTGGCGGGCAGCGCAGATGGCCGGACTGGTGGAAATCCCGGTCATCGTGCGCGATGTGGATGACAAGACGGCGCTTGAAATTGCCATTGTCGAGAATGTGCAGCGCGCTGACCTGAATGCGCTGGAAGAAGCCCAGGGCTATGAGCAACTCATCGCTCTGTATGGTTATACCCAGAATGATT